>NZJB01000081.1 GCA_002691885.1 Gammaproteobacteria bacterium
ACCAAGTGTCGATTTCACGGAGGCGCTAAAGGTAATGGCTGTCCAGTAGTTCACGGGCGAGAAACCAGAGAGAAACGTGCAGATCGCAGTGCCAAACTGGCTGAACTGAGGGAATTAGAAGAGTAAGGCTATAAAGTGGGGCTATTCGCTGAGTCGACTTCAAAGACGCGGGGGAGGAAACCTACGATAAGGAAAATTGAGCACGCGTAGTTATAATATTCGAAAGACTTGTTGCAAAACTGTAAGTAAAAAGTGTTTCTCCAAAAACATTTATTCTGTTAGCTTCACAACTCGGCGTAGTGATCTTATTTAGCTCTACTGACTTAACGACCACAGTAATGCCACGCCGTTTTAATCAATAGTTTCCATTGGAGAAGATAATGAGATATGTAGCAGGGTTAATACTCCTAGCTTTAGCTGCAACTGCCGCTTTCGCAGATCATCACGCACTGAACTTGGAGGCAAGGCAGCCGCGCACAGAGTTGGATATTACCTCTATACAAATTGGCGAAGACTTAAGCATTATCTCAGCCGAGCGCGACTAGTGAGTATGGTCGCGTTTATGTTACCTATCACCTATCGTATAACAGAGATGGCTCCGGTGGTTCTTTTACTATGCAAGGCCGAGGCTACGTTGATGCTGATACCGTCTTTGCAGGATCGGGTGCAGGCATGTGGACTAGGGACGGGCACTTACTCAGAATGAGCCAAGTAACAACAATTTCAGATGGGACACAAAATCTTGATGTTATTGTTATAGACCCTCTTGACCGCACGCTCACCGCAGACGTTTATGCGTTGCAAAATTAGCGCCTTACTCTAGAGGCGGCTCATTTTTTTATTGTGGGCCATCTCTTAGTATTTTGTGTAAAAAATCAGTTCAAAAATTCCACGTCACTCTTATGCTATGAAGGTAATAGAAACAAAAAAACCAATAGCTCCTATCAGCTCGCCGAAAGCACCAATTTCTGTCCAAGACATTTTTCTCTCCTTTAAAACCTTACTTACCAAATCTGGCTAGCTACTGTAACTAAAATAGCACACAGAGAGCCCTCGCCCCGAAGTGAACGGGGTACCCGCCGATTAAATTAATGCTGTGTCGAGTACCAATTACGGATGGGATATGATGAAACTTCAGAGTAGTGATCTTCGGAGTACTTTAGTAGTAATCTACGAAATTATTAANTAATTTTGAGAGANTATNAAATGNAGCGAAGCTCAATTCCATTGGAATCAGGCATTTCACTTTCTGCGCTTGAAGGAGGAGATGGCCAGCCCCTNATAATGATTCCTGGATGGTCACAAACGGCTAACGAATGGACAGTGAATGCAGAGGCAATCGCTTCTTGTCGCAGAGTTATTGCCTTAGACATGCGTGGCCACGGTGAGAGTGATACTCCAGGATACGGTTACAGAGTTTACCGCCTCGCGAAGGACTTGCANGAAGTTCTAGAGCATCTGGCTCTATCATCTGTCGATCTTATGGGTCACTCGATGGGTTGNGCTGTTATATGGGCNTATCTGGANCTTTACGGTCCAAGCAAGATAGAGCGTTTGGTATTAGTGGACCAAGCCCCATGCATGTTTCCCCATGAGGANTGGGNTGCTGCAGANAAATCTCANTACGGATGTTTCTATGAAGACTCAAGTNGTGTTGAGGAATTCGCTGCTACCGTGACCGCNTCAACTGATCTGGTGAGTACCGTGGAGTTGTTGAAGGGACTGTTTAGCCCAGGNTTTTCGGNNGAATCCCTTCGATCGGTTGCCGAGGAAAATTTAAAGTTCCCAAGGGATCATGCTTCTGAGCTTCTTCGTGATACCGCCTTCGGTGACTGGAGAGACGTAATTAAGCGAATTGANCTTCCAACTCTGGTGGTTGGGGGAGANGGNTCAATGTTCTCCAGTGCTTCCCAGCGGTGGATAGCGTCTCAAATTCCTGGTTCCGAACTGGAGGTATTTACTGAGGCTGAAGGGGGGAGCCATTTCATGTTTCTTGAAAACCCTGGCTTATTCAATGCGAAGGTAATTTCTTTTCTACGGAANGAACGTGGCGACTGATATATTTCTCATTNTCAATATATAGTCACGCCGTATAGAACCAATCTAGAAAAGGGNGTNCCCCTGGGCTAGGTGCTGCTAGATATCAATTTTACCTTGCCCTNGACNAAAGGACCTTAGACNTTCGCCGAGTCNGTTTCGATAGTGCATTACACTGGTTTAGCGATCCGCCAAACGTCCACTACCACCGAGCTGATAGTAGACAACAGGGATAAAATCTGCCGGGCCCCAACCAGGGTCATCTGTCCATTTGGCGTCATAGGCTGCAGTTGGTTGTGCTGCTATCACCTCGTGTAATTTTTTACCTTCTCGAATCAATTGCAGAACTTGCCCTTGAATATCAAGAATCATGTCACGGAATTCTATTAGCTCCTTTCGACCAACTACTTCGAGGCCGTGCCCTGGTATGACCTTAGTTTCAGGGCCGGCTCTGTCAATTGCCATATCCATCGCCGCGACTGTTCCCCTTAAGGTTCCTCCGTTGTAAACATCGATAATTGGATAGCTGGTCGTGCGATACACATCACCCAAATGCAGGACGTCAGACTCGGGAAAGTAGACGAAAATGTCCCCATCAGTATGGGCGGGAGGCACCTTAAAAGCGTGAACCTCTTCTCCGTTAAGATGGAAATTCAGCGTGTCGTTGAAAGTGATTGGCGGTCTAGCCGCTGTTGGCTGCTGTGGGACAAAACTGCCACCTGCCCTCGGAAAATGACTCTTTTCCTCCAAAAACCTAAGACGCGTGTTGTCATGGGAAAAGATTAGCACGCCCCTATCAGCAAGATTCGCATTGCCGCCTACATGATCGATATGTATATGAGTGTTTATCAGAAATCGAACTTCTTCGTCAGTCACCTGAGCGACCGCCTCAACCACTTTCTCTGTCAGCGGTGCAAATAACGAATCGACTAACAACACACCGTCGGGGCCTAGCTGAACACCTATATTACCCCCACCACCTGGGCGCTGTATCATATAGACATTGCCAGCTACACGGGTAATTGAAAGTTCAACATCAGCCAAACCAACTTGACCAGACGAGTAGTTTGATATGAGAAGAAATAGGAAAAATGTGGCAAATAATCCAAAGATTCTCTGCCTATTAAGCCTGCTGACCACAATCAGTTCTGGCGTTGTATCANTCATCTCTTCACCTCACAGGTNATTCACATGCGTCAANCTAACAGATCTTTGCTATTTNGTCGCCCAGTTGCTCCGAACAAACATGTGAGATGTCGCTTTTATCGGATGCCTTTCNGCTAGACCTGTATCGCTATTCACACCAGTGCTAAATGAAGNGACTTCAGTCTCATAGGATNTTTATTCTGACCATTTATCTAAATNAAACTGAATTAATTCAATGAGNGTGCCATCGGGNTCGATGCAAATCGCGATTTCGGCCAATCGGCCCCTTGTCGTCTGCGGCGGGCTTATGAATTCGACGTTCAGCCCAACGAGTTCTCATNATCTGACGCGAGATTAGAGGAACCCTGACACATCCGCACCAAGCCCAAATCAGCATTATCGAGCGNCTTCGATTGGGCCAAATTGTCGTATTTCGTGAGGTCAAGTTTCGAATATCCATTTCCGGGTTATATTATGCAAGCGCGACCAGATGAATTATTTGGCAGTCCCAGGGCCATGCGACCAGCGCTGTCAACTGGTCTTAAAGTTTGATCCGAGACCAATNCAAAATAGGCTATTGCGGTGAGTTGTGGCTGATTGTCTGCGAGGGACTCATAATCCGTCGGTCCCAGGTTCGAGTCCTGGTGGGTCCACCGACTAAATCAATAAGTTACATCNCTACCGAGTCCGTTTTTTGAAGAGGTAATACCGGCGCTTGAGATGACAAGATCGAGTACTCAGAAAACTTGAATAAACTGGANATTATTGCACCGTAAGGATTCTTCGTAGAGCGCCGAGTAAAGGTTCTAGGACCTCAACCTGACTGTAGTCGTCCTTATAGTATCCGGTATACACAGCAACAACATCTAATAAGGGATTAACGAGGATTCCCTGCCCTCCCCAACCGCCCTTAAACATAAAGCCATCATCATAGATGCGGTCCCATTGATATGAATTATGTGACCCATCATTNTTAACAAGATTCGGNTTTGGTTGGTTTAGGAGCAAATCTAAAGTTTCTTCAGAAACAATCTTCTCGNTCGAAACAGCCCTATAGGAAGGNGTAAATAGTAGGCCGAATCTTGCCATATCCCTCATGTTCGACAGAAATCCACCATGCGTAAGCGGAATTCCGTATCTATAAGCAAGAAAAGAGGCGTCTGACTCCGCCCCTATTTTGCTCCAGATCTCATCAGTGAAAACTTCGTGGAAAGGCTTCTGTGCAATACTTTCGACCAACCAACTGAGAATGAAGGTATTGACCCCTGAGTACGAAAACGAGGTGCCTTCGGCACTCACCCGCTCCGCTTTAAGTGTTCGGAGAAAGTCATAGGGGTTGTCAGGAGAGTCGTCATCTCGGTGACCATCTCCAATGGNCATTGAATACTGATAGTAGCAGGACGTGCGGTCAGTGTAATCGTCTTGGCAGTCGAGTCCTGACGACATATCAAGAATATTCCTCACTTGAATTCCTGAAAATGCAGATGACAAAAGTTCAGGTATATAGAAATTAATCGCCCTCGCTGTATCGATCAGCCCTCTTTCCTCAAACAGTCTTACTAACAGTGCCGGCATGACTTTAGTCACTGACCAATATATAGGTTTTTCGTAAGGCCGCATCCTAGGGTAGGACTCGAATACTATCTCTCCTTTATAAAGGATAATCATCCCTAATGTGGCCGACGCTTCGCTGGATATGAACGAGTCAAGCTCGAGTGAGCCCTCTTCAGTATCAACCTGAAACTGAAGGGAGTTTTGGCCTGCTTTCTCTAGTTTACTTACAGGACCCTGACGGTAGACATTCACAGTGGGAAAGATCTGATGAACATTCTTATGCATCCATGCCATTTGATCTCCGGTCGCTGTCCACCAGATGTCGTCAACCGGGACCGATAAGTGCCGGGCAGGAGTCCAGGGCCTATCACGAAAACTATCCAGTTGATGATTATCTTGGCCACACACCACTATTGATGTGCATAGCGCAAATTTGCAAACAAAGGCTAAACCAATAGATTTCAATGGCATCATCTGAATCATATTATCAGGCCGTCTCGCGATATCGCCCCGTGAAAAATTCTAACTAACTTGAACTTAGGCGAGATTCGGAAGTAATTGTCAAGTCTAAAAATTAGCAAGCCGGCTTGAAATTGAGTGAACATGTTGAGCAGTAGTCCCGCAGCAACCTCCAACGATATTCGCACCTTGACCAAGCCATTTCAAAGCAAAGTCAGCGTAAAAGCTTGGAGTAAGGTCATTCCTCATCTGCAGTGATCCATCAGTGCTTTTACTCCCGTCTAATAGCCAATCTTTAGGCACACAGGAGAATGCGTTGCCATAGCCACCGACGTAGGGGACCCCGCTACCTGCAAGCGACGTCATCGCGTCCGTGATTCTCTCTGGCAGACAGCAGTTTGCTAATATTCCAAGTGGGGCAAACGAAATAAGAAGCTCAATACAATCCGTCAAAGATTCACCACTTCTTAAATGGTTCGGCTCATAATCATCAAGAGTTAAACCAATCATGACGGGCTTGCTAGAATTATGAGCTGCCTTGAGAGCAGCCTGAGCTTCATTGATTGAGGACATTGTTTCAAATAGGAAAAAGTCAACGTAGGGCTCCAACAAATGCATCTGACGATTATAAAGATCTATAAGCAGAGGCTCGTCCAGGACTCTATCTGGCCGGAAGCTTCCATTCTGGGGCGGCAAACTGCCAGCAACAAGAATATTCCTCTCCGAGGCTTTTGATGCTTTTTGCGCTATCTCTCCCGCCAATAGATTAAGTTCATCGAACCGGTCTGCTAGCCCTTCTTTCTTTAAATCAGACAAGATGATCCCATAAGAGTTTGTTGTGATTATATCTGCTCCGGCTTGAATATTTTCACTATGGATTTCTTGAACTACGTCTGGCGCAGCTAGCAGCGCACTGGCAGACCAAATAGTATTAGGCACATCAACCCCCTTCATGGCCAGGGTTTTGCCCATTCCCGCGTCTAAAATTTTGACGGTACCGTCTAAATTAAGATTTTTTGTATGGTCGACCATCTTAATCACCAGGATTTAATATTAAAGGTTCACATGAAGAAGGAACTTTTGATCGTATCCCTCTAAATCCTACTCATGAAATTTCCTGAGGGTACGGACTATGGATATAGCCATAAGAATATACAGCAGCATGATTGGCAAGGAGCCAACTAATGATGCTGTCTGGAGCTCACGCAAACCGCCCACATACAGTAAAGTCAATGGCAATGCTCCTAAACCCAAAGCCCAAAATACTCGGAGCCATCGAGCCGGCTGTCTAGACTCCCCGAAACTTTTTGAAGAACCTGAAGCCAACACATATGAAGCGGAGTCGTAAGTCGTTGCCGTAAATATGAGACCAATAACCGCAAGGTAGGCTAACCAGACTTTTGGATATGGTAAAAAAGAGATTACTTCGGACATAATGACAGCCGGGCTTATGCCTTCACCTACTTTTTCAACTAAATCGTAAGTCCCATCTAATTGAAGACTCAAACTAAAATTACCCAGAACTATAAAAAACAGCGCACATCCTGCACTACCATAGGCGAGCACCCCTACAATTATTTGTCTGATTGTCCTGCCCTCCGACACCCTAGCAACAAATATGCCCATGAATGGCCCTAAAGCTATCCACCATGCCCAATAGAACACAGTCCATGACTCAACGAAGTCATTTCGCTCTCGAGGATCGCTCCAAGTTAACATTTCAAAAAACTCACCTGCAAAAGTTCCTAATGTAACTAAGCCCATCTCCAGGATAAATTTGCTTGGACCAAGAAGAAAGACAGAACCAATAAACAACAACGCCAAAAATACGTTTACTGTGCTCAACACTAAAATGCCTCTTTCTAAACCTCGATAAACGCTGAATGTGATGAGCACTGTCGCCAGTACTATGACGCATATCTGCAAAAATAAAGAATCTGCTACCTGGGTTAATTCACTAGTTGCTGCTGAAACTATCGCAATGCCAAACCCTAGCCCTGTAGCAGAGCTAGCGATTACCCCAAAGAGGAATGATAAATCTACCACTCGGCCTGGCCACCGGGTCGTGAACTCCTTGAGTATCGGGCGACAAGCCTCACTCAAGCGGAAGTTCGAGCTACCTTCTAAGTAATACGAACAGCCAAGGGCAATAGCGGGAAGGCAATAGAATGACCAGCCTATCGGACCCCAGTGAAATAATCCGTAAGCTTGAGCCCATTCCAAAGATTCATCGGATAGCGGCGGTAATCCAAATGGCGGGTCAACATAGTAAAAAACCCATTCTGTGCCGCCCCAGTAAATCAAAGACCCACCAATGCCAGAACAAAAAAGCATGGAGGCCCATTTTAGAGTTGAGTAATGCGGCTTATTTGTAGCGCCCAAGACCATCGAACCGTATGAACTGCAAGCAAGCCAAAAAAGGAAGCCGAGGGTGAAAATTGCAGCACATATATAGACACCTCCAATCCGGGAAGTCACAAAGACGTAAAGCTCATCAAGGAGCAATGAGCTTGATTCGGGGCGCATCATGAAGCCCGCGGTAATAATCAACAACAAGCCTGAACTCCCNAAGAATACANCTGTATCAATAGACGCTTCCGGACCAGGTTTACTCACTAATTCAGAGTCATATGATTCCTTTGAATCAAGCTCTCGCCTCGATAAATTGCTAGTCAATCTGTAGGACCTCCTTTCTAAATTGACTCTTCTGTCATCAACTTGCCAAGACCTGAGGCAAACACTGGCACAGCNAATCATGGATGTGCGCCCGTAATCATCGTTGGTGCTTGCAGGCCGCGATTCGCTTTCCACAGACAGTGGGGCCGATTCCTACTNTTAGATATCAGATTACCACAAGTGGTTACAGTATAATGCAATCAATGGCGCCAGATGTGGCGATGAAAGATGGTTACGTGGGCTGCTGTGGTTGATTGCCTGGGAGGGACTCAAGTCCCGTCGGCCCCAGTTAGAGTCCTAGTGGGTACACCAACTATTTTACAGAAGATTTTGCAATTACACTGCAAGTCATAATTTGGCAATGTTTCTCGCGCAAACTACCTTCTAGAANNCAAANTTCCGCTATCAGGAGTCTAATGATGTCCCTTGTCTCAGTTTATAGACCGAATCACATTACNTCGCTGCAATCCCGTCGCCGCTTTCTAAGACTCAGTNCGACNCTAGGCAGCGCACTCGCCTTGGGCGGGCTGCCGGTGCTGCTGCATGGCGCGACGCGTCGNTTAGGCAACCTGCCAGCTGATCCCTTCAATCTGGGCGTCGCTTCTGGGGATCCAACTCCCGACTCAGTTGTGCTNTGGACTCGCCTGGCAANTGAAGTGCTAAGAGAGGTCGGCGCCGGCAGTGATGCTGTCGAAGTAGGATTTGAAATTTCAGATTCTCCCAGTTTTCGCAACGTCTTACGCCGCGGCGCTATCGCGGCCTTACCGGAGCTGGGTTATTGCGCGCATGCCGACGTTAGGGGGCTAGCAGCGGACACTGAATACTTCTACCGTTGGCAGGTAGGCAACGCCACCAGTCCAGTTGGACGAACCAAGACNGCTCCTGCCGGATCAAGCGATAACCAAAAATTTCGCTTTGCCTTCGCTTCCTGCCAGCAGTACGAGCATGGCTTCTATACCGCCTATCAACACATGGCCAAGGAAGAAATGGATCTGATCGTTCATCTTGGAGACTATATCTATGAACGCAGCTGGGGACAAAATCTTGTGCGACATCATGAAGGCCCCGAAATTGTTTCTCTGGCTGATTACCGCAACCGCTACATTACATACAAAAGCGATCGGGAACTGCAGGCAGCCCATGCCTCTGCACCATGGATTGTGACCTGGGACGATCACGAGGTTGATAACAACTACGCCTCGGATATACCCGAAGACGATCAAACACCCGAGCAATTAATGCTGCGCCGAGCTGCCGCTTACCAGGCTTACTACGAATTCATGCCAATTCGCCTGCCAGTGGGTCGTCAGGGACCAGCGATGCCCATACATCGACGCCTTCGCTTTGGCCGCTTAATGGAAATGAATGTGCTTGATACTCGGCAGTATCGCAGCGATCAGGCGTGCGGTGATGGTCGTCAACCGAGATGCACAGAGCATCTCGACAGTAACCGGACCCTGCTTGGCAGTGCCCAAAAAAATTGGCTGTACGACAGTCTGGCCAGTGCTGACTCAACCTGGAATGTACTGGCCCAACAGATCATGATGGCCAGCCTGCGGTCTGTGAACAATGAAGGGAATGAGCTGTGGCCAATGGATATATGGGATGGCTATCCCTTTGAGCGCCAAGAACTGTTGGATCATCTCCAAACAGTAGCAACACCCAATCCAGTAGTACTTACCGGCGACATTCACTCCAATTGGGCCGCAGACCTGAAACTAGATTTTGATAACGAGGCTTCGACAACCATTGGATCTGAGTTTGTCTGCACTTCAATCACGTCTGGAGGAGACGGCCAGGATATGACCGACTATGGGCAAGCCCTACTCAATAACAATCCTCACGTTAAGTTCTATAATGCCCAGCGCGGTTACGTCGCCTGTACGCTTACCCCAGAACAATGGCGCAGCGATTACAATGTGCTGCCTCGCGTAACCGAAGCCGATGCGCCCATCTCAATTCGTGCCAGCTATATCACTGAAGCGGGACGCCCAGGCGTTCAGGAAGCCTGACTATGAAAAATCTGCGGTTGCTATCGTTGCTAACAATGCTGGTGATGTCATCCACAGCCTCCACCCCGCCAGATAAGGATTACGCCTGGCTGGCCGATGGTCACCATACTCGCAGCGGATACAGTGTCCGCTGAAACCGGGGAATACGTCCGCCGACGCCAATCCAAGGCGGCGATGCTCTTTATCCCATTCATTTGAATGTGCTGATAGGAAAAGATTTTGGCCTCAGCTGGGCCGTCGCTACCGACCACGGTGGCCCAAATCACAGCAAGGTGAACCTAGAATGGACACTATCAAAAAACGCTGGCAAGAACCTCCTACCGCTGTAAAACTGTGAAGCCAATCTTCATCTTTAACAGCGCCTACAGCGGCGGAGCATTCTCGTAATCCGCGGTGTTACTAAATCTGCGGGCGTTCAATGTTTGCCGACTTCCGACGCTTAAGGACTTCGAACCAGTGCTTCCTTTAACCATCTCAAAGTAGTCATAAAGCTGACCGTCAGCTGTATAGGCCTCATAGGTCAAACGTGCCCCGTCCACTGAAATGATCTGGTAGAACTGTGTGTTTTCAGCTGCCTTTTGCAGGACGACACCGTATTCGGCATAGCTGTCCCAACCATCTGGCTTGAGCTCATACATCTTGGCGCCGGACACTGAGTTTACAAACATCACGTCGACCTCGGTGTCGTGGCCGAGGGCCAGTCGCTGCGGCGATTGACCAATAGCGCCACGGGCGTAAGTGTGGTCGTGGCCCTGAAGAACCAGGTCGACACTATGCTTCTGCAGGATGGGCAACAGCAAATCTCTGCGACCTGCGCTGTCGCGGTTTCCTGCTGATGAAAATATCGGATAGTGGAAAGTAACGAATTTCCAGCGAGCATCACTGGCTGCCAATTTCCGATCGAGCCAGTTTGCCTGAGCTTCAGTCTCCTGGGACAGGGAGTTCAAGACAAACAAGTGAATATCCTGGTTGTAACGAATATCGTACACGGTTTCCTGCAAGCTCACTGGCAGGGTCGCGTCCTCAGGAAGCGAGAACTGGGGACGCCACAAGTGGCTCAAAACCCTTTCGGATCTTTGCTCCTCAAATCCATATGGCTGCACCTCATGATTGCCGACCACAACCACGGATGGAACACTGGAGTGGACGATACTACCGGCTTGGAACCATTCGGCCCACTCAAAATCTCGCGCTGCGCGATTTACGAGATCACCGGCATGGAGAAAGAAGCGCGCGTCCGGTGCCTTAATAAAAGCTGCCCTGACTACCCTAGACCAATGTGAAAGGATACCATTCTGGGCATCACCAAAGTACGCGAACTTGACTGGGCCGGTGGCAGGCGCAGTGCGGGTTTGAATCCATTCGCTCCAAGCACCGTCAGCCCCTTGCACTCGGTAAGCGTACAGCGTGTCTGGCTGCAGACCATCAAATACCACGGAGTGATAGTGCACAACGCCAAGACCAAAGTTATCTGGCGCAGCCATCGCCAGGCCATCCACCATCGCAGTATTCAGGTAAACAGGCTCTGTGCGTGCCACAACCGTCGTCGCCACAGCATCGAATCTTGCGTCCGCGGTAGCTGGCGCAATCTGGGCGATCGTCGAAGCGACATTGCTGTCCGTACGCCAATTTATCGCGATCTCATTGGCAGGTGCAGCACTCAGATTCTGGATTATGCGGTCAGGCCACAATGACGCCTGTTGCCATGGGGGCACACCCAAGACAGAACCATTCTGAGCAACGAGTACTGAGCAGAGGCCACTGAATAAAAGGGCACAAACCAAGTGGATTAGTCGACTCATCAGACAAACTCCAAGATTTTTTTTAGGGGTGCATTAAAGCCCACTGAGCCTATTAGATAAAGCTTGCATTTACATTACACCCAGTTTCCTACACTCAATCTCGCAACGTAGTTTGCCCTTATTCGCTTTGCTTAGAGAGACATATGTTATATTATAACATTACTCTCTTTAGCCAAAGAAAATTGATGAATCAAAATTTCACCCTTCCAGTGACTGTGCTTTCCGGTTTCCTCGGTGCCGG
>NZJB01000082.1 GCA_002691885.1 Gammaproteobacteria bacterium
TTCAAGGCGATGAGAATCGCAATGCCCGGGTCGAGGTGTGGTATCGAAAGACCGGGGAAGCGACTTGGCAAGAAGCCCTACCCATGCTGAGGCTGAACGGCGAGCGCATCTACAGTGAGTCCCGACTCGACGTCATCACACCCAACATGTTTGCCGGCAGTGTGCTGAACCTGGATGCAGACACACGGTATGAAGTGAAGTTCAGTATCAGTGATCCCGACGGTGTAGTGGGCAACTCTGAACGGCTTGCCACGGTGAGCACCCGCGCCGAACCGGAACCCTACGCGGGCGGTCGGGAATTCCATGTCTATCCGCACGGCCATGAGGGTGAAAAGCAGGAGCCGGCCTTTGAAGGACTCATGTGCGCCTACAATTACTGGTGCGCCGGCACCGACTGGGCAACCTCGGGCCGACCCCGGGTTCGGGCCGGCGACAAAATCATCGTGCATGCGGGGACCTATCAGTACAACCGCTACGAGTATACCAATGATGCAACAGTGAATCGCACAACCCCGCTCGACGGAACCTACTACCTGACCGCAGATGGAACGGCCGAGCGACCCATTGCCATCGTAGCTGCCGGTGATGGCGAGGTGATCTTCGACGGCAACGGCAATTACGCGCTGTTTGACGTACGCGCTGCCGACTACACCTACTTTGAAGACATCACTTTCAGAAATTCAGAGATTGGTATCCTGGCAGGCACCCAGTTCATCGCCGGCGCTCAGGGCCTGACCGTAAAACGCAGTCGCTTCGAAGACGTCGGTGCCGGCGTCTTCACCAATTACTCGGGTTCCCGCGGCTTTTATATTGCCGACAGTCACTTTGTGGGCCGAAATGATCCAAACCACCTCATCGGTTGGCGTGGCGAGCTGTGGGCGCAGTTCGAAGGCGTGGACAATCAGATCTTCCCTCCGCCAATGCGCTCTTATGTCGCGGTCAAACTTTACGGTCCCGGTCACATTGTGGCCCATAACTATATCGCCAACTTTCATGATGGAATCAACATAGAAACCTACGGCAACCCGGACGGTTCAACCCCCTCGGGCCCAGATATCCCCGACGGACCCAAATATCCGACCCGGGATTATTGGGACCGACGTTCAGTGGCTGTAGATTTCTACGGCAATTACATCACCAATAGCCACGACAATCCGATTGAAGCTGACGGTGGGATGCACAACATCCGCATCATGAACAACATGCTAATCAATCACCCCTCCCATGCCTTTTGTAATCAACCTGCTTTAGGAGGACCTGTCTACTGGATCAGGAACATCGCCTATCACCTACCCGGCGGTTCAACCCGTATCACAGCGGGCTCCGCGGGTGTGGTGTTTTACAACAACACGATTCTTTCGGAAACGTCCGTCGCAGGCGCCTCGAATGCCCACTGGCGAAACAACCTGTTTTTGGGTGAGGAATCACAGGACATGATTTTCAGCGTGACGTCCCTGACTGATTATTCCAGCTCTGACTTCAACGGCTTTCGCCCGAACCCTGCCGCGGCGGCTGCATTCTCATGGCGCTCACCCCCGACTGCTTCCCTGGCAGACATTACTAATCCGGATTACAAAGAGCAGCTGCAGTCTATTGAGGCGGCAAGTCTGGCAGATTATTCGTCACGTACAGGGCAGGACCGTAACAGTATCCTGGTGGACTACGACATTTTCGTTAATGTCCCTCAGCTCAGCGCCAAGAATATCGATACCGTCCAAACCCTCTACGACGCGGATTCACTTGATTTCCGCTTACGTGAGGGGGCAAGCGCTATCGACAGAGGTATGCCGCTCCCCACCATCACAGAGCGTTTCAACGGCAACTCTCCAGACCTCGGCGCACTGGAATATGACGCACCGATGCCGCGCTACGGTCCCCGACCGTAGTCGGCGCAAGCGGAAGGCCTTGCAGCAGCGGTGCAGAAGAGGTTAAACCGGCATCACAGTGCGCTGGCAAGCGGTACACATCCTTCTTATACTCAAACGTAGTATAGCAACAATTCCTGCGGCTCAAGAGCCCGCCAAGGGAGGATCCCCACCGTGATAAACGTATCGATTACGCGCTGAGTGTCAGTCTTCTGCCGCATTAAGGGCCAGCGACCCGTGCTACACAACGCCACCGGGCGGACAATCGAATGATAGATGATGGCTTCGTTTTCCTGATAGCTATAGTGATCTTATGCGCATCACTGCTGGCGATGGAACGGGCTTTCACTGTAAGGCTGTTTACCTGGTTCCCTCCCATTGTGCTGATCATGTTCGGCGCGATGCTTGGCTATACTTTCGGCATCTGGGAGTTCACCGAATCGGTCCGAGCAACCAGAGAATCGACCCGGGATTTGATGATTCCGATGATGCTGTTTCTGATGTCGCTCAAATTCAGTATTACGGAACTGAAAAAACTTGGCCTTAAAACAATACTGCTGTGTCTGGTGTCCGCCGCGACCATCGTCGCTGGCTTTGTGATTACCCATTTTCTGATGCNCGGTTTTCTGGGAGAAGAAAGCAGCCAAACGTTTGGCGTCATGGCCGCAGGCTGGACCGGGGGCACCCAGAATTTTGTTGCAGTCAAGGAGGCGCTCCAGGTGACTGACAGTGCCATGAGCTATACGCTGNTGATGGGCGCCCTGTGCTACTCGNNCTGGTTGGTGNTTNTCCTAGCGATGAAGCCGCATCGGCTGGCGATTAACCAGAAGTTCGGCGTGAAGACGGCAGCAGNCAAGGCCATATGCAGTGTAGACCCGGAGCCAGAANGCNAACGGATTGATGCGTCTGCGCTGATGNCCTGTCTTGGCATCTCACTGCTGGCAGCCTCTATCAGCTCCTCTNTGGGGTCAAAGATTGCGTCACTCGGATTGCCCTCTACAATGTTATGGACAGTGATTCTGTCCACCGCTTTGGGCACTCTCGCCGCACATACCCCGTTGAGAAAATTGCCTGCCGCAGAAGAGGTTTCGGGAGTAATGCTTTACATCATCGTCGCTCTGATCGGAGCCGAAGTAAGCCTGGCTGCCATTCTGGATGCACCTCTGTATATACTGTCTGGCTTTCTCATCCTCAGCATACATGGCGCCGCCATGATTGCAGCGNCAAAGATTCTCAAGATCGATATAGCTCTGGCGGCAATAGCCTCAATTGCGAANATCGGCAGCGCNCCCTCTGCCACGGTGGTTGCCGCCACCTTTGAACAACGACTTATTCCGACAGCGATCCTGATGTCGCTTCTCGGCTCACTGCTGGGTTCATTCCTTGGCCTACTNACAGCGGAAGTGCTTTNCCGTCTGGGCTGAATANGCNTCTGATTNCTGTTTATCGGGNGNATTNGNNNNATCNCCCTNCCTNCGCTNCTNCAACTNNNCAACNCNAAGCGTGGNNANCGNCNTGCANCNGNGAGTTGCCTGTCACGCCCCGCNTCGNACTNTGCTAAGGTNAGACNAGAANACGCNCNGGTCGACCANGGCGCNATCGCGCNCTNGTGCAAGGCGNCAGCAGGGCCNGCANTAGCTTNTTGCAGAGGGNCATTNGCCTCGAGCCAATATCGGAAAGGAGACGACGAAGTGACAGACATCATCAGAATACTCAGGCGGATTTCTCTCGGGCTGTTCATCACTCATTCTGCGGTCGTTCTGGCAAATGGCCTGAGCTATACGGCCTTGGACGAATATGTGAATACCGCAGACGAGAATTACGCCTATACCGTTGCCGACACCGTTTTGGGGCCGGGATACAGGACACTGATAGTAGAAATGACCTCCCAACAATGGCTGACCGAGGCCGAAGTCAACGACCCGATCTGGCAGCACTACATGACCGTGACCATTCCGGATACTGTCAACAGCAACATCTCTTTTCTGTACATCACCGGAGGCAGCAAGTCGAACAGTCTGCCTGAGGCGGCGCCTGAGAACGATATCGCACGGGCACTCAGAACTCAGACCGTCGTCAGCACGCTTTATATGGTGCCGAATCAACCTCTTCACTTTGCTGACAGCCCGGATATTAGGCGGACTGAAGACGCGATCATTGCTTACACCTGGGACAAATATCTTCGCACCGGTGATGAAAAGTGGCCACTCAGGTTGCCAATGACAAAATCTGCCGTCAGGGCCATGGATACAGTCACCTCTGTGGTGTTGAGCACATCTGGTAATGCGCTGACCGTGGACAAGTTTGTTGTCGCAGGCGGTTCAAAGCGCGGTTGGACTACATGGACAACCGCTATCGTAGATCCGAGAGTCATTGCGATCGCACCGATTGTAATAGACATGCTCAATGTCAGTGATTCGTTCAAGCATCACTACTCCGTGTACGGAGCCTACTCCCTAGCCGTTATCGATTATGTCACCAGCGGCGTGGTCAACTGGATAGACACGCCCGAATGGGATGAATTAATGGATATGGTAGAACCCTATGAATACCGGGACCGGCTCACCTTACCCAAATATATCCTGAACTCTACGGGAGATGAGTTTTTCCTGCCCGATTCCTGGCAATTCTACTGGGACGATCTTGTCGGAGAGAAGCACCTGCGATACGTGCCCAACTCCAATCACAGCATGGCCGATACCGATGTGATAGACAGCCTAGATTCCTGGTATCACTCAGTCGTCCACAGCGTGCCACTGCCGCGCTATTCTTGGCGCGTTTCCGACTCAGGGACCATCACCTTGTTTTCACTGGACGAGCCGACAAAAGTCCTGCTCTGGCAGGCCACTAACGAGTCCGAAAGAAACTTTACTCAGGCAAAAATCGGTCGTGCCTACAGCAGCACCGAAATCCGTGCAACGGCCCCAGGCGTCTACGAAATCCAGATGGAACAGCCCGATTCAGGATACGTGGCCTACTACCTCGAAGCCGAGTATGAAAGCGGCATAGCCGGTGTTCCGTTCAAGTTCAGCTCTGGAACTAAAGTGATTCCGGATACCTACGAATATGAGTGGGAAAAAGCATCCGAAGACTCAAGAGTTCGCGATCCGTAGAATGCGAACCATTACTTATCACTTTAAGTTTATAGNATTCGGCCAACGATAAAGATTATTCCGGGAAGTAATCCATGAACGCTATTGAGTTTTTTACAGAGAATGAAAGTCTGCTAAGTGCCCTTGCCGCATTCGCCGTCATTGTTGGCCTTTTTGTCACAACTGGAAAGAATTTCATCGCTCGGATGTCAAAACCCAGAAAGCCCAACAGTCTTTCGGAGCGGCTCACTTTATCTGAACTGAGCGCCCCATCTCCTCACCCCATCAATTACGCAACCTCTGGAGGGATTAATATAGCGTATTCGGTATTCGGTAAAGGAAACGCAACGCTGATAGTAACTCCAGGAATCATCTCCAACCTCCATGTATCATCAAATCTGCCACCTATTAAAGATTCAATGGATGGGCTTGCCCGTTTTGCAAAAATTATTAACTTCGATAAACGAGGCCAAGGGTTGTCCGATCCGACAAGCTCCGTTGCCACAATGGAAGATAGGGTCAGCGACATCGAGTGTGTAGCTGATGCTTCTGGCTCAGATAGCTTTTTCTTAATGGGCATATCGGAAGGCGGCCCAATGAGTATTAAGTATGCTGTGGAAAATCCTCTAAGAGTTCGCGGATTGATTTTATTCGGGACAACTCCGAAGTTTTCACGATCCGATGATTTCCCAATGGGGTTTTCAAACAAGACTCTCGATGGGCTTGCCGAATCGTGGGGCAAAGGAAACGGCAGGCATATCTTGTTCCCCAGTATTAGCGCAGAAACAATTGATGATGAGACTTATTGCGGGTTCGAAAAATTACTTGCCGACAGAAGATCGATGATCCAGATTGTCGAATACATGAAGACGCTCGATGTAAGGCCGTTACTTTCAAAAATTACTTGCCCTACTTTAATTGTGCACTTTACTGGAGATCTCGCGGTACCAATTCGAATGGGAAGATTCTTGCATTCCAATATTCCTAACTCTGAGTTCATAGAACTAGACGGAGTTGACCATTGTGATCTTGCAAGGAGCCGCAACGGCGTCGCGAGTATCAAGGCGTTTATCGAATCTGTTGGATACTANATTCGCTTTTCACTAATTTTCGTATAGCGTTGATAATATCTTTCAGCTGGCTTACATCCTCTGTCGAGCGCCTGACGAGCAAAGAACCCTGGAGAGAATTGAAGATTACTCGGGACAAAGATTTTGGCGAGTCTATGAGTACGAATTCACCGCACTCGGCCCCCTCTAGCAAGATCTCCTCAAGCCATTGCTGATGTGCTTCCATAAATTGCTTCACTTCAACGCGCATGGTTTCCGGCAGAGCAGGTATTTCACCCGCAAGCGCGCCGCAGAGACACACCTTGTCCGGGGTGGAAGTAAAAAACAGATAGGGTGAGAAGTAGAACTCCAATGCATCCCAGGAGGACTTGGCGGGATCCTCGCTGATCTCCTGCAGTTGGGCAGCAAAAGTGTCCCGATACCGGCGGACAATCGCAACGCCCAGTTCCGCTTTGGTGGGGAAGTGATGGATGATGCTGGGCTTTTTGATGCCAACTTCAGAAGCGATGTCCTGAAAGCTAATCGCCGAGAACCCTCTGGTCTGAATTAGCTCCTGACCGGCATCGAGAACTCTGTCTGCTGTTGCATTCATCAGTTAAGCGGAGGCGTATGCGCCTTCACAAACGGAACCAGCGCTTCCAGTATTTGCGGAAGCTCTCTGCCAAACGCAAACGTGGAGTTATTGATCAGCGTCGTGGCAGCTCTTGAATTCGTGATCGGGTGCAGGTTATCGCTGTATTGATCGTGATGCAGCAGCAGAGTCGCGGGAACCCTGATCGCGGCTAGCTCTTCATCCGGCATCCCCAGCGCCGTCTGGAAGCGAGTCGCAAGCAGATGTTCTCCTGAGGTTCGCATCGCCGCCAGGAAATCTGACACATTGGCCCTGAAGAATCGCGCTCGCCGCTCCGGAGTATTACGGTCCAGATAAGCGCTCCAATATTCCGTTTCAGCAACGTCTTGCATCGAAGTGAGAGGCAGATTGTCGAGATGTTCTCTGGTCATCAGAGTTTTATTTGGNAGGTANTTAAAGAAATAATCCTCNGACANACGCGCAGCCGCATACGTACCGCCAGTGAGCGGCGCAATGATGAGCGCTGCGATGTCTTCCGGATAGCGTGACGCCAGTATCATATTGGAACGCCCGCCAGAGGACATGCCATAGAATGCGGCAGGCGCCACCCCAAGGCGTTGAACCAGAACGTGTAGGTCCTCACCCTCCTCTACCATCTGTGGCTGGGTGCCGAACGTGACTTCTGACAGGCCAATGTTTCGACGGTCGTAAATGATCACTCTGAAATCCGGTTCCGCTGCAGCAACGTTTCGCGCAAAACCGCCGAAGCCATTGGTATCTCCGTTCCCCCCCGGCGTCATAATAAGGGGAATCGACCCCTCAGGATTGTAAATCTCGACGTGAAGAGTCACGTCTCTTTCNGGTCGCAAATTGATTTCCTGGATTTCGACGGGCACGTCTTCGGCGCCCGGTTCAGACTTGGCGTTGAAATATACGGGAAACCAGGAGTTGTTCGCAGCCCCGCGAAAGAGCGTCACGTCACTTTCGTCATTCTCGAATGCCCNGCCGAANTGTTCCTTGGACTCGATATTTGTCTGGNGTGCTGTTTGCGCCCGGGCTATCGTTGGGATCAACAAGACAAGTAAAGTCAGCGAAAGTCGGAGCATGGTCTGACTAGGATTTCTATTTTGCATAAATTTATCTCCCTTTAGCCAAAATCTACCGATCGGTAGGTAGGGCGTCAAGTATGATACCGAAACTTTTCCCACCGGCTTGAAATAGTTGTTTTTTCGGTATTTACTGCGCCGATGCCCGAGCCTGACGCCAGCTCCCTTCTCCCTCTCGTCATTACTCTCGTGCTGTCTCTCTTCACCCGCAACGTAATTGTGGGACTNTTCAGTGGCGTGTTTGTCGGGGTAATGATGCTGCACAGCACAGGTCCGCTGGCCGCAATGAGCCAATTGGTCATCGAGCACCTCGTTCCGGAACTCACCGATTCCTATAATGCCGGTGTGCTTGTGCTGCTGGCATTCATCGGTGGCTTCGTGGCTCTGATGGAAAGAAGCGGGGGCGGCGCAGCCTTTGCCCAATCCATNAATTCCCGGGTCANATCACGCCTCCAGGCTCAACTGGCCGCCTGGCTCGGCGGGNTTGCCATTTTCTTCTCCGATCTCGGNACCCCACTCATCATCGGGCCCGTTTTTCGGCCACTGACCGAACGCCTGAGAATATCCCGCCAGAAACTGGCATTTATCATAGACTCAACGTCTTCTCCGGTCGCAATCCTGGTGCCTTTTATTGGTTGGGGGGTCTATATCATGGGCCTGATGAGTCAGGAGTTCACGGCTCTGGGGCTGAATCAGAATGAGTTCGCCGCGTTTGTCCAGACCCTTCCTTTCCAGTTTTATGCCTGGCTAGCGGTCGGCATGGTGCCTCTGATGACCGTACTGAATCTGGATTTTGGCCCCATGCAAAAAGCCGAAATTTCTGCCCGTCAGGGCTCAGATCCATCACCTGCGAGGGCCGAACCTGACGGCAGCGAGATCAATGACTTCGCACGCANCAACGCCAGNCCTATGCTGGTCTGGGTGCCGCTGGCCGTGCTCGCGGGTGTGCTCTGTTGGCAGCTGGTCCCACTGGGATTNCCTCTCAAACCGGTNTCCGGCTCAATTTTTCGCGCCGGGCTCTCCAGCGCCTATTTCGGCGCAGCCGTCACCCTTATCACTTTGATGGCCTTGCTCAGGGTCAGGCCNGTGCTGCAGAGCATCGATATTTATCTGAAAGGCATGACGAACATGACGCTGGTAGCAGTGACCCTGGTGCTCGCNTGGACGCTCTCTGATATCGGCCGGAGTCTTGGCGCCGCTGATTTTATTTCCGGGGTCACCGAAGCTGCCCTGCCCGTCTGGATACTGCCGGCAGTCATCTTTGCGCTCTCAGCAATCCTGAGTTTTGCCACGGGCTCGTCATGGGGGACCTTCGCCATTATGTTTCCACTGGTNATTCCCACGGCAAGCCTAGTGGGGGCGCCGCTGTACGCCTGTATGGGCGCAGTACTCTCGGGGGGGCTGTTTGGCGATCATAGCTCGCCAATNTCTGAAACGACGATCCTTTCCTCAATAGGTGCCGGATGCGCTCAGATCGAACATTTCAGGACCCAGCTACCTTATGCGCTTTTTAATGGAATAATCAGCTTATTTGGATTCTTGCTAGCCGGAATNNACGGTGAGTACTGGATACTTTCGGTACTTATCGCCCTGCAGATCATCCTTCTGATGATCCTGCAGCGACTGATCANACGCGAAGGCACGGTCGACACCTAAGGTCATCCGGGCCAGANCGCCGCGGCGGGATTTCGCTTACAGGAAGAGCTGNCAGTAAGGCGACGCCCGCATCAGAGCGCACTGCGGGCAATGGCCTGAATCCGCGCCACCATGGCGCGCAGACCNTTCCCTCTGGAGGCAGANAGATGATTAAGCAACTCNAGCTCAGCAAAGTAGGCCTCGATATCAAAATCAAGAATGTCCTGGGGAGTGCGGTTGTTGTATGCCGCAAGAATAATGCACAACAGNCCTTTTACGATAAAGGCATCGCTGTCGACAGCAAGCTGAANCCTTCNTTCTTCGATGTGTTCGTCAATCCACACCTGACTCTGACAACCTCGCACGAGCCTGTCCTCGGTGCGTTTGGCGCCGGGCAATTCAGGCAGGTCTTTCCCCAAATCAATAATGTACTTGTAGCGCTCTTCCCAACTGTCTACGAAACCCAGGGTTTCCTTTACGTCATCACTGGTGATCGAGTGCCCGAAAGGGTGATTGCTCATGTGGTTTACTACTCACTGTAACGGGGTGNAAGCCGGAGGCGATCCAGCATAACTGAAAGAAAAGGCAGCGTCAGAAGAACATGCCGGTTTCCAGCTGCGCCTCTTCAGACATCATCTCCCGACTCCAGGGCGGATCGAGCACCAGATCAACGCAGACTTTCTTCACATTGGGTACACGCGCTAGCCGCACTTCAACATCACCCACCAGAACCGGCCCCATACCGCAACCCGGTGCAGTCAGGGTCATGTCAATCTCGACCGAACCCTCTGACTGGCTGATCGCCACTTTGTAAACAAGACCCAGATTCACAATATCCACGGGAATTTCGGGGTCATACACGGTGTGCAGGGCTTCCCAGACCTGCGCCTGATCAATTTGACCGNCCGGGCGGGGATCAAACTCCAGCCTGATCGGCTCCAGACCCAAAGCGTCGGCGTCAGTGCCATCGACGCGAATCATATTGCCCTGATGAGTCACCGTATAACTGCCACCNAGGGACTGCACCAGTGTGACAAAGGTGGCCGCCGGAATCGTCACCGGGTCACCNACTGGCACCAGACGGCCTGGNCAATCCCTTGTGGTGGTGAGTANCGTGCGTTCTTTGCTGGTCATGAAGAGGGACTCTAGGACGCCGAAATGTCAAAACTTTCGCCACAACCGCAGGCGACACTGACATTCGGGTTGTTGAACTGCAGCGTTCGATTCACACCTTGCTGCACGATATCGAGTTCAGTTCCGCGCAAGTAAGGCAAAGAACCGACATCGACATACACAGTCAGATCATTTTCTGCACTGACCGACAGATCACCGCTCTGGGGCGCATCGACCTCTTCCATGACATACATATAGCCGGTGCAGCCACTCTCTTTGACGCTGAGCCGTACCGCCGACATGCCTTTCAGCTGAACCTGTTTAAGCAGGTGCGCAGCGGCCGCTTCTGTGACAGAGATGACAGATTGCGAGTCATGGGTCACGTCAAAAATTTCTACACTCATATTTCTACTCCAGCGAATTCGTCTCTTCGCAAGACAGCTGCCTGCCGGTTCAGGCGAATAAATCCTGAATCTTTGCCAGTCCAGCGAACAGGGCTTCCACCTCGTCCAGCGTGTTGTACAGGCTGAACGACGCGCGTGCCGTACCCGGCACCTCAAATCGGGACATCAAGGGTTGAGCGCAATGATGCCCCGTCCTGATGGCGATGCCCTGCTGATCCAGCAAGGTACCAAGATCTTCCGGATGCGTGCCCTCCAGCAAGAAGCTGAACACACCGACCCGATTCCGCTCGGGACCGAGGCGCCGAAGACCCCGCACCGACTCAGCCAGCTCGTCACAGCGCCGCAGCAACAGCTGCTCATGCTCCTCAGCTGCCCCTCGGTCCAGACCTTGCACCCAGCGCACAGCGGCACCCAATCCGATCACTCCGGCAATATTAGGCGTGCCGGCCTCAAATTTGAAGGGAAGGCGATTGAACGTCGTACCCTCAAAGCTGACCCGGTCAATCATCTCCCCTCCGCCCAGAAAGGGCGGCATGGCTTCAAGCAGCGCTTCGCGTCCCCAGAGCACGCCAATGCCGGTCGGGCCAAACAGCTTATGTCCGGAAAAGGCATAAAAGTCGCAGCCCAGCTGCTGCACGTCCAGCGGCCAGTGGGCGATGGCCTGAGCGCCGTCGACCATGCAAAGAGCCCCGACAGCGTGCGCTTTGGCTGCAATCTCCTGCACCGGATTAATGGTGCCCAGCGCGTTGGAAACGTGATTTACCGCGACCATTTTTACGCGCTCATCAAGCAGAGCATCCAGCGCCTGTAGGTCAATCTCGCCGTCATCAGTCACAGGNACAGGGANCACTTCAGCCCCACGCTCTGCGCAGATCAGCTGCCAGGGGACTATATCGGAATGATGCTCCATGGCCGAGACCAGAACCTTATCACCCGCGACTAAATTGCTGCGCCCCCAACTCGCGGCAACCAGATTGATCGCCTCGGTCACGCCCCTCACCCAGATAATCTGCGCGGGATTGGCGCATCCCAGAAAATCAGCGGTTACCCTGCGGCTGTCCTCAAAAGCTGATGTAGCGCGACCGCTCAGGGCNTGGGCCGCCCGATGCACGTTGGCATTATCATGCTGATANTAATGCACAATGGCGTCGATTACCGCCTGCGGTTTCTGCGTGGTCGCCGCGCTGTCCAGATAAACCAGCGGCCTGCCGTTCACCTCCTGCTTCAGAGCAGGAAACTGCGCACGAATCTGCTCTACGTTAAAGCNCATAGGCTTGTCCTGATAACACTCCGCACGGGCAGNAAGGGACCTTCCGACAAATCAGCCCGCNGCATCGTCNGANTCCACAGCCAGGGCGGCACCNAAGTAATCTGCCAGCAGGGGCTTGAGGAAGTCTCGCAGGGACTCAAGCCTTTGCTTTTCCACCAGGGCATTGATAAAGCCATAACTCAATAACACCAGCGCCTCGTCAGCAGGGATTCCCCGGGTTCGCAGATAGTGCAGCATAGNCTCATCCAGCTGCGCCACAGTGGCTCCGTGCGCACACTGCACATCATCAGCGTAAATTTCCAGCTCCGGTTTGGTATTTACTTCTGCCGTCGCGCTGGTCAGCAGGTTTTTATTACTGAGTTCAGCTCGGGTCTTTTGCGCATCAGGATGAATATGAATCCTGCCGTTGAATACCGCGCTCGCCTTGTCTCCGACAATGCCGCGAAAAGTTTCATCGGTCGTGCAGTGTGGCACTGCATGTTCAATACACGTGTGATAGTCCGCATGTTCCTGCCCACGCAGCAAATACATACCGTCCAGCTGACAGTGGGCGCCGCGACCCTGATGATTGATCACGATATCGACCCGNTTGAGTTTGCCCCCAAAGGCGACATGGAAGCTGTTGAGCGTTGCGTCCCGGTCAAGGGCTGCATGCAGACCGCCGATGTGCAACGCNTCCGCGCTCTCGAGGTGAAGTCGGCTNTGGTTCAGCGTAGCGCCTGCCGCCAGAATCAATTCACTCAGNCCGTTGGTGAATGAGNGCCCCTGNCCGCTGAAATGCTCCACGACTGNGGCTTCACTGTGCTGTTCTGCCAGCACCAATAAACGCTGTGAGTTGATCGCGGTGTCCACTTGCTGGCTGTTGTGCCAGACAAGCTGAACCGGACAAGCGGCTTNGCTGCCTTTCTGNATCCTGAGAAAAACTCCNTCGGCTAAAACCGCGTCGTTCAGAGCGGAAAACGGATGCTTATTGCCGNGTACGACCGAGCCGAGGTGCTGCGCAATCAAGGCAGCCTGCGNTTGGTCCGCTTCTGAAAAACGCACGAGCTCAATCGCTTCATCGGGCACAATGTCAGACAGATCTTCGCGCCAGAAGCCATTAACGAAAACCAGTCTGCTGCCTGCCAGTTGCGGCAGCTCAAAACCGAGCTCTTCTGCACTTTCTGCACTTTCAGTCGCCGCCATGAATGGCTGCTGCAGCGCAAAGAGACTGGTGTATTTCCACGCCTCAGTCTTGCGCGTCGGCAGCTCGCTGCTTTCCCAGGCAGCACGACCGGCCAGACGACGGGCCTGAAGCCAGTCGGGTGCCGGACTCTCTGCGTTTAACTGGGGCGTCAGCAGGTCAGCCATCAGGCCACCTCACCGTCATTAAGCCAGCTATAGCCTTTCGCTTCGAGCTCGAGAGCCAGCGACTTGTCACCTGACTTGATGATGCGGCCGTCTGCCAGCACGTGCACAAAATCCGGCTCAATATAGCCAAGCAAGCGCTGGTAATGGGTCACCAGCAGGAAGGATCTCGAATCGCTGCGCATGGCGTTCACGCAACTGGCCACAACCTGCAACGCGTCAATGTCGAGGCCACTGTCAGTCTCATCCAGAATACAAAGCCTGGGTTCCAGCAGCATCATTTGCATGAGCTCGTTGCGCTTCTTCTCTCCACCTGAAAAGCCTTCGTTCACGCCCCGCTTGAGAAAGGCCTGATCCAGGTCAACCGCAGTACAGGCTTCACGGGCCCGACGCATAAAACCGACGGTGTCGTAAGNCGATGNGCCCTGACTCTCGCGCACCGCNTCCACCGANGCCTTGAGAAACTCCATGTTGCTGACACCNGGGATNTCAACGGGGTACTGAAATGCCAGAAACAGCCCTAATTGGGCGCGCTCCTCGGTATCCAATTCCATCAGATCCTTGCCCAGAAACTCGACGCTNCCCTGAGTAATTTCATAGCCGGGTCGGCCCGAGAGTACATGCCCCAAGGTGCTTTTCCCAGAGCCGTTCGGCCCCATGATGGCATGGACTTCACCCTCACGGATTTCCAGATTAAGCCCTTTGAGAATATTCTTGCCCTCGACTTCAGCGTTCAAGTCCTTGATGCTGAGCATGTCGTTCAGTCTCCCGGTCGAAACAATCTAAGTTTGATANAACGAATGAGTGCCGATTATCAGCGCAGCTATCCNACTGACCCTTCAAGGCTCACTTCCAGCAGCTTGCCCGCTTCNACTGCAAACTCCATGGGAAGCTCCTTAAAAACTTCCTTGCAAAACCCGTTCACAATCATTGAGACCGCTTTTTCGGGGTCAAGCCCNCGCTGCTGACACAGATACAGCTGGTCATCACTCACTTTGGAGGTGGTGGCCTCATGCTCAATAATCCCAGTCGGATTCTTACTTTCGATGTAGGGAAAGGTATGCGCCGCACACTGATCACCAATCAGCAGTGAGTCGCACTGGGTATAGTTGCGCGCGCCTTTTGCCGTTGGCCCGACCCGCACCAGACCCCGGTAGGCATTGCTGCTCTTACCGGCTGAGATCCCCTTAGAGATAATCGTCGAGCGCGTATTTTTCCCCAAATGGATCATTTTGGTNCCGGTGTCGGCCTGCTGCAGATTATTTGTCAGGGCGACAGAGTAAAACTCACCCACACTGTTATCGCCNCGCAAGATGCAGCTCGGATATTTCCANGTAACCGCCGAGCCGGTCTCTACCTGAGTCCAGGATATCTTGGCATTGGTATGCGCCAGGCCTCGTTTGGTGACGAAGTTGTAGATACCGCCCTTGCCTTCAGCATCTCCCGGATACCAGTTTTGCACGGTTGAGTATTTGATCTCAGCNCCATCCANCGCAACCAGTTCAACCACCGCCGCATGCAGTTGATTTTCATCACGCATGGGCGCGGTACACCCCTCCAGNTAGCTGACATGACTGCCCTCGTCGGCAATGATCAGGGTGCGTTCGAACTGACCGGTATTGGCCTCGTTAATTCGAAAGTACGTGGAGAGCTCCATGGGACAGCGAACGCCTTTGGGGATGTAGACAAAAGAGCCGTCACTGAAGACGGCACTGTTCAANGCCGCNTAGAAATTGTCTTTGCGCGGCACGACGCTGCCCAGATGTTTTCGTACCAGATCAGGATACTGCTGCACCGCTTCCGATATGGAGCAGAACAGCACACCCGCTTCCGCCAGTTTTTCGCGGAAAGTGGTCGCTACGGAGACCGAGTCAAACACAACATCAACGGCCACGCCGGCAAGCGCCTCCTGCTCNTGGAGCGGAATGCCCAGTTTTTCATAGGTCGCCAGCAGCTCCGGATCGACTTCATCGAGACTTTTGGGNCGGTCTTCCATACTTTTTGGCTGGGAATAATAGGAGATACTCTGAAAGTCGACTTCCGGATAATCGACGTGCGCCCAATCGGGGCCCNCCATCTNACGCCAGACCTGAAATGCCCCCAGACGCCATTCGAGCAGCCATTCCGGCTCATTCTTTTTNGCCGAGATAAAACGAATCGTGTCTTCGGTCAGGCCGGGCGGCAGCGTGTCGGATTCNATTTCAGTNGTGAATCCAGCTGCATAATCCTTGGCAATGGCTCGGTCAATCTGTTCTTGCGACATGGTCTGTTCAAATTCCTGNAGTTAACTGACAGCGAACGCTAANGGGAACTGCCCATCAGCGTCAGCGGCACGGCTTCCTGGTCCNACCGGCCGGGCACNCGAGTATCCTGATTTTCTGAGATCNCTTTGACTTCCTGCNGATGCATCAGGTCTCCCAATGAGATCTCCGCAAGAAANGANCGAATTTGCTNGCTCAGATCCATCCACAGATGATGGGTCAGGCAGGTCTCCCCATTCTGGCANTCGCCGGCGCCACCGCANCGGGTTGCATCTGACGTTTCNTTGACGGCCTCTATCACCTCAGCCACGCTGATTTCAGACGCTGCGCGACTCAGATTATACCCTCCGCCCGGACCCCGAACGCTTCTGACTAGACCCTGTTGGCGAAGGGCGCAGAATAGTTGCTCTAGGTACGACAGTGAAATGTCCTGCCGCTGAGAAATCGCAGAGAGCGGNGTCGGTCCTTCACGATGGTGGAGCGCGAGATCNAGCATGGAAGTCACGGCATANCGCCCCTTCGCAGTCAGTCGCATGGGAATACCCGAGTGTTTTAATAAGGATTACGGAGTNTTCCATACCCGACTATTTAAGTCAAGAATACGCAGCAGAACACCAGTGGGATTAGCGGCGCAGTAATTAAGTCAAAGAAACAGAATCCACGGCCTCTC
>NZJB01000083.1 GCA_002691885.1 Gammaproteobacteria bacterium
TAATCGACAAACTGAACGATACTGCTATCCGCATAGGGCGGTATGTCCCAATCACCTCGGTAGTCACTCCCTACAGCAATACAATCGCGCCTATCGATGAAGAACGNATGCCAGGCGACATGTTNATGGAGCGGCAGATCAGAGGCATTGTGCGCTGGAATGCGCTGGCTATGGTGATGCGGGCTAATCAACGGGACGGCGGCATAGGTGGTCACATTTCNACGTTTGCCTCCGCAGCTACCCTNTACGACGTGGGGTTCAATTANTTCTTCANNGGCCCCAACGAANNNGACGAGGGTGATCTGATNTACTATCAGGGACACTCATCGCCCGGCATNTATGCCAGGTCTTTNGTCGAGGGCCGCCTGGATGAATCACNGCTCGACAACTTTCGCAATGAAGTCAAAGGCAATGGCCTNTCGTCTTATCCACATCCCTGGTTGATGCCAGATTACTGGCAATTTCCCACGGTTTCNATGGGGCTTGGGCCGATACAGGCNATTTATCAGGCTCACCTTATGAAATACCTNACCAATCGGGGGTTGCTGGNCAACAATGANCGCAAAATNTGGGCTTTTCTTGGCGATGGAGAGATGGATGAACCNGAATCGCTGGGGGCTATAGGAAAGGCAGGAAGAGAACGCCTCGACAATCTGATTTTTGTGATTAACTGCAACTTGCAGCGCCTCGANGGGCCGGTTCGTGGAAATGGCAAAATCATTCANGAGTTGGAAGGCATTTTCAGAGGTGCNGGCTGGAACGTGATTAAAGTNGTCTGGGGCAGGCANTGGGATCCNCTATTGCAGACGGACAAGNANGGCATTCTTCAGGCGCGGATGGATGAGGTGGTTGATGGCGAATATCAGAANTACGCCAGTCGGGGTGGNGCCTACACCNGAGAACACTTCTTCGGGACCAACCCTGAGCTTCTTAANATGGTGGAGCATCTNTCCGACGAAGANATNATGGCACTCAATCGGGGAGGTCACGATCCCTATAAAGTTTACGCCGCCTACGCTGAGGCAGTGAAGGCGAATGGCAAGCCCACGGTCATTCTCGCCAAAACTGTCAAGGGTTATGCGTTTGGCGGAGGTGCAGAAGCCCAGAATGCAACGCACTCGGTGAAGAAACTCGACATCGAGGCGCTGAAAAAATTCCGGGATCGTTTTGGTATCCCAATCGATGACGCTAAGCTGAGTGAGGTGCCCTACTATAGGCCGGCTGAGGACAGTTTAGAGCTGCGCTACATGCGGAAAATGCGGGAGAAACTTGGCGGGTCTCTGCCGCAGCGCAGGGCAGTGGGTCAATCTCTGAAAGTCCCAAAGCTCGAGATCTTTGACGCCCAGTTGAAAGGCAGTGGGGAGCGCGAGCAGTCAACGACCATGGCTTTTGTTAGGATGCTGAATGCGCTCTGCAAAGATCGGGAAATTGGGGAAAAGGTTGTGCCCATTGTGCCAGACGAGGCGCGTACCTTTGGTATGGAAGGAATGTTCCGGCAAATGGGCATCTATTCTGCGATGGGGCAACTCTACGATCCGGCAGACTCCAATCAGGTCATGTATTACCGCGAAGATGAAAAAGGTCAGATGCTGGAGGAAGGAATATCGGAATCTGGCGCTTTCTCTGCGTGGCTTGCAGCGGCGACTTCCTACAGTACCAATAATTGTCCGCTCATTCCTTTTTACATTTATTACTCCATGTTCGGTTTCCAGCGGGTTGGCGATCTCAGTTGGGCGGCCGGCGATTCGCAGGCCCGTGGCTTCCTCATTGGGGCAACTGCTGGCAGAACAACGCTCAATGGAGAAGGGCTGCAGCATCAGGACGGGCACAGTCATCTATTAGCGTCAACCATTCCGAATTGTGTGACCTATGATCCAACTTATGCCTATGAGTTGGCGGTAATCATTCAAGACGGGCTCCGCCGGATGTACCAAGAGCAGGAGTCGGTGTATTACTACATCACCACGATGAATGAGAATTATGCCCAACCCGAAATGCCGGCTGGCTGTGAGCAGGGAGTCATAAAAGGGATGTACCTGCTTGAAGATGGTGGCTCGAAAGCCTACAAGGTGACTAAACCGATTAGTAAAGATTTGCACCTGCGTCTGTTGGGTAGCGGTACAATTTTGCGGGAGGTTCGCAAGGCTGCAGAGATACTCAGAAAAGACTATTCAGTGCTGGTCGATGTCTGGAGTGTTACCAGCTACAACGAACTCCGCCGGGAAGCGCTGGCGGTAAGCCGTGAAAATATGCTCAACCCGTCCAAAAAGGCAAAGCTGCCCTTTGTTACAGAGCAATTGGGTAAGCAGTCCGGCCCGGTAATCTCCACGACCGACTACATGAAGTTGTACTCTGATCAGATTCGGGAATTTGTCCCGGATTCTTTCCGGGTGCTTGGAACTGATGGGTTTGGCCGCAGCGACAGCCGTGAGCAGCTGCGTCATTTTTTCGAGGTAGACGCCAAGTTCATAGTGCTGGCAGCGCTGAGCGAATTGAAGGCGCTGGAACTGGTCACCGCTAAGCAACTGACCGATTTTATGAAAGCCAACGGGATTGACCGAGATAAGGCCGATCCCGTTTCACACTAGCTGAAGCTCAAAAGGCATGAATTAGCAGCGAGGAAGCAAGGTTTGGCGATAGAAAAAATAGCAGTACCTGACCTCGGGGAAGCGACTGACGTAGAAGTCATCGAATTATTGGTAACCGTCGGACAGCAGGTTGCCGAAAATGACTCTCTCTTGGTGCTGGAGAGCGATAAGGCAGCTATGGAAATTCCTGCACCGGTGGCCGGCGTTGTAAAAAGCATCGCCATCAATCTCGGCGATACGGTGAGTACCGGGGTTGAAATCTTGAGTCTGGAGGTTGAGGGCAATGGTTCGTCAGCGGAGTCATCCAAAGACGTCGCTAAAGACGAAACTCAAGAGCCCCTCCAGGTTGAGGTACCCTCTCCGGAGGCTGCACCCGAGTCAGGTAAAGTGGAACAGTTTGCTCCTATCGAGTTTGTCGTAACTGTTCCCGATCTTGGGACTGATGATGAAGTGGATGTGGTTGAGATCCATGTCAGCGCCGGAGACAAGCTTGAAGCTGATCAACCACTTCTCACGCTGGAATCGGACAAAGCCGCCATGGAGGTTCCTTCACCGCAGGCAGGTGAGATTCTCGAATTACTGGTGAAAGTGGGTGATAAGGTCAAAACAGGAGCAGAAGTGCTTAGGCTAGCTGCTGCGGCTGGCAGTGAAGTAGTGCCGGCGAAGGAAGCGCCTAACGAAAGTATCAAGGCCACTGATAAAGCTCCTGATGAGCTGGAGTCGCTTCAGGCGTCAGAGCCTCCTCAGTCCTCTCTGCCTGCTGCGCAGGCCACCTCAGGCTCGGCTGATCCGACTAAGGTTTATGCTGGGCCAGCAGTCCGAAAGCTGGCGCGAGAGTTGGGTGTTGACCTGGCACTGGTGCAGGGGTCTGGCGCGCGGTCTCGGGTCGTCAAAGAAGACATCCACGCCTTTGTCAAAACTCGAATCAATGGTGTGCCAACAGGGTCGACTTTGGTTGCACCTTCGGTGCCCGACGTTGATTTCTCTCAATTCGGCCCGATCGAGGAGCTGCCTCGCACTAAATTGCAGAAAGTTACTGCGCTCAACATGCTGAGGAACTGGAGCACTGTTCCTCATGTCGCGCAATTTAACGAAGCGGACGTGACGGCGCTTGAGGACTTTCGAAGCGAGCTGCGTCCTGAAGCTGAGAGAAAGGGAGTCAAGTTAACTTTTTTACCATTCGTGCTTAAAGCCTGCGCCAAAGCGCTGGCAGAATATCCGCAATTTAACGTATCCCTGCATTCCTCAGNTGAATTTGTTNTTCAAAAGAAGTATTGCCACATCGGCGTGGCCGTGGCAACAGANGCCGGTCTGGTAGTGCCTGTGATTAGAGATGTGGACAAAAAGACCATCTATGAACTGGCACTTGAAGTTTCAGAGTTGACTGATAAGGCCAAGTCAAGAAAACTGACCCTGGAAGAGATGCAGGGTGCGTGTTTTACAATCAGCAGTCTGGGTGCCATCGGAGGGACCGGGTTTATCCCCATCATCAATGCTCCGGAGGTTGCGATTCTTGGGGTTGCCAAGACTGAGATAAAGCCGATGTACGTTAATGGTGAGTTCGTGCCCCGTAAGATGCTTCCACTCACCTTATGCTATGACCACAAGGCACTCAACGGAGTTGATGGAGGATTGTTTGCGGATTACCTTGTCAAGCTACTAGGGGATATCCGCAGACTCGCGCTTTGAGTATTGTCATTGCGTCAGGTTGAGGGGAAAAAGAAAACCTCTTTTTCGCTCTCGACGCGCCTGATTCTGCACCCAAAGGCTTCCGATAGATTGTCTTCCTGAAGAATTTCGGACATGGGACCGGCCAGATAATTTCCGTCACCCATCAGCAGAAGAACATGATCGCAAATCTGACTGGCCAGATTTATGTCGTGACTTGCCATCACGAGGGCGGCTCGGTGACTGGTCAGTTTCGACTTAAGCCTCTGCAACCCCTTCAGCTGATGCGCAAGGTCAAGATGGTTGCTGGGTTCGTCCAGTAAATACAGAGATGGCGCCTGCGTCACCAGTTGGGCTAGTGCGAGCCGTTGAGCTTCTCCGCCGGAAAGGGTCTGTATGCTGCGCGCAGACAGGTGCGCGAGATCGAAGTCTCGGAGGGCGTTTTCGACAACTGTTATATCTTCCGGATCATCCTTCCACAGTGATTGATGGTGGGGGTAACGGCCCAGCATCGCGGTTTCAAAAACTGTTTTGGGCATGGCAGGCAGACCCTGCTGGAAAAGCAGGCCGATTCGTCGGGCGAGTGGCTTTCCCTCGAGCTTGGCCAAACTCTCGCCTTCAAGATAAATTTCTCCGGCCGCTGCGGGCATAAGCTTTGCGAGTGTATGCAGCAGCGAAGTTTTGCCGGTGCCATTCCGACCTAGCAGCGCCCAGCTGGTGCCGGAATCGATTTCGAGTTCAAGCTGATGGATGAGCTTGCGCTGCGCCACCGAGATATCCAAATTGCGGGTTTTAAGAAGCGTCACGACGATTGGGTTGCTGAATTTCTCAAAATCAGGATGAAAGAGGGTACGCCAATCAGTGCGGTCACCACGCCAACCGGTAGCTGCTGTGGAGCGAGTATCGTGCGAGCGAGACTGTCGGCGAACACCAGGAAGCTTCCGCCGAGCAATACCGCACCGGGAATAAGGTAACGATGATCTCTGCCGCCAAGCATTCTGATGGCGTGAGGGACGATCAATCCCACAAAGCCGACAGACCCTGCGATCACAACAGCACTTGCGGTGAGTACCGATGCAGCTAGATAGAGCGTGGTTCTCAATGCCTCAACCCTTACCCCGAGAGTTTGCGCGTTTTGATCTCCCTGAGTCAGCACATTGAGAGCGCGGCTCAGAGCAAGCCCTCCCCCCAGACCGGTGAGCAGCAGTGCATATGAATGCCAGCTGGCTCTGCTTTGGCTGAGATCACCCATTAGCCAGAACAGCATGCTCTGGACGGTGTTTTCGCTGCTGGTCGTAAGCAGAAGGTTGATCACTGCACCCCATCCTGCTGAAACAACAACGCCGGTGAGCAGCAANCGGGTGACCGACCAGCGCTTACCGGCATTTGCGAGCGTAAAGACCAGGAGGATTGACAGGAGGGCGCCACCGAAAGCGCTTTGGTAAAGCCAGAATACGCTGCCGCCAAGAAAAATTGCGGTCAGCGCACCGACTGCTGCGCCTCCGGAGACGCCAAGAATAAAAGGGTCTGCCAAAGGGTTTCGCAGCAGGATTTGCATGATTACGCCGGACAGTGAAAGCAGGCCTCCCACCAGAAACGCGGCCACGGTGCGGGGTAGGCGAATCTCTCGGATAATTTGTAGCTGCAGGCTGTCCCCGCTGGCAAATGGCGCGGTCAGCAAATCATTGAATGAAAGGTTAACGCTTCCACTGAGAAGGGAGAACAGCACCGATGCGAACGCCAAGAGCGTCAACAGCAGTAATAGCAAAAAAGGTCTTTTTGAAATCAACAGTTAACCCCAAAGAACGGTATAGCCTTGAAATAGAGTTCCTCAGTCTTCGGGTCAGCGTAATGTTATGGCTGTATAGTGTAGCACTTTCTTGCTTGCTGTCCGTCATCAAGGCGTTCACCGGACACAGAGCGGTAGCGATGTGGTCGCGACAATTGAGCCCGTTCAGATCAATCGATCAACGCCCAGCGCAGACGAGTTGCGTGTCTCATCTGCGGTAGACTCTGTAAATCGTTGGGAGTTCTGTCCTCTGTGACAGGCCTGAGAGTGATTAAATCAGGGCGCGGATGATAAACTTTACGTACGGCCTGTGAAATCCGGGGTGCAGCGATAAGTCCATGCCCGTCAGTCTATCGCATAACAGTGAGAATGGTTCTCAGAGATTTCAGTCTTAGGAGAGAAGAATGCCTTCATTTGATATCGTGTCCGAAGTGGATATGCATGAGGTGAGGAATGCGGTAGACCAGTCGAATCGGGAGATTGGTACCCGTTTTGATTTTAAGGGAGTCGATGCCCGCTACGAGCTTATGGCCAGCTCTGAAATTCAGTTAAGCGCCGAAGTCGACTTTCAGATTCGACAGATGCTAGATATTCTGAAAGCCAAACTGGTCAAGCGCGGGATTGATGTTAAAGCGCTGAAAGAGGGCGATGTGGAATTGTCTGGTCAGAAAGCGATCATGAAGGTGGTGGTGCAGCAGGGCATCGAATCAGACCTGGCGCGAAAACTGGTGAAAATGATCAAGGAAACCAAGATCAAGGCTCAAGCGGCTATCCAGGGCGAGAAACTCCGAGTAAGCGGCAAAAAACGAGACGACTTGCAGGGCATCATTGCCATGCTCAAGGAAGCCAGTCTGGACATTCCGCTCCAGTACAATAACTTCCGGGATTAAGTGCCAACGGGGCGGGAATAGTGTGACACCACCAGATAGCGAATCTGTTGATATATGGGCGAGTATTTTCAGTCCGAAAATGCTGACCTGTGTTTTTACGGGCTTAGCCTCGGGCTTCCCACTGTATGTGCTGATTCAGCTGGTGCCTGCCTGGTTGCGCACAGAGGGTGTTGATCTCGCCACCATCGGGCTGTTCTCCCTGATCCTGTTGCCTTACAACTGGAAGTTTGTGTGGGCGCCGTTGATGGATCGGTATCTGCCTCCGCTATTCGGTCGGCGGACAGGTTGGATGCTGATTGCGCAAGTTGCGCTGTTGTTCAGTATATCTGGATTGGGCTGGTTGCAGCCTCAGAATTCCGTGGGTCTGATTGTCTCGGTTTGCGTGATAGTGGCATTTTTTTCAGCGAGTCAGGATATTGTGCTTGACGCTTATCGCCGTGAAATATTGTCCGACGCTGAGCTCGGTCTGGGAAACTCGATCCACGTGCAGGCCTATCGCATCTCCGGACTGGTGCCGGGGGCCCTCGGTCTGGTCCTCGCAGATCGCTTTGAATGGGAATTTGTGTTTCTGGTGATCGGGAGCTTCATGCTGGTAGGGATTACAGCAACTTTTTTTTTCAAGGAGGAGCAGTTCACCAGTGAGCCTCGCAGTCTGCGAAAAGCGGTGGTGGAGCCATTTACAGAGTTTGTCGCCCGTAACCAGTGGGGCGGCTCGGCGCTGATCATACTGTTCATGTTCTTTTACAAATTGGGCGACAACATGGCGGTCGCGCTGCAAACTCCTTTTTTTATTGACCTTGGATACAGCCTCACCACGATCGGTCTGGTGGCAAAGAATGCTGGACTGTGGGGGTCTGTGGTCGGCGGTTTACTGGGCGGCGTGTCGATGATTAAACTTGGCATTAACCGGGCTCTGTGGATTTTTGGTCTGGTTCAGGTTGTGACGATTTTTGGCTTTGCGCTGCTTTCTGAGATCGGCGTCAATAACTGGGCCTTGGCGGCAGTGATGTCTGCGGAATACGTCGGGGTAGGGTTGGGTAGCGCGGCACTCGTTGCTTTTATTGCCAGGTCTACGTCGCCTGAATTTGCTGCGACGCAGCTGGCGCTGCTCACGGCGATCAGTGTTTTGCCGCGAACGTTTGCCAGTGCCGGTTCAGGCGTGATTGTCGAGGCTATCGGTTACACTTCGTTCTTCTATGTTTGCATGGCCCTGGCGGTTCCCGGCCTGTTGCTCCTGATTAAGGTGGCACCCTGGGGCAAGGCGACCGGTTCGGACGTTGCTGCCTGATTGTTTGGGCAGTGAAGCGAGTGAGAGGTCGCCGAGTGGCCTGATAAGGGGATTTTCAGTCAATCACCCATTGGTAAGCCTGAAGGCAAAACTTACCCTCGCTGAAAACAACACCCTCTGCTTCCAATTTTTCCTGCTGGGCCCGATATTGCTCACTATGCTTGGGAAAGGAGAGCTGGCCTTGTGAGTTCACGACCCTAAACCAGGGCATTTTGCTGCCGCTAGGTAGCATTTTCATCGTGTATCCCACATAGCGAGCATACCCGGGCAGACCGGCGAGGCGCGCTACCTGCCCGTAAGTTGCGACCTTACCGCGCGGAATACGGCTCACCGCCTGCCAGATTCTCTCTCGTTTATTCAATTTGCCGACATCTTTCCGGTTGAAGGTCTGAATTAAAGCCATCATCATAGGCACTTGGTTAATTGTAAATCAGGATTTTTAATGCCCGTCGCCCTAATTATCTTCATCACTGTTCCGTTGCTGGAAATGCTAGTGCTGTTCGAGGTTGCCGACCGGATCGGGGGTATCCAGACGCTGCTGATGGTTGTTCTGACCGCTGTAATCGGGGTACAGGTACTTAAACAACAGGGCTTTTCCACCTTGATTCGGGCTAATGATCGGATACGTCAGGGCCAGCTCCCCGCCCAGGAGATCATTGAGGGAATGCTGCTCGCCGCAGCTGGCGCCATGCTGCTTACGCCGGGTTTTCTGACCGATACTATAGGTTTCCTCTGCCTTACCGGGCCGGTGAGGCGGCCGCTGGCCGGCCGCCTGATTGCCGCTGGAGTTGTTCGGGCCGGCGGGTTCGGGCCATTCACCAGTCGCAACGGCTCGGTTCGGGACGATGATGCATTCGGTAATGGGCCGGCCTCCCGAGGTCAGGTGTTCGAAGGTGAATACAGCACGGCAGGATCAGAATCGTCGCTGAAAGCGGAAAACACGCCGAGTGCTGGAGAAGAAATCAAAAATAAAAATTAATGAAAACAACAATTTAAAAATTATTCCACTGTAGATTTAAAAAAAATTGAAGCGTAAGCTTCATTTGCCGTTGAATTTTCGCTAAAGAACCCCATCTTGCCAATCAGCAATTAATCAGCACGCGCCGCATCATTCGCGGTTCGGGCAAGCAATTGGAAAGCGATCTGGGCCTGTCGGTAGCGGCCGACGATCAACCAGATTTTGAATTCTGTTCTAGATTCAGGAGTGACTGAGAATGAAAATCCGCCCCTTACAAGATCGTGTCGTGGTTCGACGCATGGAAGAAGAAACAACCTCTGCCGGCGGCATCGTCCTGCCCGGATCAGCGACTGAGAAACCCGCCCAGGGTGAGGTCCTTGCAGTTGGGCCGGGCAAGCGCCTGGACAGCGGAGATACACAGCCCGTAGATGTCAACGTTGGAGACACTGTGGTCTTTGGAAAGTATTCAAGCAACACCGTCAAGGTGGATGACGAGGAACTGCTTATCCTTAACGAAAGCGAAATTTTCGGAGTTATCGAATCATAGGGCACTCGGGAGTTACCGAGCCAACACTGA
>NZJB01000084.1 GCA_002691885.1 Gammaproteobacteria bacterium
TTCTTTACGATATCTGACATACTGTGATCCTTGTCGATGAAAAACACGTTAGAGACGACTACAGTGGGTCTTCGCTCGTGCCCTTGGAGTATAGCGGCACTTGCCGACCGGCGAGAACAGGTCCGATGTTTGCGGGTCTTCGAGATTGCGCTATTCTGAATGAAGTGTGAGCCATTATCGTCCTTCTATGCTGCGTCTGCTTATTTTGATTGTCCTGAGCTGTCCTGCGAGCTCTGCCCTGGCACAGGAAACCGGCAGTGCACTGCCGTACAGAAGCATATATGAGCATGAGCGTTCTGAGCAGCTTATTGCCCGGGGCCTGCTGCAAATGGAGGCGAAGGATTACCGAACAGCGGAAAAAACCTTCCTTGAAGCNGTGCAGATCGCCAAAGTGAATTATGGGCTCCGAGCACCTCAACAGCGCGGCGCTCTGGAACACCTGATCGANGCGCTGCTGGCACAGCAGAAGTGGCAGCTGGCGGGTGATCAGCTCAGCTACTTTGAATGGCTCAACGACGAAATTTATCTGCGCGATTTCTATGATTATNTGCGCGGCACCAAACAGCTCAGTGAGCTGCTATATCGGGCATCGGCTGATGCCGACAATTCCAACAGCACCCGGTATCTAATTCTGGCNAAGAATCTCAGCTGGCGTGCGATCAGCGCGATCGAGGCNACTCTTGGGGAAACAGATCCTGAGTTGGTGCCCTGGCTGTATGATGTGGTTNTGGCGCATTACTATCAGGTTTCCNTGATTAAGCGACGCTCTCTGCTNANTGAAGTCACCGCACAAGANAACTCTNCGGAGTATCAGGGCTGGACTCTGGCGAAGAGTGAGTCTTTGCGCATCAGCTATCGGATAGGTAGAGATTTACTGAGCCGCATCCAGGAGATCCTGTCCGCCGGTCAAGACGGTCCGACAGAGACTTCGGCGCTTGCGGTACTCTATCAGGCAGACTGGGAACTGCTGTTTGGTCATGAAGCCGCTGCGATGATGCTGTACGGTGAAGCAAGCCGACAGCTCAGTTCGATCGGGGTCCCAAGCGAACGACTTGATCTGCTCTTTGGTCGGCCCCGAGTGTTGCCCGATCCAGTCCTGTACACGCGCCTGAATGGGCTTGAGGCCGCTCTGGCAGAAGGGCCTATTCAGTTCAAGGCCTGGACCCCCAATTATCCCGGCGCGCAGCTGCCGTCTGCTAAGGTCGCNTTTNCCGACCNGCCGCNGCCAAGCAGTGCGNTAGTCGGATTCACCCTGCTGCCGGCGNCACCCATTGCANTGATGAGCAATCGCCGAATCATCAAGCTGGGATTCGGGCTCAGAAATGTTGANGTGTTGGAAATCACACCGCGAGCCAGCGCTCTGGACAACGAAGTCCGCTATCAGATNTCACTGCTACAACTGAGACCGGCCCTGAAGAACGGCGTGCCTGTCAAGATGGACGGGCTCCAGTTACGTTATCATTTCGCGCCGCAGCAAGAGCTGCCCAACAACNGAGAAAGTTGATCCGTGAAAAATTTGATCAGAATGTCGATGCCTGTATTGGTTATGCTAGGATCGCAGACTTGCACNGTNTCTCCGCCTACGGGCGACAGCGGGCAGTTCACGCCCACCGACGCTGANGTTGAACAGTACAATGCTCGCGTGGCGCCTGAGGACCGGATTTTATGNCGCCANGAAAAACCCGTCGGCACCTACATTGCTAAGCGGGTGTGCCGCCTTCAGGTCGACGTCGATGCGACGTCATCTCTTCACCGCCAGCAGCTGCGACGGGTGCTGAACTGATCAGTCCGANAGGATGAAGTCGTAGTCAATGGCTTCGCCGAGATCGATCCGACGATGGTCACCGGGCATGGGATACTTTAANCCCGTTGCACAGTTNAACANCACAACCTTTTCATCCGCTTTGATTCTGCCCGTGCCAAGCTCCTGTCTGAGCGCTGCCAGAGTCGCCGCACCCTCAGGACAAAGCAGCACGCCCTCAGTCCGCGCGCAGTGCTGGTGCGCATCGCGAATGGCCTCGTCGGAAACAGCAACAGCGAACCCTCCGCTNTCTCGAACGGCCTCGAGAATCAGAAAATCTCCGATCGCGGCCGGNACGCGAATGCCNGCCGCAATGGTATGCGCATCGGGCCACGGATCGGCATGTTTGGTTCCTTCGTCATAGGCCTTCACAATCGGAGCACAGCCCTCAGCCTGTACCGCCACCATGCGAGGCCGCTTGGAGCCGGTCCAACCGATTGCCTCGAGCTCATTGAACGCCTTCCACATCCCAATCAAGCCGGTTCCACCTCCGGTTGGATATAAAATGACATCTGGCACTTCCCAATCGAGCTGCTCAGCNAATTCCAGACCCATGGTCTTCTTGCCTTCAATCCGATAAGGCTCTTTCAGGGTAGAGACATCGAACCAGCCAACGGNGTCTTTGCCTTCGCCAACAACGCGACCACAATCATTGATAAANCCGTTAGCNAGAAATGTTTTGGCACCCTGAAAAGCGATTTCTTCAACGTTGACTGTGGGCGTATCTTCAGGACAGAACACATAGGTTTCGATATCAGCCCGCGAGCAGTAGGCGGCCAGCGCGGCCCCTGCATTGCCATTAGTTGGCATGGCCATGACCCTGACACCCAGCTCCTTCGCCATGGAGACTGCCATGGTGANCCCGCGGGCCTTGAAAGAGCCGGTTGGCAAACGTCCTTCATCCTTTATCAGGATTTCGCCGCACTGATACTCCCGCTGTATTTTGGTTGCTGGCAGCAGCGGGGTCATTAATTCGCCCAGACGCACCACGTTTTGGGAGCGACGCACGGGCAAAAACTCGCGATAGCGCCATAATTCAGGCAGGCGGGCTTTTAGGTCCTGCTTTGTCAATGCTTTCCCAAGCCCGTCAAGGTCATAATGGACAAGCAGGGGCTTACCGGCATCTGAGAGCCCGTGCAGCTGATCCGCCGGGTAATGCTTACCGGTTTCGCTACACTCGAGATGGGTGACGAAAGTCGGAAATTCTTCCATATAAGTCGCTGCCTCTTCGCAAACTGTTACGACAATTCTGCCCCTAGGGGCTCTTATTCGATTTGATTCTGATACTTGTCGCGAAAGCGCTCATAAAGCTGCTGCTGAGTGCCATTCAAATCGATATCCCGACCCTGTATAAAAGCCCCAATTACCTGGCTAGTTCGCATATCNAGCGCATCTCCCTCCGAAATAAAAAGCGTTGCGTCCTTCCCAACCTCAAGTGTCCCGACGCGTTCCTGAATGCCGAGAATCTCCGCATTTATCCGAGTTACCATAGCCAGTGCAGTCTCTCGCTCAACACCATAGGCTGCTGCTGTACCGGCAAAGAAAGGCAGGTTGCGCTGGCGATCAATTGAGGTTGCACCTCCGCCAATTCCCACTTGTACACCGGCATCGTGCAACAGAAACGGCGTCTTAAACGGCATATCCACATCATTCCATTCGCGCAGCGGAAGTTCATGAATACGCTCGTAGATAACCGGAATTTTCTCAGCCAACAAGAAGTCGAGCACCAGGATAGCTTCTGCACCTCCAATCAACACAATATCCCGTACACCATAACTTCGGGCGAATCGAACCGCGCTGATTATTTCTTTTGCTTCGTCAGCATGGATAAAAAGCTTAGCGTTTCCGCTAAACGCAGGCTGCAGGGCCTGAAGGTTCAGATTGAGCGGCTCACCTGTGTAAGTTGCTGCATCCTGAAACAGCGAGTGCAAAAGCTGCGTCTGGCCCTGNTAATTTTCGTTAACAACTCGCTCAAACTGACCAGATTCGGGATTTCGGCGCCGACGCTTCATACCAGGCCANTGAAGGTGAAGCCCGACATCTTCGGAAAGCAAAGCATCCTCCCAGTTCCAGCCATCTAGTTTAAACACTGAAGATGAGCCTGATAGCAAGCCGCCCTGAGGCGCAACCTGCGCAGTGAGAATCCCGTTAAAGCGATTAGTAGGAATGATTTCAGAATCTGTGTTGTAGGCGATCGCTGAACGCACACTTGCATTGATATCACCCTCCTCCACTACATCCTGTGTCGCTCTNACGCTGTTAACCTCGACCAATCCCAGCGACGTNTTAGGCAAAATTAACCCCGGATAGACATGCCGACCNTGTAGATCGAAAACTTCATGNTTCTGGAGATCAATGNCGTCGTCGGCACTGCCAACCTCCGTAATGATGCCNTCATCAAAAGTGATCACACCATCTCCGATGATGTTGCCATTTCCGTCATGAATCACTGCGCCAATTAGCGCAATTGGTCCGCCCTGATCCGGCGCAGGCGTGGGAACAATACCAAATGAAGAACCGAAGCAAAGTACGGCGAAAAGACAGCANCAATCCAGCCAGTTGCGATACATCCTTTTAGCCTGATCAATACCCTTCATCGGTTTGCTTCTCCTTTGGTTATCTTAGCAATAATCCTTGCACGCTCCGCGGCGATGCGAGCTCTGAGCAGGGCATCCTCTTTTTTATCGTAATACGGAGTCCCCTCTATCCAGGTCGTCTCTGCAGCTGCATAAATCGATAGCGGGTGATCCGACCATAGGACAAGGTCCGCGTCCTTTCCCTCTCGGATACTGCCCATACGATCTTCGAGATGCAGAAGTATCGCNGGATTTAAGGTGACCATCTTTAACGCATCAATCTCGCTCACTTCTCCGTATTTCACGGCTTTCGCAGCCTCCTGGTTTAGACGCCGTGACATTTCTGCGTCGTCGGAATTCAGTGCTACGATAACTCCAGCTTGCAGCATTAAAGCNGCGTTGTAGGGTATCGCATAGCGCACTTCCCATTTGTAGCCCCACCAGTCGGCAAATGTGGAACCTCCGGCGCCATGGGCCGCCATTTTGTCCGCAACCTTGTACCCTTCGAGAATGTGAGTGAAAGTATTGATATTGAAGCCAAAGCTATCGGCAACATTCATCAACATGTTGATTTCCGACTGAACGTAAGAATGGCTGGTGACAAACCGCTCGTTATTCAGAACCTCCAGCATGGCCTCGTCGACCAGATCTCGCCTCGGCGGTAAGGTATTGCGCTGCTGTGCGCGCGACAGATTTCTATAATCCTCCCATGTCTTTCCGTACTCCTGAGCCTGACTGAACGCGTTTACGAAAACTTGCTCCACGCCCATTCGGGTTTGCGGATATCGAAATGAGAACGGATTGCGAGATCGTTTAACGTTTTCTCCCAATGCGAATTTGATGAACTCCGCGGCATCTTCAATCAGCAGCCCGTTTGCGGGCTTACCCCACCGCATCTTGATGATTGCAGACTGCCCGCCGATGGGATTCGCCGAGCCATGCAGTAATTGTGCTGCCACTACGCCGCCGGCCAGATTTCGGTAAATGTTGATGTTCTCCGAGTCCACCACATCCTTCATGCGAACCATGCCGGAGTTAGTCTGACCCTCATTGATGTTGAATAGGGCAATATGGGAATGCTCATCAATAATGCCGGGGGTGAGATGTTTACCGGCACCGTCAATCATCTCGACTCCCGTGGCAGACAGGTTGTCGCCCACCTCAGCTATGCGGCCATCTCTGACGAGNACATCGGTGTTAACAATTCCCTCGGCCTCGTTGGTCCAGACGGTGGCACCCCGAACCAAGAAGTCCTGCTGCCTGGGCAGCGTTTCCTTGCCATAAGCGGTGAACGGATACAACACACCTGCTGGCAGATCCGCTGCAACCTGTGNATTACGCGGCNNACTGGCTGAATCCGGCACGCCGCGCTGGCCAAGANACCAGCTCACCAGCTCCCCTGCCGGGGTGTAGGCATTACCCTGCCAACCCTGCTCGGTCGACCAGCCTGTCAGGCGCAGCTGATTGCCTTCCTCATCGTAAACAAAATTCAGGGTGACCAGATCCGGACTCAGCTCCAAATTGACCGGTCGGGTCTGGTCACCCGGCAACAGCAGCTCTGCANTGGGCTCGGCACCCTCAACAGTCAGAGAGAGTTCGTAGGTCTCAGAGCCTACGTTCAGCTGGTAACGACCGGCCCGGCTGTCGAAATCTTCGCTGAGCACATAGCGCTCGCCCGCTATCCAGTTTTCCAGAAGTACCGTCCCTTCGCCCAGTAGCGGCCCGTTGGTTATCAGAAAATTCGCCAGTGCGTTTTCCCGCAGAGACCCGATCTGATCGGATGCGCCGAGCATCGCCGCCGGCACGCTGGTCAGCGCATTGATGGCGTCGGCCTCGGAAAGACCGCTGGCCACGGCCTTTCTCAAATCGGACCAGAAGCCAGGATTGGCACCACTGGTCAGCGCAAACTCTATACCGGCTTCGAAGAGCAGGCGCGCGTTAAACGGTGCCAGTTCCCAATGCTTGAGCGCGTCCAGAGAGACATCTTCCGCAGCAATCGGATCAGTCACCTCAGGCGCTTCCGGGAAATTAAGGGGCACGATCAGAGAGGCATCGGTTGCCGCAATCAGATCGGCGCGTTTGTAGCTGTCTCCGGCCGTTTTCAGGATGTACTGGGTATCGAATTCATCCCCAACTTTGTCTGCAGTCAGCGCCTGCTGCCAGTTTTCTACTTCCATAATCTGGGGCAGTGATTGCGTCGCCTGCCACGCTTCAAGCGTGTCATCAGTAAACGGTCGTGGCTGCTGCTGCGTGAACCAGGCTGCATCCAGGAAGGTCTGCCTGATCAGGGCAAATGAGCCCATCAGGGAGGTTGGCATTGATTGAGTCGAACTGCCTTTATCCAGTGAATAATGCGCCGCCACATCAGGCAGGATAATGGCCTCATTGGCATTCTGGTCACCCAGCGTAATCAGCGCAGACGTGCCGCGGGCAATGCCGTCCGCGCGATGGCTGAGCACCGTGGAAAACCCCAGTTCACGGAAGNTGCGCACGGCGTTTTCATCNGTGCGGTAGGCNGTGCTGGCGCGGAAGTTGGCGCGAATCGCATCGTTGGCATTGAGCGCACCGTTGGAGGGAAACANATTTTCAGCAGCACCATTGCCGTCGACTGACTCCAGTTCAGGCANGCCCAAATCGGTGTAAATATCAATCAGACCGGGATACAGGTACTTTCCGCCCAGATCAATTGCAAAAAAGCCGTCAGGAACCCGGTCATTGTCCTGCACTGAAACAATGCGACCGTTCCTGATTAACAGGCTGCCGTTGCGGTAACTGCCGTCTGATTGATAGAGCTGAGCGTTCGTCAGCGCGTACGCACCGGCGCGATTGTCGGCAATGCCGTTTGGCGTCGAGGTTTCCTGAGCCGTGGACTGAACTGNCAGACTGCNAAGCAGCGTCACTGTGGCAACAGTGGAAACAATCTGAAACGCCAAAATGCGGGTAATTCGCGTCATGGGTCAACCTCCTGCTCTTANCCTGCGTATGAGTCTGGTAGCCGCGTCATCTNATANGGCGGCAGTGTATCGTTATCAAAGACCATTGATAAAGTGAACGCTTTGACAAGGTCAATTAATCAGTGTCAATGAACAGTCAGCAATGCGGAGGTTCGNGGAGCACCCGGGCCAACTGTCCCGGGGATTTCGGGTATACTTCCGCCTCGCTCGACAAATGATGATTGGAGGAAAACATGTCATCGCCTGTAAGAGTATTAGCAGCCACCTTCTGTGTATTACTGGTTTCCTGCGGCTTTGAAGACACACCCACCCCGGAGGCCAGTCCTCAAGTCGCCGCTGCAGCCCGGCAAAGCGCCGGCTCTGACGGCGAGCCCGAGAATGCCGGACCCGAACTTGGCAGTTTTGGCGTAGACCTGAGCCATCAGGATCCGGACATTCGCCCGGGGGATGACTTTTTTCGCTACGCCAATGGCAAATGGCTGGACAGCTTTGAGCTGCCGGCCAGCCGCAGNAACTATGGGTCGTTTACGGTACTGAGTGACCGATCCGATCAGCGTGTTCGCACCATTATCGACGATCTTTCCTCCAGGGAGCCNGCCATGGGCTCAATNGAGCAGAAGATCAGCGATTACTATCAGAGCTACATGGATGTCGAAACCCTGAATGAACTGGGAATCAGTCCCCTGCTGCCAGGTCTGACCACGCTCGATCAGATTGAGACTCGCGAGCAACTCATCGCCGCCCTCGGTCGNGCTCAGATTGACAATACCGCCAGNCCTTTCGGCTTTTATATAGGNGCTGACCGCTCCGATGCAGACCGCCATCAGCTCAACCTGTCGGTCGGTGGTCTGGGATTGCCTGATCGTGATTATTACCTTGAAGACACCGAAGAATTCATCAAAGTTCGNGAAGAGTATGNTGCACATATCACCCGGATTCTGGATTTCGCCGGCATCGAAGACAGCGACACTAAAGCGAAAGCGATACTGGCGCTCGAAACGCAGGTTGCAGAGCACACCTGGCCACGATCCAAGCGACGAAATCGCGATCTCACCTACAATCCGATGTCCTATGAAAATTTCAAGGCCGAGTATGCTGGCCTTGACTGGGACAGCTATTTTGCCGCAGCAGGCATAGAAAGTCTTACCGATCTCAATGTGNCCTACCCAAGCGCCATGCCTCCCATTATTGAGCTTGTTGCCTCTCGACCTGTGGAAGAGTGGAAGAGTTTCATGACCTATCGCTTTATTGTCGACAGCGCGAACGTACTCTCAGAGNAGATTGGTCAAGAGGCATTTCATTTCTACTCGACTGTGCTCAATGGCGTGCCTGAGCAGCGGCAACGTTGGGAGCGAGGCGTGATGCGGGTGGGCTCTCTACGCAGCCTGGGCGAAGCGATCGGACAGGTTTACGTCCAGCGTCACTTTCCCGAATCCGCCAAAGCACAGATGATTGAACTGGTGGAGAATCTGCGTGCCGCGCTGCGTCAGAGCATTGAGCAGAACGACTGGATGGGTGCAAATACCAAAGAGGAAGCGTATNAGAAGCTNGAAGCCTTCAGGCCGAAAATTGCCTATCCAGATGAATGGAAAGATTTTTCGTCCATCGCTATCAGCCGAGACAATCTGTTTCAGAACGCGCAGAATATTCGACTGTTCAACTATGAGGACGAAATTGGCCGACTGGGTCAGCCAACTGACCGCGAGGAATGGGGCATGACGCCACAAACTGTCAATGCCTATTACAATTCTTCTTTCAATGAGATTGTCTTTCCAGCCGGTATTCTNCAACCGCCGTTCTTCGACGCTGCTGCTGACCTTGCGGTCAACTATGGCGGAATCGGTGCAGTGATTGGCCACGAGATGGGCCATGGGTTCGATGACCAGGGCTCTAAATCGGATTGGCAGGGAGTCCAGCGTAACTGGTGGACTGACGCGGACCGCGCCAACTTCGAATCACAAGCCGATGCCCTCGCTGAGCAGTACAGCCAGTTCCAACCGGTGCCCGGCTACTTCATCGACGGTCGATTTACCCTCGGCGAAAACATCGGTGACGTCGGTGGTCTGTCACTGGCCTACCGAGCCTATAGAATGGCGCTCAATGGCGAGGAGGCGCCGGTAATCGAAGGATTAACCGGCGACCAGCGTTTCTTTCTAGCGTGGGCCCAAGTCTGGCAGCGCAAGTACCGCGAGGATGCTCTCATCCAGCGGCTGACGACCGATCCACACTCTCCGTCTGAGTTCAGAGTGAACGGCGTCGTGCGAAACTTCAATGAGTGGTATGAGGCTTTCAACGTACAAGCTGACGAAGCGCTGTACCTGCCGCCAGAGCAACGGATCAGGATCTGGTAGATCAATAAGCAAGAAAAGGGTAGCTTGTAGCTACCCTTTTTTTGCACTCAAAAATCATAGCTGTTCAGGGGCATACCAACACTATGAAAATGATACTTCATTCACTGGCTTTTCTGGCAATCTCGACAGCTATGCTGCCCCTGGTTGCCGTCGCTCAGGAATCTTTTGACCTACTGATCAAAAATGGACGCATCGTTGATGGCACAGGCACACCTTGGTACGAAGCTGACGTTGGGATAGTTGGAGACCGGATCACTCGCGTTGGCAATCTTTCTGGGGCGACTGCCCCCCAAGTCATCGATGCAACGGGCTTGATCGTCGCACCGGGGTTCATAGATCCGCACACACACGCATTAAGAGGAATTTTCGATGTCCCTAATGCCGAAAGCGCCCTATTACAGGGAGTTACGACCCTTACCGAG
>NZJB01000085.1 GCA_002691885.1 Gammaproteobacteria bacterium
CAGCCCAAAGCGTTCGCTGATATTAGCACCGGAGCCGAACAGACGGCACTCGGCGCGTTCACGCAGCTGGATGAGGTGGACGCTGACGATTTACTGGGAAAGCACAAAGAAGAGTAACCCGTCTGCTGCAACAGTGCGTGCCTATCCAGAGTCTGGAGCGGTATTGCCTGCAAAAACGCCTACATCCCCCATACCCAACCCTGCACTATCCGCCGCGCCGAAAAAGTCAAAGGTGCCAGCATCTCGCAATGCTCTGCCCTACTCACGCGTCAAAGTATAATGCTCTGGCCGATGACATGCGATAGGCTGCTAAATCCTTCGCAGCCCAACTGGAGCGGGCTACTAATGATTTCCGCTATTTTGACAACGACATTCGCATCGACGACGCTCTGGTTTTGCTATGGAGCAGCCGGTCCGTGTCATGATCACAGGAATTGCTATCGGCCAAAACTATTCAAGGTAAGGACAAGAGAGAATATGTATATCCAGCGTGGGAAGACGTGTGCCGAAGCACCATCTGCACTGACGTTGACGGACAAGGCGTTCTCGACCTTTGACTCAGGCAGCGAAGCTAAAACAGATTTAGACAGGCACTTTACATGGCAAACACTTCACAAATCTGGGTGATCGGAAGTATCAACACTGACCTGGTTGTAAATTCTGGAAAACTACCGGCCCCCGGCGAGACCGTGCTGGGCGAGTCATTTTTCGTTAATCCNGGAGGAAAGGGCGCGAATCAGGCGGTAGCAGCTGCCCGACTGGGAGCTACTGTCTCAATGGTAGGTTGTGTGGGCGCCGATGATTTCGGCTCGCAGGCTCTGGCTGGACTTGCGGCTGAGAACATCGATTGCGTGCATACAGCGCGTGTGGATTCAGAGCCAACCGGTGTCGCACTCATCAATGTGGACCGGTCCGGACTTAATCAGATTACTGTGGCACCTGGCGCTAATAATTACGTCGACCCGGAAAATATTGGTCAGGCGTTTCAAGCCATCCAACCACATGCTACCGTACTTCTGCAGCTCGAAATTCCGATTGAGTCGGTGCAGCACGCGGTTCAGCTTGGCCGTGCGAAAAATTGCAGACTTATTCTGGATCCCGCGCCAGCGCAGAGACTCTCCAGTACTCTCTTTGAAAATATCTCGCTGATTACGCCAAACACGTCTGAAGCTGCAGCGCTGACGGGATTTTCAGTCACTAATTTTGGCCAGGCCCGGAAAGCGGCGGATAAGCTTCAGGAACTGGGCTGCGAACACATTATATTGACGCTCGGAGAGGCAGGAGCTCTGGTGCAATCCGATGGCGTCTGCACCCAGATCGAAGCNCCACGAGTCGCAACCCTCGACACCACTGCTGCCGGNGATTGCTTCAACGGCGCCCTNGCCACGGCTCTTGTGGCAGGCGCTGAGTTAACTGAAGCGGTTGAGTTCGCCTGCCAGGCGGCCGCGATGTCGACAACTAAACGGGGAGCACAGAGCTCGATGCCCAGACGGGATGAAATCCTTCTCTCGATCTGACTGCCCGATTTTGTCGTATTCCCGGCCATGCGCGACATAACCCGTGTCAGATTTTGTCTTGCGATGCTAGCTGTGATGGCGACTTCGCCCGCAGGGTCTCAGACGATACCGGAAGGCCTGATCGCTCAGGAATTGGAGCGGGCAAAGACTGAGCCAGACAGCACCACCCAAGTGGTGATCGATGCCCCCGCCGACTATGTCTTCACCTTTCTGACCACACGACTTCATGACTATGTTGCTGACGCCAACGCTCTAGAATTCGATCATTCAGGCTCCACCCGATCAAACCAGTTGGGCAAGGGAAGCTTCAGAACAGCCATCATGCAGAACGGGGAACTCCTGGTGCAGCGGTTTCTGCTCATGGATCCACCAAGAGAGTTCGCTTACCACACNGATATGCAGCGCTCCACGCTTGAGGCGCCGCTAAAATATTCAGTGGGCCGCTACTGGCTGACTGCATTGAACAAACAGCAAACCCGGTTGACCGTCGCAGTCACCTACCGGGCTAACAGTCGGCTATTCGGATTCATTGTGCGAAGGGCGTTCAGCTCTGCCCTCAGACGAGATTTCGATCGTGCCGCAGGCATTATCAGCAGCGCATATGTCGAAGAAAACGNCTCCTGACCGGCGAGCATGGCAGCCGTTACCNCTGACAACGGCAGTTGCCAGCCCGACTGAATGCCGCAGTAATCATCGCTCCACTTAGACCTGCAGCTGCCGGGCGATCTGTCCTGGCTGAGCGGCTTTCAGATGGCTACCACAGACAAGAGTTCGACTTCACAGCGAGCTTGAGCACCTAAAATATGCCAGTAATGACCTGACCGATCAGAGTTAGGCGACTTATGATCAGTTTCTGCCCCGTCGAGGACACTGAAATAACCGTTTTGCAACAGTTTGCTACAGTTTAGCGAGCCCTGCTCTGGTTTTATCCTAGACAAGCCAGCAAGGGAGAGATACCTTTTGGCTGTCGCCGTCAAAGCCGAATGGCTTGATCGGAGGACTTTCCATCGTTTTAGTGCCTCGGCACGGGAGTAAATCATGATAAGAAGAAACTTAGTCTCCCTGACACTCAGCGCGGCCCTTGCTCTGTTCGCCAGCGCCGGCAGTGTTCACGCCCAAGATGCAGAATCAGTCGAACCCTTCAAGGTAGGTACCTTCGCGATCGATGATGTGCCGACTGTGGGTCTCGTGATGCGCGATGATCAGCTGATTGTTGAGCTGACTGCCGCAAATCGGGCTATGGAGCTACTACCTCAGTATGCCAGCATGCTTATGCCTGCAGATATGCTCGGCCTGATTGAGCAGTATGAATACGGCCTGAAGTACCGTGTTTACGAAGTCGTGAACTGGTTGAATGAAGAAGGCCTTTTGGAGTCCGGAAATCAGCCTGATTACATTCATCCGGTTGCCGATGTCGACATCATGGCGCCCATTCAATATCCCAGCAAGGTCATGAACGCGGCCGTGAACTTCTATACGCATGCCTGTGAAGGCTGCTCCGCAGAGCAGTTGGCCCAGCGTACGCGGGAGCGTCAGGAAAACAGAGGCGTACCCTACCTGTTCCTCAAGCCAACCCGGGGCGCAATAGTGGGAGATGGTGACGATATCATCATGCCTTACGGGCGGGATGAGATCGAATATGAAGTGGAAATGGCCATCGTATTCGGCAAGGCGGGNAAGTACATCTCGGCAGACCGGGCATACGATCACGTCTTCGGCTACATGGTCGCGATGGATGTCTCTGACCGCGGCGGTCGGCCGCCGGGTGGCTATGGCGTGCGTTCCGACTGGTTCGTGGGAAAGGGTCACGACACCTTTGCGCCACACGGCCCCTGGATCGTGCCAAAAGAATTTTACGGTGATCCCATGGAGCGCCTGCACCAGATCACCGTTGTCGATGGGGTTACCGTTCAGGAAGCTCAGGCCGGCGATATGATCCACAACATCCCGGAGCTGATCGAATACGCTTCTTCCCTAATAACNGTATTCCCGGGCGATGTCATGCAGAGCGGTACCTCTGGCGGTACCGGCGCGGGTCGCGTCCAACGGGCCACTGGATCAGGTTTTCTGCAGGATGGGGAAACCATTCAGGCAAGCATCGAAGGNATCGGCACGCTGACGCACGTCGTCCGCGCAGAAGCGAGTATCCCCGCAGACCTGTCGGGCTCCCAACTGCCTCCGGTCAGCTCTTATCGCGACAACCGATAAGACCATCTNCCAGGCAACAAAAAATCCCGCCTCACCCAGTGAGTGCGGGATTTTTTGCACTTAGACCGCTGCGCGACTCCAGGAGCCAGTGTCAGCTCCCGCCTCATGAAGCCCGGTAGCCGGTATAGTTGTTGCCAGGGCCACTGCCTCGCCGGCCGATACGCGAAGCCCGCTGGCTAGAAAACCGCCAGCTTATTCCGGTTCGGCCAGGTAAAAACGGCGGACTGCATCAAAATGCGTGCGGATCAGCGGAATTTTCGAAAAAGGCAGACAAGCAAGATCGTGCGGGGAGGCCCGACTTGCGCCGAGTCACGCAAGATGGAACCTCAATGATGCCTGCGTGACNTTNTTTTAAGGNGTCACAATGACCGGCACATAGGCATTCGACCAGCAGCAGACATTGTCGAACTTGCTGTCAGCAGCCAGAAAATTNTCCACCCGCAGCCTAATCACGTATTCGCCGGGCTCGGAAAAAGTAGCCTGGGTCGTCACCTCGGTCCAGTCGCCCGATGCGCTTTCACCCGCTTCACGCGCGCGATCTCTGCCGGTTACCACGGGGTTGGAGAACTCAGGCGCCACGCCCTCGGGACCCTGATGCAAAAGCCACTCGGTGCCGACCTGATAGAGCATAATTTTGTTTTCAGGATAGGCTTCNCGGTTACCGCGGTCCTGCACGTAGGCGCTCAGAGTCACCGGCTCACCCACCGTATTTGTTATCGGCGCAGCATATATCCCCTGAACACTGGTTGATTCCTCTCCGTCTAGGCTGAAGCGAATCGCAGGTTTGAGCGAGCCCTGCGCGCGCTCGCCGTTGCTCATTTCATAAGCTGTAGCGGTCGTGCGGCCCGGAACTGTCCACGTCTGACCACCAGAGGTCAGTGTCCAGGTGACTTCGGTTTCAGCCTCTTCCGCAGGCAGCACAACGGCAAACGCTCCACGCTCCTGAATACCTACAAATCCCCTGCGCTGATAGACCGGGAAGTGAGTGGGCTGCCCTCCATCATATTTGGCTGGCTCGAGGCGATTATTCGGGCCAATGGGAATATCTGTAACTCCTTCGCGATTCTGATTGGCAAACCCGAATATCAGGGTTACCGAATCGTCAAAGTTTCTGATCCAGCCGTTGAAGAATGGCGCAACAGACTCACCCGACGCCCCTCGAGTGGCTAAGGGGAAGTCGCGGAGGTGCTCCGGCAGCTGGGCAACCAGGGGCGCCGCCTGCAAACTCACCAGTGCAGCGGAAATTAGTGAAATTGTGTTTTTTCTCGGACTTCTCATCGAACTTTCCTCCAGAGTGCTGACGTAGCGGACAAGGACAACCACCATGACTCTGTAATTGTAGTTTACTGGCCGTAATTCCTCACAAGTGACCTCCTGACTGGCAACGACATGTTTATGTGGTGTTTCAGTCCGTTTCTGATTGCTGCCAAACTACATGCACAGCAACCCTTACTGAGCGTCGAGCCATTATAGTCAAAACTGGCGTGGAGGAACGTTACAGTCCTTGTCAGAGGGAGTCAGAGTTCACTGTCCAGGAAGTAGCGTCCGGCTCAGCTCGGACCCATATGGGGGAGACCCATCTCGTCGGTACAGAATTAGCGTGTTGCAGNCCCGACTGCGGTTGGCCTGAGTATGAGGCCGCCCGCAGCATGGGGTACCGGTGAGTCAGAAATCAGGCCGCAGCGAGTCCCTGCTCAAGGTCTGCCAGAATGTCGTCAATGTGCTCAATGCCGACACAGATTCGCAATGTCTCGGGCTTCACGCCAGCCTGAAGCTGCTCCTGTTCGGTAAGCTGCCGGTGAGTCGTAGACGCAGGATGGCAGGCCAGAGTCTTCGCGTCACCGATGTTGACCAGCCGTTTAATCATCACGAGCGCATCGTAGAATTTCACGCCGGCATCGAAGCCTCCCTGAATGCCAAACGTCAGCAGTGAAGATGGAGTTCCGCCACAGTACTTATTCGCCAACCCATGGTAATTGTCTGATTCAAGGCCACCAAAATTCACCCAGTCGACCTTGGCATGTGCTTCAAGAAACTCCGCCACCGCAAGGGCATTCTCGCAATGGCGCTCCATGCGAAGACTCAGCGTTTCCAGCCCCTGCATAAGCAGGAAAGCGTTGANCGGAGACAGTGCTGAGCCGGTGTTGCGCAATGGCNCCGTGCGTGCCCTGCCGATAAACGCCGCTTCCCCTAGCGCTTCCGTATATACCACACCGTGGTAGGAAGGCTCAGGCTCGTTCAGATCAGGATATCTTGCTGCATGCTCCGCCCAGGGAAATTTGCCTGAGTCCACGATCACACCCCCAATGGAAGTGCCATGTCCCCCGATATATTTGGTAAGTGAATGGACGACAACATCGGCGCCAAACTCTATCGGGTTGCACAAAGCGGGAGTCGCCACGGTATTGTCTACAATGACAGCCACGCCGTCTTTGTGAGCCGCATGACAAATAGGCTCAAGATCAGCAATATTCCCGGCAGGATTGCCGATAGTNTCGCAGTAGACGGCCTTGGTTTTTNCGTCAATCAGCTTCTCGATGGCTTCTGGGGAGTCATCCTCAGCAAAACGGACCTCGATGCCCTGACTGGGTAACATATGTGCAAACAACGTGTAGGTTCCACCATAGAGCTGCGGAGTAGAGACAATGTTATCCCCTGCTTTGGCGATGGTCAGAATGGCATAGTTGATCGCTGCCATGCCAGAGCCAACGGCCAGNGCTGCAATCCCTCCTTCCATTGCGGCAATACGCTGNTCAAGCACATCGTTAGTCGGATTCATAATCCGCGTATAGATNTTTCCGGGCACTGCAAGGTTGAACAGATCCGCTCCGTGTTGAGCATCATCAAACTCATAGGCTACTGTCTGAAAAATAGGAACGGCAACTGACTTGGTTGTCGCGTCAGTTTCATAGCCTCCNTGAATGGCAATCGTATCTTTTTTCATTACTTTCTCTCCTGGAATTGGTTCTCACGCGTTGAATCGCCTGTGTTTACCGGGTCCTACTTCTTGCGTTCGCCAGCACCGTTCACTGAGATCAGCAATTCACAGAAGAATTGGCTTGTCAGTTTGTAACACGGATATTTTTCNAACGGCAAACGCAAAAAACCCGATCCAGCAGCGCTAAATCGGGTTTGAAAACTCCTCCGTTTTAGCTGGTATTTGTATAGCACCCCGCAATCTGGATCAACTCGGTGCGATGGGATGATCTATTAAATCCGTATACCAAGTCAACCCGCTCGCAACAATCGGCCTGCGTAAAGGATCTGTCCGGGCCAGACTGAGGCGTCGGCTGCACCGTCAGCAGCAACCCAGCGGAGCCTAATCTAACCCGGAGGAATCCCCGACTCGGAAGCTGAGACCGCATGCAGCTGAGCACCTGACAAATCGTCCAGCTTAACTGCTGAGCGATTTAACGGCATCCACCAGAGCGTCGAGATCGCTCAGACTGGTATACACATTAGGCGTGACCCGGACCCCTTGTACACCGGGTCGGTTAATTGCCGCGGTGTAGATGCCATGCTCCACCATCAGCCGGTCCGCCAGCTCGCTAGGATCCATGGATACAACACCCACGTTTCCGATCCCGCCGTGACGACCCATGTCAGCCGGCGTGTTGATGACAACTCCAGGCACATTTCTGAGCTGACTCGTCCAGTAATGCTGCAAATACCGCAGTCGGGCCGCTTTGCGCTCGAGGCCGAGCGTACTCTGATATTCAATGGCGTTCAAAATAGCCAGATCAGTATGCACCGGGTGCGTTCCAANGTGGTTCAACCTGCGCATGTCATTCGGCTCAAGATCACGCTCGGCAAAAAGGGGCCAGATCTNATCAATCTTCTCNTTTTTGACATACAGCATNCCAGATCCAAGTGGTGCACTGAGCCACTTNTGNAGGCTGGTGCCATAGTAGTCACAGCCCAGTTCAGACATTTGGAAAGGCACATGAGAATAGGCATGCGCACCATCTACCATCACCTCGACTCCGCGCTCATGAGCCATATCAACGATCTTTCGCACAGGCAGCACATGACCGGTGATGTTGATCATGTGAGAGACCATAAGCAGACGGGTTTTNTNGGTAAGTGCTGACGCATAGAGCTCAACAAGCTCATCATCATCACGCGGGTGATTAGGCACGGAAACCCGCTTATTGACGATGCCGTAACGCCGCTCCATCAACTCGAAGTGGTTAAGCATGGCACCATAGTCCTGCTCTGCCATGACCGCTTCATCGCCAGCCTGCCAGTCAATCCCGCCGATTACCAGATCCAGTGATTCAGTGGTATTGCGCGTGATAGCGACTTCCTCAGCACTACAGCCAACAATAGCGGCCACCGAGTCGGCCACCTTTTTCTTATTCTCGAATTGCATGGTCCGCATGTAGTAGGAGCCCTCATAGTTGACCGCCCGCATGTGGTCTATCAGGTCCTCCAAGGTCTGCTCCGGAAGAAAGCAGTAGTACCCATTTTCCAGGTTGATGTAATCCGGCTTGATCCTGTAGTCATCCCGCACTTTGCTCCAGAACTCCTCATTTGCCGCGAGGGCAGCGGCCGGGATATGTTCTACTGCGGCCACTGCCTGATGAAGACGCACGAAGCCAGCAGAAAGCGCGGCACTCATTACTCCCACGTTTTTGATAAACGACCGTTTGTTCATACTGCACCTCCTGACTCATACTGTCTCAACCGTCTATTGCCCCTCGGCTAACATCACACGTCGCGAAGACCGGAATATGCCTGTCTGACCGGTTACTAATGACCGCCCGAATGCGCGACTTTGAGATCCACCTTTCGAGATTTCAGCCTAAAGGGATTCAGGAATAAGCGCAAAGGCAAATTGAGGCACCCTATGTGGAAGGGCGCGCCCAACCCGGTTCAATTTGTAACCGATTGACGGTACGTATAAGCTAACTACAAAGACGCTATTGGCAACCAGACCGGTGGTGTGCCGTGCTAGGCGTGCAGCCTGTCAACACAACAAGAACAAAGACACAACAAGGATTTACTATGCAAGCTCTGATGATGCAATCCCAGCTCATGATTTCATCTATCCTGACCCACGCAGAAAAGAACTTTCCTGATGCTGAGATGGTTTCAGTCACAGTCGACAACCCTCGCCATAGGCAGAACTACAAAACCTTCGCCAAACGCTGTCGCCAGCTCGCTAACGTGCTCTCTNCTCTCGGCNCAAAATTCGGCGACCGGATTGGCACGCTCGCCTGGAACGACTATCGCCATATGGAGCTCTATTACGGCATTTCCGGAAGCGGCATGGTTTGCCACACCATTAATCCAAAGCTGTTTCCTGAGCAGGTCTCTTACATCATNAATCATGCGGAGGACAAAATACTCTTCGCAGATGTCCTAGTGATGCCGCTGCTAGAGGCGCTAAAAGCGCATCTGGGGAAGGTCGAAGCCATCGTGGTTATGACTGAGTCAGCCCATATGCCNGAGTCCACCCTGCCNAATGTACTNTGCTATGAAGAACTGCTTGCCAAGCACTCAGACGATTTTGACTGGCCTGAGTTTGACGAGAACACAGCCAGCGGGATGTGTTACACCTCAGGGACAACCGGCAACCCNAAGGGAGTTGTCTACAGCCACCGTTCAACACTCCTTCANGCTCTCGCCGGTTCATTGCCTGATGTGACTGGCGCGTCAAACATGGAAACAACCCTGCCCGTCGTTCCCATGTTCCACGTTAACGCCTGGGGAGCTCCCTATGCCGCATTGATGGTCGGCATGAAGCTTGTCTTGCCCGGACCCAAAATGGCCGATGGCGAAGCACTGACAGACTTAATGAACNGCGANCAGGTAACTTTCAGCTCAGGNGTTCCGACCATATGGCTTGCTCTACTNGATTACCTNGAGAGCAACAATCTAAAAGTACCAAGCCTCACCAGAGTAAGCGTTGGTGGCGCGGCATGTCCACGAATCATTGTTGAACGCTTTCGACGTCAGCACGACTGCACTGTNGTGCAAGGCTGGGGAATGACTGAAACNAGTCCGCTCGGCACAATTTTCAGCCTGAAGAAAGGCATGGAGGATTACAGCGAAGNGCAGCTAACAGAAATGCAGCTTTTACAAGGTCGTGGAGTATTCGGCATTGAGATGTGTATTTTTGATAACAGCGGCCGGGAACTTCCCTGGGATGGTGAAGCGTCCGGCGCACTGAAAGTCCGAGGCCCCTGGGTGGCCAAAGGCTACTATGGGCTCACCNATGTGCCCGGTGACGAGGGATGTCCCGTTGATGAAAACGGCTGGTTCGATACGGGTGATGTTGCCAGCATCAGTCCGGACGGCTTCCTNAAAATAACAGACAGAACCAAGGACGTAATTAAGTCCGGAGGCGAATGGATCAGCTCGATTGAAATTGAGAATGCTGCTGTGAATCACGAAGATATTGCGGAAGCCGCGGTCATTGGTCGTTATCATCCAAAGTGGACGGAACGACCCTTGCTAATCTGCGTATTACAGGAAGGGAAATCTCTGAGCAGTGAGGAAGTGCTCGAATTTCTTAAAGACAAACTGCACAAAATGGCCATACCAGATGCGGTCGAATTTATCGATGAGCTGCCCCACACCGCGACCGGTAAAATCAACAAGCTGGGCCTGAGGCAAACCTTCGAAAATTACGAGTTCCCGGCTGCCTAAACAATTAAGGTTGCGACGTCCATCGCAAAGTCGGGCCTTGCGTCCATTTCTGGCCTCTTTGACTTCTTCCGCCTAGCATTTCGCTGACTCATGCTCTGCCCTCTGGAGACGGTTAACCCGCCATCTTGCCGGCTGACCCCACTTTATTCATGGCTACCGATACCACTGAGGCTAAGCCCGTAAAGTTTCGCAAGAATGGTAACTAGGGACTGCATCGTATAAGCGCCATGATCGCTTTATGATGCACCTGTCGCTTTGATGCAGTGAACTTGAGGTACATA
>NZJB01000086.1 GCA_002691885.1 Gammaproteobacteria bacterium
AGACTCGTCGATTCATCGTCCGGAGGAGCTTGGCAGATAGGACAAGCCATGTCATGGAAATCAGGGCGATCAAAATGAAGAGCTTGCACGACTGGGGCGCCAGAGATAACTGAGCTAAAAGCTGTCGACAGGCGTCTCCTGACCGTCTTTCTCTACGGACCGACAGCGTTCGTTGTTATATCGGTTTGTGGAGGCCGTCTATATTAACTGGAACTAGCCCTAGCACGGTGATTAACTTTTTGGAGTTCCTAGCAGCAGCAGCTAGACTTGCAACATTCACAAGATTTTTCCTCGCAGCAGGCTTTGGTAACGCAATCGCAAGTGCATTCTTTAGTCGTCATGGGATCCTCTCTTACAGTCGTGATTTTCAATCAGATCGGCCAACTCCCTAAGCTGAGTGGCGACTTCTACGCGGTTCAATCGGTAAGTCTTCTCGCGGCCCACTTTTTCAAACGTCACTATGCCGCGTTCGGCAAGAGTTTTGAGATGCCGCGAAACAACTGACGCATCGACGCTGCAGCAATCACACAAGCACATTGCGTTCTGCGATGACTCGCATTGACACAAATTGTATACAAGCGAAAGACGATTGAACTCGCCCAGTGCCTTGAAAAAGTCTGCTGTTTTTTGAGTTTCGNCTGCGTTCATGTGTTGCACTNTTGCACATTTATGCAATTATNTCAACAGTCGNNTNTGGGAAGGCNTGTTTATTTGAGGGTAATANACNNCTCNGGACATCGTNGCATCAAAGCGAAATTCTNATATGCTCNAGNTCAGCGCAGCCCCAAGTCTTCTNCGTTNCTCTGGGCAAAGCTGCCTGCGGTGCTNCGCATGGCAGGTCTNAAGGCATTGACGCCCTTCAGCACGTTCAGCGCTTCGTTGAGCGGATAGTCGGTGACCAGCACCTGTTCGGCGGAAATCAGCGCTTCGGCCATTTCCTNATCACTNTCTACTGTCTCTTCCCCATTCCCGTTGGCCAGTCGGCCGGGCAGGTCGGCTTCATTGTATTGAGAGATGCTGCGCGAGCGTCGCGTTACAAAGGCNTCATCAACAATGATGTCGGGGGTTATGCCCTGCGCCTGAATTGAACGTCCGCTGGGCGTATAGTACAGCGAGGTGGTCAGCTTGATCGCGCGGGCGTCATCCAGCGGGAGCACCGTCTGCACNGAGCCTTTGCCAAAGCTCTGGGTTCCCATCACCACCGCCCGGCCGTGATCCTGCAGTGCGCCGGCCACAATCTCTGATGCTGAGGCGGAGCCGTTATTAACCAGCACCGCAAGTGGNACATCTGGTGCTATGGTGGCGAGGCTGGCAGAGAANGTCATGTCGTTTCCTTCCAGACGGCCTTTGGTCGACACAATTGAGCCTTCCTCAATAAAGGCATCTACCACGCGCACGGAAGCCTGCAGCACTCCGCCCGGGTTATTGCGCAAATCCAGTACAACGCCTTTCAGCTCGCCGTGTTCCTCGTACANTTCTCGCAGCTCGTCTTCCAGCTCTTCGCCGGTGTTTATCCGGAACTGGGCAATACGGACATAGGCATAGCCGGGTTCGAGTATGCGGCTCCGGACGCTAGTAATGGCGATGACTTCGCGGACAACTGACAGCTCAAAGGGCTCCATGCCCTCGCGGGCAATAGTGACCGTCACTTCAGTACCCGGTTCGCCGCGCATCATGTTGGCAGCCTCTTCCGGAGTCAGTTCACGCAGCGGTTTGTTGTCGATCTGGATAATCAGATCACCCGCCTCNATGCCAGCCCNATCTGCCGGCGTGTCATCAATGGGGCTGATCACCTTNATATAGCCGTTCTCCCGACCTACCTCAATGCCCAGTCCACCAAATTCGCCTGCTGTGGTTTCCTGAAGGGCGTCATATTCCTGTCCGGCCATGAAGGCCGAATGCGGATCCAGCCCGGACAGCATGCCTCTAATTGCATTCTCCAGCAGGGTTTTGTCGTCGATCTCTTCCACGTAGGCCATGCGGATGCGGTCCAGCGCTTCTGTGAACATGCGCACTTCATCAAGCGGCAGAGGCAGCAGTTCAGGCNGTTGGGCCTGTCCGGACAGCGGCGCGNCGGTCAGCACGCACAGGGCAAGGGAAATCGACAGGCGTTGGTGAAAGGTCATCATCGGGGTTTCCTGAAAAGGCAGGTTTGTTCAGTGATACGAATCCCTCAATAGTTTCAGTTTATGCCGGCATTGGCAACATGCCGGGCGGGCTCGGGACAGTCCCTCTTTTGACCGGCTACAACTGCGACGGGGCCTTGCGCAGCCAGGCAGNGGGATCCTGTGGTTCGCCGTTGCGTCTGATCTCAAAGTACAGCCCGGCATTGCGGTCGCTGCTGTTGGTGCCGGACCGTGCCAGCACCTTGCCCGCGTCTACCCAGTCGCCGCTGATGACNGTCAGCGCTTCATTGTGAGCGTAAAGGCTCATGTAGCCCTGCCCATGATCGAGCACGACCAGCAGCCCGGATCCCCGCAGCCAGTCAGCAAAAACCACNCGACCGGAGTGTACGGCCCGGACCGGATTGCCCGGGTTCGGTTCGTATGACAGTCCCTTTCGTACCAGNCTGCCGCCGCCATAGGTGGCGCCAAATGCATGGGCCACCGGCTCATCAACCGGCGGCGGCAGCGAGCCGCGACTGTCGGCCAGGGGCGTGATCTGGGCGAAGGATGACACGCCCTCAAGTGCGCGGGTGATTTCTTCAATCAGCTGCTGCAGCTCTGACTGCTGCGTTTCCAGGCGTGTCATGGCGCTGCTGCGGCTGGCGATACTGCTTCTGAGGTTTGCCAGCGCTGCAGCCTGCGATTCACGGGCATGTGCCAGCTCGTTCTCTAGCTGCACGGCTACCCGTTGCTGCCTGTCCAGTATGCNCAGGTTTTCCGCGGCTTCGGCATCCAGAGCAGCCAGTTCAGATAGGGTAATGCTGAAGGTCGTAATCCGGGTGAGCTGAAATTCCGATAGATAGCGTGTGTACACCAGTTGCCGCGTACCCTCTGGCAGATTTTCGGCGTTGAGCAGGGTTTTGAGCGCATTGTTCTTGCGGTTGAGGTAGGCGTGTTGGAGCAGAGCGGCTAAAACCTGTTCCTGCTCGCGCTTACTGGCGAGCAGTTCACGGGACTGCTGCTGCAGGCTTTGNTGCTCGGCGCGGGCAGCAGCCATTGCCTGAGTCTGTTCTNCCAGAGCCTGCTGTGCTTCTGACAGCGCCAGCTGAGTTTTTCTTAGTGCGCTTTCCTNTTCGGTTTCGCGAGTCGNGGCTTGTTGCAGCCAGGCCTGAANGTCAGCAATGGCTGCCGTGACTNCGGATAAATCCCGCTCAGCCTGNTCGCGCTCCTGCGCGGCAACTGCGGCGCCAGCGNNAACCCACAAGCCGAGGCTCAGCAGCAAACCGCGCAAGGGTTTAACTGCGACAGCTCGCACTCAGGCGCTCGCCTGAGCCGGCTCCGATGGCTGCAGCAGCACCTTGCCGGTCATTTCATCGGGTACCGNCATGGACATCAGGTAGAGTAGAGTGGGCGCGATATCACATAGACTGCCTTCGCCGGTGAAGGCCAGATCACTCGCGCCGACATAAACCAGAGGCACGGGTCCGCTGGTATGAGAGGTCAAGGGCTGATGCGTTTCCGGATCGAGCATCTGTTCCACATTGCCGTGGTCGGCGGTAATGAGCAGATGGCCCCCGGCTTCCTCGATGGCGGATACAGCTCGACTCAGACAGGCATCNATGGTTTCCACCGCCCTTATTGAAGCCTCGAAATTTCCGGTGTGTCCGACCATGTCACCATTTGCATAGTTGCAGATGATGGTATCGTAGTCGCCGGAAGCAATGGCCTTGACCAGCTCATCGGTGACTTCAACGGCCGACATTTCTGGTTTCAAGTCATATGTCTTTACCTGAGGTGAAGGAATCAGGGTGCGGTCTTCGCCGGTGAAAGGTGCTTCGCGACCGCCATTAAAAAAGAAGGTGACGTGAGCGTATTTTTCCGTCTCAGCGATACGCAGCTGGGTGCGCTGGTTGTCGGCCAGATACTGCCCAAGCACGTTGTCCAGTACTTGAGGAGGATAGGCACAGGCCGTGTCGATATCGGCAGCGTATTCAGTGAGCATCACGAAATCACCCAGTAGGGGCCGAACGCTCCGCTCAAAACCATCGAAGTCATCATCTACCAAGGTCCGGGTCAGCTGCCTGGCCCGGTCTGCGCGGAAATTCATGAACAGCACCACGTCACCGTCGTCAATCAGCGCTGGTGCCTCGCCATCGCTCTGAATCACTGTGGCCTGCACAAATTCGTCGTCTTCGTCCCGCTGATAGGCCGCTTCNAGTCCGGCGCTGGCGCTGGNNCTGGTAAAAGGCGCTTTNGCTTCGGTCAGTAGTCTGTAGGAACTCTGCACCCGATCCCAGCGGTTGTCGCGGTCCATGGCATAGAATCGTCCGCACATTGAGGCGACCCGACCGATGCCGTGGCGCTGGAAAAAGGCCTCTGCCCGCTGCAGTGAGGGCAGAGCGCTGCGGGGCGGGGTGTCCCGGCCGTCCAGAAAGGCATGCAGGTAAAGCTTTCGAACACCGCGCTGTCGGGCCAGTTCCAGTGCCGCCATGATCTGGTCTTCATGGCTGTGGATGCCGCCTTGTGACATCAGTCCCAGCACATGCAGCGCGGTTTCGCTGCTGGCGGCAAGCTTGGTAGCCTGAACCAGCACTTCATTTTCGTAGAACTCGCCGTCCACGATGTCCTTGTCGATGCGGGTCAGGCTCTGATAGACCACCCGCCCGGCGCCCAGATTCATGTGGCCGACCTCGGAATTGCCCATCTGTCCGGCTGGAAGGCCAACGGACTGACCGGACGTATCGAGTAGCGTCGACGGTTGCTGCTGCCACAGGCTGTCCCAGGTCGGGGTCGCCGCGTTGGCGATAGCGTTGCTGTCGGTGGCTTCTCGATGGCCCCAGCCATCAAGAATCAGAAGAAGGGCGGTGGATTTCTTGCTCATGGCGATTTGTGTACCTCTGGCTCTGCGGGCAACGGGCAGCAGCAACTGCTGACTAAGATCTTCTATTATCCTCGAAAGACCGGATTCTGGCGAGCGCAGCGCGCGGGGCCGCTTCTTTCGACCGGGCTACCCGTGTATACTTCGGGCCTCTTCGTAAACCGGCTATTTCGGCGTCGGTTGAGGTGGATTAACCCGTTGATAAGCATATAGAAAATTTATAACTTCGCCGTGGAACAGTTTTTCGAATTTATAGGCAACCATCTGTTGCTCTCCTCCATGTGGGTAGTAAGCGCTGCGGCCATTATTTTTTACCAGGCGCGCACAGCTGCGTCCTCGGTCGGTCCGCAGCAGGCGGTCATGCTGATCAACCGGCAGGATGCAGTGGTGGTCGACATTCGCGACAAGAAAGAATTTGAAGCCGGCCATATTGTGGACGCCATTCACATTCCTCTGGCCAAGCTCAAGCAGCGGGCGCCCGCGGAACTCAAGAAATTCAAGGAGCGCCCCGTACTAGTCGTTTGCAAGATGGGTCAGCATGCGGGAGAGGCGGTCAAAGCCCTCGAAGAGCTCGGCCACAAGGAAGTGAGCAAACTTTCCGGTGGTGTCACCGAGTGGAAGGCGCAGTCCTATCCGCTGGTGCAAAGCTGAGTCTGACAACATTTTTACTTTTGATTACATAGACAGGAATTACCATGGCAGAAGAAAGCAACAACTCCCCAGAGGCAGCCGCGGACGGCGCTCAGCTGGCTGGCCCGCAGTTTGCGTTGCAGCGGATTTATCTTAAGGACACCTCTTTTGAGTCGCCGAAAAGCCCGCAGATCTTCCAGACGCAGTGGAGCCCCAAGATCAACTTCGACATCAAGACGCGTAACACCAAGGTTGCCGATGATGTGTATGAGGTGGTGTTGGTGCTTACGGCAGAAGCCCAGCTGGAGGAGGAGACCGCGTTCGTGGTTGAGGTCCATCAGGCCGGTATCTTCACGGTCAAAGAGTTCAGCGAAACTGATCTCGAGCAGGTGCTGGCCACGGTATGTCCGAGCATCCTGTTTCCCTACTCGCGGGAGTCGCTTGACGCGCTGGTGGTCAAGGGCAGTTTCCCTCCGCTGATGGTCGCCCCGATCAACTTCGAAGCGCTATACGCGCAGCAGAAGCAGGCGGCCGAGCAGCAGGCTGCCAGCGGCGAGGCGGCATCGAAGAGCGTGCAGTAAGCTCAGATTCCTTCAGTAAAGTTCATCTGCCGCCAGGCCTCATACACCAGAATAGCTGCCGCATTGGAGAGATTCAGGCTGCGGCTTTCTGGCGACATGGGGATGCGTAGTACCCCCTCCTGCCCGATTTCTGTCCGAATAGTCTCGGGCAGGCCGCGGGTTTCCGAACCAAAAACCAGAAAATCCTCATCCTCGAACGCCACTTCCGTGTAGAACCGGGTTCCTTTGGTACTCAGCCCGAACAGGCGCGCGCTGTTCTGCTTTTCGCGGAAATCCTGCCAGCTCTCATAAATCGAAAGGCCGGCATATTCATGGTAATCCAGCCCTGCTCGCCGCAATTTTTTGTTTTCCAGGGCAAATCCGAACGGCTTGATCAGATGAAGGTGTGATCCCGTATTTGCAGCTAAACGGATGATATTACCCGTATTTGGGGGTATTTCCGGCTCGAAAAGGACGATATTGATCAAAACTCAAGCAACTCGCGGGTGGATGGTCGGTTTAGGTAAGAGACATTGAAACTTGCAGCAGTAAGGATTTCGTCTTTAAAGGCGCCCCTCGGGTGGTGTTCCGGAGCGCCTTGATTTAGCAAAAGCAACGGGCCGTGAGACANAGGCTATCATTCTACTACAACCATTAATTTCTCATGGCGCCGCTGACCGAGGGAATCTGGTGGANAGTAACGANTGATTCAGTAAAACNACTCACAGCNCTGCNTCTTTCGCTNACAACTNGCGTGAGAGNCGCGGGGNAAATGTCGTTCACCCTGNTACATNAGACTAATGAAAACCCGACAAAGTNAAGCTCAGAGAATAAGCCGCAAGTAGAAACCGCGGNTTTNCGGTGTCACGCTATGACGCGGNNACAGAGAAATATGGTCATACTCNGNNTAAAGCCGACCTATTAGGGCAGGCAAATTTACTAACTGGATTGGGCTATTGATGAACTTACAGTGTTTTGGCCTCAAGGAGCTACCTTTCTCGCTGAAGCCAAAAATACATTTCTTTATTCTCTGCCACAAGGTGGTCATGGTAGGTTTTGTCAAGGAAGGTTATCAGGTGCAGGCCGACCATATCGCGCTCGCGGTTGATGACACAAAAGGCGTTGCTCNGCCCCCCCAGCTATCTAACGCACTGTTTATATTGCATTAGCCGGCATTGCGGCGAGTGCCGCCGCGGTCGTGATTTACTTTGCGGGGGTGCTCTAGATTCTCCTTGGGCAGACTACCGCCTGGCGCCTTCACGCAGAAGCTAAACNAGCCTTCGTCGCAGTNGCCNAATGCGTCNGGCTTCATTACTTGGCGAGAGCCTCAGTGCACCTGCTTCGCGTTCATGAACAGCTACACTTCCGAGCCGTTTCCGTAATATGAGCCCAGTTCTTTAATCTTTCGGGTCAGGGTGTTGCGCCCCCACCCGAGTAGGTTGGCGGCGTCGCGTCGTCTGCCCCCGGTATGTTTCAGAGCAATGTCGATCAGGGTCCGCTCAAACAAAGGCGTGGCTTCATTGAGAATACCGGAATTGCCCATACTNAGTTGTTGATCAGCCCAAGCTTGCAGATTCTGCGTCCAGTTNCCNGGCGNGGCAGACTTGGCTTCCTGCTCAGAAAATTCGGGCGGNAGGTCTGATAGNTGTACCTCGCGACCGGAAGCCATCACCGTAATCCAGCGGCAGAAGTTTTCCAGCTGNCTCACGTTGCCCGGCCAGGCCANATTCTCCAGAAACTGAATGGTCTCGGGCCGCAGNATTTTCGGCTCCACGTCCAGCTCATCTGCCGCCTTGGCCAAGAAGTGTATGGAGAGCTTGGCAATGTCTTCTCTTCGGTCCGCCAGTTTGGGAATGTGAATCCGGATGACGTTCAGACGGTGGAACAAATCCTCGCGNAACAGGTGCTGCTCGACGAGCTTCTCCAGGTTCTGGTGAGTGGCCGCAATGATTCGCACATCGACTTTGATCGAGGTGTGCCCACCNACGCGATAGAACTCACCATCGGAGAGCACTCGTAGTANCCGGGTCTGGGTTTCCGCNGGCATATCGCCGATTTCATCAAGAAACAGNGTGCCGCCGTCGGCCTGCTCGAAGCGGCCGGTCCGCTGCTGGGTGGCGCCGGTGAACGCGCCTTTCTCATGACCGAACAATTCAGATTCGATGAGCTCTTTGGGGATGGCGGCCACGTTCAGAGGCACAAAGGGCTTCTCCCGTCGCGGGCCGTGCTGATGTAGGGCATGGGCCACCAGTTCTTTGCCCGTGCCGGATTCTCCATTGATCAGCACCGAGATGTTAGAGTTCGACAGACGGCCGATGGCGCGAAACACCTCCTGCATGGCGGGTGCTTCCCCGATAATTTCGGTCGAGGGCATGTCGGCAGCCTCAGTTGTCTCCTCATTTTTGTCCTTCGCATGCGCCAGCGCTCGGCGCGTCATGGCAACTGCTTCGTCAATATCGAAGGGCTTAGGCAGATACTCGAAGGCGCCACGGCTGTAGGAAGCGACTGCACTCTCGAGATCCGAGTGTGCGGTCATGATGATAACTGGCAACTCCGGGTGGGATTGTTGAATGGAGGTGAGCAGCTCCAGTCCGTCGATGCCCGGCATCCGGATGTCGCTGATAATGGCATCCGGCGTCTCCCGACTGAGCCGGTTGAGTAATTCTCCCCCGCTTTCAAAGCTCTGGGTCGCCAGACCATTCTTGCCAAGGGACTTTTCCAGTACCCAGCGGATGGAACGATCATCATCCAGAATCCAGACTGAACTGTTGGTATGCATTTCCGCACTGTTGTTTGCTGTTTGCATTGCGTGCCTCTCGTTTACTTGCCGTCTGCCAGGCTAACCTGCAGCGGCAGCACGACAGAAAAAGTGGTATCACCGGGCTTGCTCTTACACTCAATCATGCCTCCGTGCTGGTTGATGATGGAGTGCGTTATGGGCAAGCCAAGGCCGGTGCCATCGGCTCGACCAGAAATCATGGGATAGAATATAGTGCTCAACATGTGAGGAGGGACACCGGGTCCGTTGTCTTTGATGTCGACTTTCAGGGCAATGCGATGAAAGACCTCACTTATGCTGATGTTACGTGCCACCCGGGTTCGTAGCAGGATCTGGCTGTTCTCCACCGGAGGCTGTGACGCGTTGATGGACTGCATGGCGTTGCGCACCAGATTCAGCATCGCCTGAATCAGGTGCTCGCCGTCCCCCTGCAGAGTGGGGATGCTGGGGTCGTAATCGGCAACGATGCGGATGTCATTGCTGGCGGCGTCGGCCTCAGCCAGGCTCTTGACGCGTTCCAGCACCTCGTGGATGTTGGTGTCCGAAAATGCCAGTGGGTGTTTCGCGCCGACCAGACGGTCTACAAGGTTATGCAATCGGTCCGCTTCCTCGATGATCACCTGCGTATAATCATGTAGCTCGCTGTCGGTGATTTCGCTGGCGAGCAGCTGCGCTGCGCCGCGAATGCCACCTAGAGGATTCTTTATTTCATGAGCTAATCCCCGCACGAGTTCCTGAGTGGTGGCCCGTGCTCCGCTTAGAATTTCCTCTCGATTAATTCGCTGAGCGTGTTCGAGTGAGTTCAACTCAAGCAAAGCGGAGACTTCGCCGCCTGCTTTNTATGGATTGANGGTGTAGTCNACCAGGATGGAGCGCCTGTGCTTGAGATGGAGCTCTGCCATTCGACGAGTCACGCTGATACCTTTGTCCATGGCCATGCGAATCTCCCGAATCTCTTCGTCAGCGCCCANCAGAAGCTCGCCGATATACTGATTATTGGCCTTCGAGTCGCTGATCGCCAGCANTTGTTCGGCTTCCATATTGATGTACCTGAGTCGCAAGTCGCAATCCAGCAGCATGACTCCGGTTTTAAGGCTATCGATCAGCTGCTTGTGNATGTTGTCGAGTGTCACGATCGAATCTGCGCAGCCTCNTCNGNTGGAAATGCTTGATAGCCGCGTCANNTGACGCACGCGGCGGTGGNTTTANACATGCAATAAGCTGACCAAGATNTGATGTATTGCGAGGTANTGAAGGCTTCTATTTTCGNNGCACCTGGGTTGGGCGATGCCAATGCTTGGCGCGGGNTGCATCNCATTTCNNATTGTTGCACNANTATAGTGCAAAANNCAATCAGGAATCTGCTCTGATCTGGAAAGTGCCTGNATTCAGTGCAAATAAAAAAGCCCNGGCTGCANNGGCGCGGCCGGNGCTTCGATNGATACNGGGCCACTTGGCTTANGCCAGACCTTCCTTAGTGGTCTTGATGATCGCTGCCGCCACCTTATACGGATCGGCATTGGACGCGGTTCGACGGTCCTCAAGTCGGCCTTTCCAGCCATCTTCGACGGTGCCGACCGGGATGCGGATCGATGCGCCGCGGTCTGACACGCCGTAGCTGAACATGTCGATGGACTGAGTTTCGTGAAGACCGGTCAAGCGCTGATCATTGTTGGCGCCGTAGACGCTGATGTGACGCTCAATGTTCTTGCCGAATTCCTCACAGATCTTGTTGAACACGGCTTCATCGCCAGACTCGCGCATGATGCCATTCGAGAAGTTGGCGTGCATACCGGAACCGTTCCAGTCGAGCTCTTTTCCCAGTGGCTTGGGTTCCCAGTTGATGGCGAGACCATAGCGTTCGGCAGTGCGCTCTAGCAGATAGCGGGCGACCCAGGTCTCGTCGCCGGCGCGCTTGGCGCCCTTGGCGAATACCTGAAATTCCCACTGCCCGGCGGCCACTTCGGCGTTGATACCCTCAACGTTGATGCCTGCCTCCAGACACAGATCGAGATGATCCTCGACCACATCGCGGCCGTGAGCGTTGGATGCGCCTACGGAGCAGTAGTAGGGGCCCTGCGGGCCGGGGTAGCCGCTGGCAGGAAAGCCGGGGGGCAAATTGGTTTTGGTATCCCACAGGAAGTATTCCTGCTCGAAGCCAAACCAGAAATCTGCATCGTCATCGTCGATCGTTGCTCTGCCGTTAGATTCGTGGGGTGTACCGTCGGCGTTAAGCACCTCGGTCATAACGAGATAGGCGCTGGCGCGATCAGGGTCCGGGAATATCGCGACTGGCTTGAGCAGGCAGTCTGAGTCATCGCCTGAAGCCTGCAACGTTGAACTGCCGTCAAAGGACCACATTGGGCATTCTTCAAGGGTGCCGCCAAAGTCTGTTTCTACGCGGGTCTTGCTGCGCAGGCTTTGCGTAGGTTTGTAGCCATCAAGCCAGATGTATTCCAGTTTTGATTTCATTGTCTTTAGTTCTCCTTGTTCCTAATCAAATTCGATCTTAGTGTGTGACGACTGCCCGCTGGTCCAGATTGTCGGTCGGTGACGCCTCAGGTAGGCCATAGCACGCACAGATCTGCGGCTGTGGGTGACGATCCTGCAGGTTTCCGGTAGGTGAGCGCTACATCGAACTCAGGCCGGTTCGTGCTCACACANACTGAGGCGCCGGCAGGCTTGCCATTCGCGTAATGAACGGTAGCAATATATATGCCACTAGGGCTATTGCTGCAGCCCGCGATTCGCGGGCAATGACGATACCAGGCGCAACCGGAATGCACTATAGTAGTGCAAAAATACAGCAACATGCACAATGATATAGCTATAAATCAGCATTGCTGNGCGATCGTCCCCGAAACGGGGCTCATGCGCGAGACCTTGGTGCATTTATCGCTGCCGTCTNCGCTGCCTTTAGCTATGTTGTTTCTTATCGAACTCTTTCCTGAAATTACCGTAAAGAGTCGTCCGGTGCGCAAGCGTTCGGTGCGTCTGTGCCGGAAAAACCTGAAAATCGTCCTGAGCCGCATCNATGAAGGATTTGCGAACGTCGGGGTGCTTGATGCCCGCGCTACATTTCTCCGTCAGACATAACATTCCCTCGAACCGGCCTGAACCCCTGCTTCGGCAACCTAGCTCCGCACTACACACTAGCATGCCACTCAATCAAAATTGGCGGTTCGCCGCCGCTCTCGTGTATACTCGCCGCGCTTTGACAATGGCGCGCTCGCCTTCCCCTAACTGTTAACCCGACTTCACAATCGAGCCACCCCTGGATGGCCGTCCGTTTATGTCTGAATCACTTCGCAACATCGCAATTATTGCCCACGTCGATCACGGGAAAACCACGCTGGTGGACAAGCTGCTACAGCAGTCCGGCACGCTGCAGTCGCGGAGTGNAAAAGTTGAGCGGGTTATGGACTCCAACGACCANGAGCGTGAGCGGGGTATTACGATTCTGGCGAAAAATACCGCCATCAACTGGGAAGGGTACCGCATCAACATCGTCGACACGCCAGGTCATGCCGACTTTGGCGGTGAGGTCGAGCGAGTCCTGTCCATGGTTGACTCCGTCTTGTTGCTGGTGGACGCCGTGGAAGGGCCTATGCCGCAAACCCGTTTTGTCACGCAGAAAGCCTTCGATGAGGGTCTGAACCCTATTGTGGTAGTGAACAAGATTGATCGGGAGGGAGCGCGGCCCGACTGGGTGATTAACGAAGTGTTTGATCTGTTCGACAAGCTGGGCGGCAGCGACGAGCAGCTCGATTTCCCGATTCTCTATTGTTCTGCGCTGCAGGGCATAGTTGGCTGGGAGGCCGACAAGCTGAGTGAGGACATGCGGCCCCTCTTGGCTGCCATTATCGAGAAAGTGCCGCCTCCTTCAGTGGCGGTAGACGAGCCTTTTCAGATGCAGATCAGTGCTCTTGATTACAATAGCTACGTCGGCGTGATCGGGGTAGGCCGGATCTCCCGGGGTAAGGCTGCAACCAATCAGGACGTGGTGATTGTCGATCGTTTTGGTAATACCCGTAAGGGCCGGATTCTGCAGGTCAAGTCCTATCTCGGGCTCGAGCGGGTCGACGTTGATCAGGCGCAGGCAGGGGACATCGTCTGCGTTACCGGCATCGATAAACTGCAGATCTCCGAAACCCTGTGTGACCCGGAACATAAGCAGGCACTGCCGGCCCTGAGCGTCGATGAGCCCACCATCAGTATGACTTTTCAGGTGAATGACTCGCCATTCGCAGGATTGGAAGGCAAATTTCTCACCACGCGTCACATCAAGGAAAGGCTGGACCGCGAACTGCTTTACAACGTGGCGCTTCGGGTTGAGCAAGGTGAATCATCGGACAAGTACACTGTCTCCGGTCGCGGCGAGCTGCATTTGTCAGTGCTGATTGAATCCATGCGCCGGGAGGGCTATGAATTCGCCGTATCGCGTCCGGAAGTGATTCTTCATGAGCAAGACGGCGTGGCTCAGGAGCCCTATGAACAGCTGGTCGTGGATTGTGATGAGCAACATCAGGGTTCCATCATCGAAGAGTTAGGGAATCGTCGTGCAGAGATGCGCGGTCTGATGCCGGACGGCAAGGGGCGGGTGCGCATGGAATTTTTGGTGCCCACTCGCGGCCTGATCGGATTCCGTTCGCTGTTTCTCAGCCTGACTTCAGGCTCAGGGCTGATGACCCACATCTTTGATCACTACGGGGACTACAAGGAGAGCGAGGTGGCAAAGCGTAACAATGGTGTGCTTGTTTCTATGGTCAAAGGCAAGACTCTGGCTTATGCGCTCTTTAATCTGCAGAGCCGAGGTCGGCTGTTCATTGAGCCGAACACGGAAGTGTATGAGGGAATGATTGTCGGTCTGCATGCGCGGGATAATGATCTGGTGGTCAATCCGACCAAAGCAAAACAGCTGACCAACATCCGCGCCTCAGGCAGTGATGAGAACATACTCCTGACGCCGCCGGTTCTGCACAGCCTTGAGCAAGCTATGGAGTTTATCTCCGACGACGAGCTCATTGAGATCACGCCAAAAAACATCCGCCTTCGCAAACGCTATCTGACTGAGAACGAGCGCAAACGCATGAGTCGCGGAACGGCGGCTCGCGGCTGATGACGCGGTCGGGTGGGCCCCTGTAAATACATCGCGCTCTGTCTTACTATTATCGCCATCGTTGCAACCCGGCAAGCCTGTCATGCATGTTCTTTACCCGGAAGTGAAGCCCTATAGGCGTCAACAGCTGAAAGTGTCCGACCAGCATGAGCTATATGTGGATCAGGCGGGCAATCCGCATGGTGTGCCAATCCTATTTATACACGGTGGCCCGGGGGCAGGCTGTAACGCCAGCTCTCGACGGTTTTATAATCCGGCGGTCTATCGGATCATCACCTTCGACCAGCGAGGCTGTGGCCGCTCTACGCCTCACGGTTCCCTGACAGAGAATCGCACCCAGGATCTTGTTGAAGACATTGAAACCATCCGAACGACTCTAGAGGTAGACAAGTTTGTGCTGTTCGGGGGTTCCTGGGGGTCGACACTGGCTCTTCTGTATGCCCAGGCCCATCCTGATCATGTCTCGGCCCTGATCCTGCGCGGCATCTTCCTGTGTCGGCAGATGGATCTGGACTGGCTGTACAGATTCGGTGCGAATCAGATCTTTCCGGATCACTGGGAAGAGTTCGTCAGACTTATTCCTGAGGCTGAGCGCGGCGATATGCTGGGCGCCTATAATCGTCGGCTGATCGGTGAGGACGAGCTTGCGCGCATGGCAGCAGCCCGGGCGTGGGCAGCCTGGGAGGGCAGCTGTTCTAAGCTGCGGCCGAGCGCTGAAGCGCTGGCCAAATTCACCAAGCCTCATAATGCGCTGGCGTTGTCTCGAATCGAAACCCATTATTTTGTGAATGGTGGCTTTCTTGCGGACAATCAGATCCTCAATAACATGGCAAGGATTGCCGACATTCCCGGGCGCATCATTCATGGCCGTTATGACATGGTCTGTCCCCTGTCTAATGCGCTCGATCTGCATCGCCGATGGCCCGCTGCTGAGCTGCGCATAGTCCGTGACGCCGGCCACTCAGCTTCTGAGCCCGGCACAGTTGATGCACTGATTCGTGCTACCGAAGAGATTGGCAAGCGCCTTAGAGACCCAGAATGACCCGCACTTTTATCTCAACTGCCCGGCGGGATGACTCGGCATGATTGGTCTCATTCAGCGCGTTAACTGGTCACGTCTTTCCATTGATGGGGCACTGCACGCGGAAATTAGTGCCGGCTTGCTGGCCCTGGTTGGCATCGAAAAGGAAGATGCCAGCAGCGACGTGGAAAAGTTGCTCCATAAGTTGCTTTCCTATCGGGTGTTTGCTGATGACGAAGGCAAGATGAACCTCGGCCTGAAGGACACGGGAGGTGAGTTGTTGTTGGTGTCGCAGTTCACTCTGGCCGCGTCCACCAGTAAAGGGCTGAGGCCCGGATTCTCCTCGGCCAAGCCGCCGCAGCAGGCGGAACAGCTGTTTGACGAGCTGGTCTCCAAAGCGCATCAGAAACACGGTGCGGTGCGAAGCGGCGTCTTCGGCGCTGACATGCAGATCGCCCTTGAAAACAACGGGCCGGTGACATTTCTGCTCCGAAGCTAACTGGAAGCGTGGGTCTAATCAGTGGGCGAATTCTGCTGATCTGCTTCTTCTTCCGCTTGCTTCTTGCGGATCATCTTGCCGGCCACGATCCCGACTTCAAACAGCATCCACATCGGAATGGCCAGCATNGACTGCGTGAAAGGGTCGGCTGGTGTTAACAACATCCCCGCAACGAAGCAGGCAACTATCACATAGGGCCGTTTCTCTGTTAGAGACTCAGGCTCGGCGATNCCGGCCCAGATGAAAATGAACACTGCNATCGGAACTTCAAAGGCGATTCCGAAGGCCAGAAATATGGTGAGCGCGAAACTCAAAAAGCTGTTGATATCGGGTGCAACCGAAATGCCTTCAGGCGCCACCGAGACAAAAAAAGCGAATACAAACCCGAACAGCACATAGCGTGCAAAGGCCACACCACCGTAAAATAGCAGAACCGAGGAAATGAACAGCGGAATCGCAATCGCTTTCTCATTCTGATAGAGACCCGGTGCGATAAATGACCAAAGCTGATACAGGATATAAGGCGCAGCGATCAAAAAGGCCACATAGAAAGTGAGCTTGAAGGGCGCAAAGAATGGGGAGGTCGGATCAATGGCAATCATAGTTGATCCTTCGGGCAGCGCGTCAAGCAGAGGTGTGGCGACGTAGGTGTAGATGTCGTTCGAGAAAGCAAAAAGCGCTAGGAATAATGCGACGACCGCGACCACTGATTTCAGAATGCGGTCCCGGAGTTCGATCAGATGATCGATCAGCGTGAGTTCCTGTTCTTCTTCAGCTGAACTCATGATGCAGCCTTGCCTGATTCTCCGGAGCCAGCCTGATCAGTATCCTCCTGCTTGTCTGCGCCAGCCAGTTTGGGGTTCTTGCCGAGACCGTAAAGACTTTCCTTGATTTCTTTNCCTGCCTGCTCGATCTCCTCACCCANCGATTCGATTTCTTCAACCAGTGTTTTTGGCTGTACCGCCTGGCTCTCGGCATCTGATGCGGCTTTTTGTCCCTCNGTGTACTGAGAGGCTCCCGGATCAAAATTTTCGCTGCTAACNATTTTGNTCACCGAGGCCTGAGTGTCCTTGGCGGTCTCTTCGACNGTGTCCTTAGCCGCTTCCAGTTCTGCCATGATGCTTTCATTGTGCAGCTGCCTGCGGATCTCATCGGCATTCAGCTCCCGCTCGATCTCAGATTTGACCTTGTAGAAGCTGCGACGAAACCGCCCGATCCAAAGTCCGGCAGTTCGGATAGCGNCAGGNAGACGCTCAGGGCCAAGTACCAAGAGCGCGATCACGCAGATCAGGAGAACTTCNAATGAGCCGATATTGAACATGATTAAGAGCCGACGTTAGAGGTCGGAGAGTGAAAGGGCCGACCCGGTGAGCGCTGGCCCTTTGGCGGGCAATCAGGATTTGGTCTCGACCTTTTCGGCCGTGGCTTCGATGGTTCCACCGGCTTCTTCGGTCTCGTCAGATGCAGCCGGGGCGTCTTCGTCCTTGATCGCGCTTTTAAAGCCTTTCAGCGCGCCACCGAGATCCGATCCGAGATTTCGGAGCTTCTTGGTTCCAAACAGCATGAAAACGATTAGTAAGATGATCAGTAACTGCCAAATTCCTATTCCACCTAAACCCATTTTGAACCTCCAAAGCCAGCAGCCTGTCAGGCCTCGGCCGCTATGAACTAATTCTGTCGTGATGCCTTCTCAGCTATCCCCGATATGTTAAAGCGTTTTTCCAGTTCCTCCAACACCTGTTCGGGCTGCAGATCCAGGTAGCTGAGCATCACCAGGGTGTGGAACCAGAGATCTGCGGTTTCATGGATAAGCTGATCCTTCGTCCTTTCCGGCCCCTGATAGTCCTTGGCCGCCAAGATGGTCTCATTGGCTTCTTCACCAACTTTCTCAAGTATTTTGTTGAGGCCCTTGGCGAACAGGCTGGCCACGTAGGAACCATCTGGATCTGCAGTTTTCCTCTGTTCCAGCACCCGGGCCAGCTTAGTCAGTACATCACTCATGATAGTCGCTACTTTGTGTGTTTCAGATCGGTGTGTACCCGTGTGTGTTCCAGAATCAGCGGAGTCGCTTTGCGGGCCCGAATTTTCTGTAAGGTCTTATTGAGCTGCTCCGGCTCGACAAGCACCTTATATCCGTTCCCCATGCATCATTTTCCAGTCGCTGATAGAAGCAGTGTGCCCTATCCGTATTACAGGCGATGCCGCCGATCTGCTCAACTCGGCAGCAGATTGGTTCACCGTCGAGTCTGATCCCTACCAGTCTCTACNCATNCCCGGACCCTTCGCCTTTGCGCCAATGTTTTNCCCGGGCGCGGGACCAGTATACTGCGCGCTTTTCTGCCACCGCAGTGGCCAGTACTTCCCGNTTTGCCCAGGCCTGCATCAGCAGTTTGTTGGGCGTGGCACCAACTGCAATCGCGGGAATGAGCGCCTGTTCATTCCAGGCTATCTGGTCAAGATACGAAATCATGACAGCAGTATGCGCTCTCGCTAGCGAAAAAACAAAAGATAGAGGCCAAGCCCCGCCAGACTCAGCGTTGCGACAGGCGCGCTGATGAGGCTGGCACCGATCGCAGGAACCAGCGTCAGCGCGCTGAGCCCCAGCGCCAGGTATCCTCCTAAACGATTCCGCGCACGTTGCTGTTTACGTGCCTGCTCCTGCTGCCGACGAAAAGTATTTAAGGTGCTACTTAGGGAGGCGAGCTCATCAGTCCGGCTGATTGCCTGAACGATTAGCGCAGGCAGCTGGGGCAGTTGGTCAATCCAATCCGGAACNTGCTCTTTCATTCGGTTGAGCAATGTCAGAGGGCTCAGGCGTTTGGCGTTCCAGCTCTCCAGATAGGGCAGCGCCGTTTGCCAGAGGTCGAGCTCAGGATAAAGCTGCCGGCCGAGACCCTCGATATTGAGCAAGGTTTTTTGCAGCAGCACCAGGGAGGGCTGTACTTCCATGTCGAACCGGCTAGCCGTATTAAACAGCTGCAAGAGGATCTGTCCGAAGGAAATTTCACTGAGTGGTTTCTCGAAAATCGGTTCACACACGCTGCGAATGGCAGATTCAAATTCGTGCACCGGCGTCTCTGGAGGTATCCAGCCGCAGCTGATATGCAGTTCGGCAACCTGTCGGTAGTCGCGCTGAAANATCGCCAGCAGGTTTTTTGCCATGTATTCCTGATCGTCCTGACTCAGTGAGCCCATGATTGCGCAGTCAATCGCGATATATTGCGGTGAGTCTGGCTTGTCATACGCAACGAAGATATTCCCCGGGTGCATATCTGCGTGGAAAAAGTTGTATTCGAATACCTGCTGAAAGAAAATCTTAACGCCTCTCTCCGCCAATTTTTTCAAGTCAATCTGGTGCTCAATCAATGTCTCGGTGTGGCTTACAGGAATGCCGTGAATCCGCTCGAGAACGATCAGATCGGTTCGACAAAAATCCCAGTAAACCTTCGGGATATACAGAAAAGTCGAATGCTCGAAATTGCGCCGCAGTTGAGTGGTATTAGCGGCTTCGGCGAGCAAGTTAAGCTCATTGAGAATCACTACCTCATAGTCAGCGATTACCTCCTGCGGATGCAGTCTACGACCCAGGGAGGAACTGCCAGCCAGCAGAGTGGCCAGCTGTTTCAGCAGTCTGATGTCGGCCCGCACGGTCTCCTCGATGCCCGGTCTTACGATTTTGACCACCACTTCTTCGCCGCTGAGTAGCCTCGCACAGTGAACCTGGGCGATGGACGCGGATGCCAGCGGCTGCTCGTCCAGCTTACTGAAAACTTCTGAAACGGGCAGGCCGAGTCGATCGCTGATTAGCGATGCGATCTTTGGCTCGCTGAAGGGAGGCACCTTGTCCTGCAGCGCAGCCAGTTCATCTGCCAGTGCAGGCGGCAGAAAATCTCGGCGGGTAGAGAGTAGCTGGCCAAATTTGATATAGATCGGGCCCAGTGCTTCCAAGGCGAAGCGCAGGCGCACGTTTCTGTCACTGCGGGTGTTTCCGGAGAACAGATGACGCAGAGAGAAGGGCAGCAAAAGCAGCCGCAACAACAGATAGCACGACTGCCCCTCGGCGAATTCATAAAGGCGGAATTTTGCGGAGATACTCAGTATCCTGAACAGGCGTGGCAGGTTGGACACGTGGCGGTGGACTCTGGTTATCGGGGCTGCAAAGATATCACTTGAGCTTCGCAGCGACAAGTGAGCATTGTCTATAATCTCTTGATTATCAGTCGCTTATACGCCTGCGGAGTCGCTCATCAAGCGCCTGCACCCGGGCTGCAATACGATCCAGCTGCAGGCGCAAATCGTGCAATTGATCCGCGAACCGGTCTGTTTTATGGTGGCCGGGTGCCACACGGATCTCCTCTTTTACATAATCCTCGAGGCTGCGCCTGAGACGGCTCTTAGATTGTCCGGCCCAATCCGAGCTTGCCTCAAAAAAGCTGATGAGTTGACTGGAGAGACTGTCGCCTAGGGTGGCGCCGAGCAAATCTCGCCACCCGATATCCGCCCTGTGCAGCGCGCGCAGCAACGCCTGAATCCACTCAACGTCACCGGACAGCTCCAGTTCCGGATTCACCAG
>NZJB01000087.1 GCA_002691885.1 Gammaproteobacteria bacterium
CGCAAGAACTGACCACCGATTCTTTCGAGACAGTAGTCAATACGGTTTCTTTCAGTCGTGGCCTGTTTGGCCGTCCGCCCGACCCGGCCCACATCGAGCGCGTGTTGACTTCACTCTCGCTTTGGGACAGGAGAGACAGCAAGATAATTACTCTGTCAGGAGGCATGAAAAGGCGGGTCTTGATTGCCAAAGCTTTGTCTCACGAACCCTCCGTCCTATTCTTGGATGAACCGACTGCCGGTGTCGACGTTTCGCTGCGCAAGGATATGTGGCAAATCGTGCGCGAACTCAGGGAATCGGGCGTCACTATCATCCTTACGACGCACTACATCGAAGAGGCTGAGGAGATTGCCGACCGGGTTGGTGTCATTAATCACGGTGAGATAGTGCTGATAGAAGACAAACAGACTCTTATGCGGAAGTTGGGACAAAAGCAGCTCATGCTGGATCTGATTGAGCCTCTGCGAGAAATTCCCGCGAGCCTGGCTGATTTTGCGCTGGATTTGACCGTGAACGGCCTGAGGCTCACTTACACTTTCGATACCCATGAGCAGCGCGCAGACATCACAGCATTATTGGATGGTCTCAAATCGGCTGGCATCGCGTTCAGGGATTTGCAGACAAGCCAAAGCTCGCTCGAAGAAATTTTTGTCAATCTGGTCGAAGGGTCCAGCAGAAGGCCGTTTGAGCGGGAGGTGGAACCGTGAATTTTTACGGGGTTTTAGCGATCTACCGTTTCGAGATGTCACGCACCCGGCGCACGCTGATACAGAGCATTGTCGCGCCGGTCATTACCACGTCACTCTACTTCATTGTCTTCGGAGCGGCGATCGGCTCAAGAATTCAGGAGGTTGGTGGCGTCAGCTATGGGGCGTTCATTGTGCCGGGCCTGATCATGTTGAATCTGTTAACCAACAGCATTTCCAACGGCTCTTTCGGTATTTATTTCCCGAAGTTTGTGGGTACAGTCTACGAGATTTTGTCTGCCCCGGTGTCGACCTTTGAGATTGTCCTTGGTTATGTGGGTGCGGCAGCCAGCAAAGCCTTGCTGCTCGGATTCATTATCCTGCTTACTGCCTCGCTGTTTATCGAGCTGCGAATTGCCCACCCGCTCATCATGCTGGCATTTTTGATACTGACGGCCATTTCCTTCAGCCTGCTGGGTTTTATTCTGGGAATCTGGGCCGACAATTTTGAGAAGCTGTCGGTGGTTCCAACACTGCTGATCACCCCGCTGGTGTTTTTGGGTGGCAGTTTTTACTCTACCGATATGCTGCCGTCCTTCTGGCAGACGGTGTCTCTGTTTAATCCGGTGCTCTATCTGGTCAGCGGCTTACGCTGGAGCTTTTACGAAATCTCTGACGTCAATGTCTGGGCCAGTCTGGGAAGTGTGCTGCTGTTTCTGCTGATCTGCTTCAGTATTGTGGTCTGGATATTCAAAACCGGATANAAACTGCGAAGCTAGGATGNNCGCAAACCGCCTCGGAATTCAGCANGCACTGCGTNGNCCTCGGCATCNAAGCACACGCCANGCCNCTGACGTTTGTTCTCCCGCCAGGGCCNAACATAAAGATTTCCGTTGGTGTGGTGATAAGTGCCTTCACCATGGAGTTGATCATTGGCGAAAGATCCCTCGAATCGATTGCTGTTGGCATAGAAGTATATGCCTTCTCCTTGCGTAACATTATTGTGCCAGGTACCTGTATAGCAATTTCCGCCGTTCCACTTCTCGGTTCCGTCTCCAAGTTGCTTACCGGCCCTCAGTTTCCTTCNTAGCGGTCGCCACTGGCCCAGTCAAAAGTGCGTTGGCTTTCAAATGACGCGCGGGTCCATCGTCCGCGATATCTATCGCCATTGACAAACCAATAGGTGCCTTTTTTGAATGCGGATAACGAGGTCATCGGCACTTATCAGTCACTCTCCATCGTGACCCATGTAAACGGCCACTGGGGTACACGGGCCAAATCCAGCCTGGTGCCGTGGTCCTTTACCGACGAATCCACATTTCGATATCGGCAGTATCTTCCGGGAACTCTGCTGCGTGTTCTTTGCCAGCCGGCACAAAATACCACTCGCCCGCTTCGAAACGCTGTGTTTCACCGTCCATTGTTAATAACAGTACGCCTTTGGTGATCACGCCAACGTTATCAGTGTCATGACTGTGGGGCTCAATGACCGTGCCGCCCGGATAAATGCCAAACAGCACGTCACAGGACTCTGCGTTCAGTTTAAAGGCATCAAATTTGCCCTCGTACGCGGGCAATTGGCGAATCTGCTCAGGAAAGTATTCGGCTAGGCTCATGGCAGAGCTCCTTACTGGTCGCCAACTTGGCTGTGACTTTCTGGCATTATGGCGTCGATCGGTTATCAAGGACAGATGGAGGCGGCCGATGCAGCTATGCGACAAATTGTCGCAACCGCCAGCGGGATTCACTGATATCTTTCGGACTCTCATAAACAGCGCAAATCCAAGTATAATGAGCCCTACGTAGACCTCGTATAGGAGCATTTTCGATGGTCAATCNAGTCAGCAGGCGGGAATTTCTGAGTTTGCTTGCCGCAACCGGCGGCACGGCGGCCGCGCTGCGTGCAGGCACCGCACTGAATTTGTTGCCGGGTTCGGCATCTGCAGNTACCCTGGATCTGCGGAATCTTGGCAGTAATCAGCGTAAAATAGCCATTCTTGGTGGTGGTATTTCAGGGCTTACTGCGGCCTATGAACTGAGCAAGCAGGGCTATGACTGTAAGGTGCTGGAAGCCTCTCATCGCTGTGGCGGCCGAGTTCTGACCCTCCGTCATGGGGATTTGATCGATGAAATNGGCAATCGGCAATATTGCGAGTTCGATGATGAGCCGCACATGTACTTCAATGCCGGCGCGGCCAGAATTCCCAGCACTCATCGCAATCTATTAGCCTATTGCAAAGAGCTAAATGTCGAACTTGAGGTGTTCATCAANGAGAACAAAACCTCNTTTGTTCAGGACGACAACATGTTGGGTGGTAGGCCGATTCGCAACATNGANTACACGACCAACATGCGCGGGTTCATGGCAGAGCTGATGGCGAAAGCCATGAACAGTAATGAACTGGATGCGCCGTTTACCGAGTCCGAGGCGGAAACACTGCTCAGTATGATTCGCTCCTTTGGCGACCTAAATGAGAATGATCTTTACTCGGGCAGTTCTCGAGCGGGGTACGCCGAAGGGGGGTTCTTAAAACATGGCATACAGGAAGATATGATTGCTTTTCGAGATTTGCTTAANTCCCGTCTGGGTCGGCAGGTAATGGGGGCAAATGAGGGTGACACCGGACCTATCCTGATGCAGCCTGTGGGAGGGATGGACAAGATTATCAGCGGTTTTCTGAACCACGTCGGCGAACAGGTGAAGTATCGGGCGATGGTGACCTCAGTTCAGGTATCGGACAANGGTGTCAATGTGGCCTATGATCAGAATGACGTCCAACACAGCCTTGAGGTGGATTATTGCTTCAACTGCATTCCGACTCATCTGATGGTCGGTATAGACCACAATTTTCCGTCTGACTACGTAACCGCGATGAAGTACGTCCGTCGCGGCGAGGCTTACAAAGCCGCCTTTCAGGCCAAACGCCGTTTCTGGGAGGATCTGGACATCTATGGTGGTATTTCCTGGTCGAACACCAAGAGTCGCCAGCTGTGGTATCCCACGCACGGAATCCACAAAGCCAAAGGCATCGTATTGGGCGCCTATGACTACGGCGGCGGGATGTATCACACCATGATGAGTCAACAAGAGCGGATCGAAGCCCACCTTGCAGACCATGAAAAAATTCATCCGGATTTCCGCGAGCTGGTGGAGAAGCCGGTCACGATTGGCTGGCATCGCATGAATCACATGCTGGGATGCTCAGCCAGATGGTCACGCAACTTCGGTCGGGGCTGGACCCATGAGGAAGAAACGCTGTATCACACGCTGCAGGCTCCGGTTAACGGTCGACACTACTTCATTGGTGATCAGATCAGTATGCATTCAGCCTGGCAGGAAAGCGCGGTGATGTCTGCCCAGTGGGCGCTGAGCGACATGGATGCACAAGTACGTGCCGAGCTGGCCTGAAGATTGTTGCCCCAAGGAGTTTCCAATGCTGAGTTTCGTTCCTCTAGACGGGCGCCATAAAATCTGGCGCCTAGCCACCAGAATCTTGGCCGCCTTAGCTGTCTGCCAGCTGATCCCCTACACCTACGCTGCGGCGGAAAGGGAGCCCTATGATGATCGCTACTGTACGACCTGTCACGGCACTGACGGTAGGGGCAACGAAGGCATCGAAGCGCCGAGACTGGCGGGCATGGAGGACTGGTATCTGCGTCGGCAGCTGGAGAATTTCCGCGCCGGTATTCGCGGTTATCACCCGATGGATACCGCGGGTATCGCCATGCGCCCCATGGCCAAGCTGACGGATGAAAGTATCGCTGACATTGTGGCCTGGGTCGGCGGCTGGGACTACCGGCCCGCAGAAAGCACGATTGAAGGTGATGTGCAGTCCGGTGAGCTGCTGTATGGCGTTTGTGCCACCTGTCACGGTATGGACGCTAAGGGCAATGCGGCGATGGGCGCGCCGGCTCTGGCCGGACAGAATGACTGGTATCTGGTCACGCAACTGAGCAACTTCGTTGTGGGATATCGGGGTCGGCATGAAGATGATCGGTACGGCCAGCAGATGGCTGCCATGGTCGGCACAATGACCGATGAGTCCACTATCCGCGATGTTGTGGCTTACATCAATTCTCTGGAAGCCCGCTAGCCTGTCGGTTTGTTCCGAATGAGAGTGGGGGCTTGGTNTTCCAGACAGCGCTAGATATACTGGNGCGTAAGGTGTTCACCAACCGGGCGCGCACAGCACGCGATNACAGAGTCTTAATCGNCGCACAGAGTCCGGTCACAAAGGTCAACGAGGGCTGTCTTTGACCCGATGGATTCCGNATTACGCACTACCCGGAATAGAACAATAAAGCGGCANGCAACTGATCANNGGGCCAGACTACCAAGGTCTGCGCCAAGGAGCGAACCACCATGTCCATGTATGGTATTTTCAATCTCGTTATTTTCGCAGCATTACTGAGCTTCCTNTTTCAGCTCGCCAAAAAGGANTTGGGCCTGTCTCGCAGGGTGCTGATCGGCCTCATGCTNGGAAGCATCTTTGGCTTCTATCTCCAGCTGGTCGTAGGTTACNCCGCCGAGGCCACCACCGAGACGCTGGAGTGGACGAATGTCGTTGCCAATATTTATGTCAANCTACTGCGCATGATCATAATACCTCTGGTGTTGATCACCATGATGGCCTCGGTACTNAAAGTGGAAGAGATNAAGTCTCTGGGCAAAATCGGGGGCTCGGTGGTTGGCATTCTGNTCGTCACTACCATGATCGCGGCAGTGATCGGTATTATCATGGCTTCACTATTTGGTTTGAATGCCGGTGATTTAGCGAGTGGCGCAAGGGAGCTGGCCCGNGCCGAGGTGCTGGAGTCACGTCTGGCGACCGACCGCAGCATCTCACAGCTGTTAATTGCTTCAGTGCCGAGCAATATTTTCGCTGATATGGCAGAGTCCCGCGCAACTTCTATCATCGCTGTCGCTGTCTTTGGCATGATCATCGGCATCGCGGCTTTGCTGGTGAGTCAGGAAGATGCGGAGCACGGTGCGCGGATCAAATCCTTCGTCGATACCGCGCAAGCGGTCATTATGCGTCTGGTCAAACTGGTCATTGGACTGACGCCTTATGGCGTACTTGCCCTGATGACGCGGGTGATTGCAACGACGGACGGGGGCGCATTAATCACACTAATTGGGTTTGTTGTGGCTTCCTATATCGCCATTGCCATCATGTTTATGGTTCATGGCCTCATCATTGCGATGGTGGGAGTTAACGTCAGGGAATACTTTCAGAAGGTTTGGCCGGTGCTGACTTTCGCGTTTGCGACCCGAAGCTCCGCTGCTACGATTCCGCTGACGATTCGCGCGCAGATTGAAGAACTTAACGTGCCTGCACCCATTGCGAATATCTCAGCATCTTTCGGCGCGACCATCGGTCAGAACGGATGTGCAGGTATCTATCCTGCGATGTTGGCAGTCATGGTGGCGCCGACCATGGGTGTTGATCTCGATTTTGGATTTATATCCAGCCTGTTGGTCGTGATCACAATCGGTTCTTTCGGGATTGCAGGCGTGGGTGGAGGCGCGACCAATGCGGCTCTGGTCGTGCTACCGGCAGTCGGATTTCCGGTCACCGTTGCAGCGCTGTTGATCTCGATTGAGCCGTTGATCGATATGGCCCGGACCGCGCTGAACGTCAACGGTGCGATCACTACCGGCATTCTCACAAATCGAATTGTCGGCGCGCAAGCCGAAGACGCGGCAACTATGATGGCGGCGCAGAGTCTGCAGGAAAATTAATTCGTGGAATCGGTTTGATTTGCTGTGTTTAATAATGGAGAGAAAAATGGACCAATTGAAAATCACAATGGCGTGCTTATTCAGTTTGGCCCAGATGGGGTGGTCGGCTCTGGCCGGCGCTCAGGAGATTACGCGCTACAATGAGGGAAACTATTTTAACGTCGATCACCATTCCACCCGACGCGGAAACGATGTATCTGTCGAGCTCCGGGGCTCGCCCGCTGGATGATGGCAGCTGGGGCGACATGAAGCAGCAGACGGCCAACACCTTCTCCTGCTTCAAGCAGACTCTGGAAGAGCATCGCTGGTCAATGTCGGATATCGTTCAGGTCCGGCCCTTTGCTGTAGCGGGCGAGGACGGTCGCAATTTCGCGGGTTTCAAGGAGGGCTACTCTGAGTTTTTTGGAACTGATGAGAATCCGAACAAGCCCGTGCGCTCTTTTGTTGAAATCAAGGATCTGGTGGTCGAAGGCTGGTTGGTAGAAGTTGAAATACGTGCGGCCCGAATGCCGGAGTAACAATCGGGATACAATGGAAATCGGCTCTGCTGTCAAAGCGGGCCGATTTTTTCTGTCCTGAACTTTAGACCAGTCCGGGTCGAGGTGCCGGCCGGGGCGGAATGTTTATAGCGGAAATCTGCCCTGGTTTGCTGGCCGCATCCACGAAAGCCTGAGCGAAGNCTTGGCCCTTTCTTCNCAAACCCGGAGCCACACACCANGAGAATTCTTCTGACTCTTTTACTATTGTCAGCACAACTGGCCTNCGCCCAGGCCGATTTCAATGTGTTTGAAGCGAGCATCGCTGACCTGCAGGAAGCGTTGTCCGAAGGTAATGTCACTTCTGTGCAGCTAGTGAATCAGTATATTGAGCGCATCCAGGCATTTGACCGGGGTGGGCCGGAGCTCAACTCAGTTATCAGGATTAACACTGATGCAATCAGGGTCGCCCAGGCGCTTGACACAGAGCGGCAAACCAGCGGAGCTCGAGGCCTGCTCCATGGCGTGCCGATACTGGTGAAAGACAATTACAACGTGCCCGGTATGCCCACGACCGGAGGGTCGGTCGCGCTCGCGAACTTTATGCCGAATGCGCCGGCGAGTCAGATTGAGAGGCTCATTGGCGCCGGGGCGATCGTGCTGGCAAAAACCAATCTGCACGAGTTTGCTTACGGCATCACAACGGTAGGCTCGATTTTCGGACGCACGCGAAATCCTTACGATCCGCGAAGGGTGCCGGGCGGCTCCAGCGGCGGTACAGGTGCGGCAGTTGCAGCAAGTTTTGGTGCGGTTGGTCTGGGGTCTGATACCTGCGGGTCAATTCGGATACCGGCCGCATTTAACAATCTGGTGGGGCTGCGGCCCACAAAAGGCCTTTCCAGCATTCACGGTATTCTGCCTCTGGCACACACTCAGGATGTAGGCGGACCACTGGCTAGAAGTGCTGAGGATCTTGCCATTGTTCTGGATGTTGTCTCGGGATTTGATCCGGCCGACCCAGCTACCGAGCTGAAGGGTGGTCGCCCTGCGCTTCGGTTCCGGCAATCGCTCGGTACTGCTCTACTCCGGGCTCGCTCCGACTGGGCAAACTCACCCGTTATTTCTCCACCGCTGCCGATCCGGTGACAGCGGAAATTGATGTAGCACTTGAGTGGTTTGCGGAGCAGGGAGCAGAAATTGTTGAACTTGAGGCGCCGAATCTGGACGCCCTCCTGAACGACTCAGATGTACTGTCCATTGAGTTTCCGCCTGACCTTGANAGGTATTTAGCAACNTTTGGCAATGAAGAGATAAGTTCTCTGGATGAGGTAATTGAGCAGGGATTNTTTCATCAAGCGGTATCGGGAGTGCTGCGCTACAGTGCGTCACTGAATGTCAGCGACAGCGATTATCAGTCCCGTTTGTCAATGCGCAGCCANCTGCGNGCCGCGATCGAACGCACCCTGCGCGAAAACGANCTGGACGGCCTAGTGTATCCAACCATCGGCCAGCTGCCCGTCAGACTGGGAGATCCACAGACCGGNGACCCCGCCACCGGGGCCAACTGCNCGCTGTCGGCGAACTCGGGCTTGCCGGCAATCTCCTTTCCCGCAGGCTTCACTGACGATGGGCTACCAGTGGGCATTGAAATACTCGGCTCGATGCTCAGTGACGCTAAATTACTGGCCATCGCCGACAGCTATGAAAAAGCGAATNCCATTCGTCGCCCANCAGCGGTCACGCCTGCTATTGTGCAGGGTGTTCTGCCTCAAGTGCTCAGCCGGGTGATTGAGTTTAACGAGGGGGATGTTCAGTTCGAGGGAATCATAAAAATTGATCTGCTAAAAAACGAGATGCGCTATTCCCTGGCCGTAGCGCCGAATAGCAAGGCNATTTACGCGGTGACTCTGGTCAGAGCGCCCGGTCAGGGCGCGGGCCACGCTCAGCCTGCGATGGTCAATCTGTTGCCACCACAACGTGCCAACGTGTCCGGAGAGTTTTATTTAACGGCGCGTTTCAGGGAAGCGCTCAACGCTGACGANCTGGCGCTGCGANTNTTTGCCGAGGGTTTGGATCCTTCAGGAAGCGTACTGCCACTGCCCAATTAATCCGCTCGCGTCGACCGGCGCGGCAGACAACGCGTCGGCCCGCTTTCGTCAATTATCAACAAGGGCCCGAATCTTGGCTTTGAATGACTCAGTCGTTAACGCNCGGTCTGAATCCAGTGTCTGGCTGGGTGCCACAACGCCAGTAGCNGGGTCAGTGTCGCCATCNATGANGCTTACGGGTCTTCGCAGGNCTACCGGCACAGATTGCGNGGATAAAACGTCCGTAACGGGCCTTTCACTAACGGTGCTGACTCTGCGCACTCCGTTCTGNTCATAAATCAGGTAATGTCCCTGAGACCATCCCAGCAGCGGATTGACCAAATTGCGATTAACGGATTCCACGAAGTAAATGCCCTCTTCGTTGGGACTCGGGATGCGCAGGCCACTGACTTCCATAATTTGCCCACCCAGCCTGCCGCCGGTGAATTTCAGTTCCAGCAGATGTTCGTCATACTCGCCTTTGATCAATTCTTCGATTCTAAAGGTGACGTAGGTAACAATCATGCCCGCGTCATTTTCTCGGACGTTGTGTTCGACTACTTTCCCTTCGAAGATGANTTCAGCGCCCTGCGCCACTTCATCNATGTTCATGCCGAGNATGGTTGTTGCCCCCAGTGGACTNACCAGCAGTAGACAGCTCATCAGCNCACTGACAAGCGTCTTATCGGCAGCGCATTTGCGTTCTCTGAAGCGCATCAGTCACCCTGNATGTCTGTTATATGGAAAGCGCAAAGTATAGGCACGTTGTGCTCGCTGGGCAAAACGCTGCAACTGGCAAAATCCGATACTGTCAATAACAGACTACCTACCTCATCTTGGGGAAACTTCAAGGTAATCTGAACGGCCGAAAGCACTTCATTGCCCCAAGAAGGTTTCAGNGGAGAATGAAGCCAAGTTNTCGAAAGGGTATGCTTAAAATAACCAGGCTGTTTTGGTTTTTCTGTGATGTAGAATTGTCGTTGCATGTCGTTAGCTGACCCGATCATTTCAGTCGAGGGCTGTTAAAAGCTGGGGTTTTCTACCGGACGTAAAACGACGGGTACCATCTCGCTGTACTGAAACCAGTCGCCATCGATTCGCAACACTGCTCCAGACTTGGTCATCCGCGCGACGCCAGTGAACTCTAGGTCCAGCCTTGGAATACGGATCGTGATTCTTCGGTCATCAACGATCACCGTGTCCGCAGGCATCCCGTAAATACCTAAGCCGCTACTGGTCAAGACGGCAGCTATCTCTTNACCTTGAAGGGTAAAGGTGAAGGCAAGCTTCATGTTGTCGCGGCCAATTACCAGAGGGCCTTCCCACGACCCGAGTATATTTTCTCTAATAGCCTCCTCAGTGTGGACGCTGGTATAAAATATAAGAAAAGAGGCAGTAAACAGCGGAACTAGAATGTTTCTCATGATCAGGATGTTAATTCAGCTTTATGATCTACTGCAAATCTCTGCTTCGGTAACCACAGCGTGTATAGGTGATGGGGGCCTTGTTAATCTGACTGTGAATGGGAGAATGGAAAGCAGATGTGACCTTTCAGAAGCAGCAGCTGGCTCACAAAAACCTGATACCACTTACAAGGCACGAAATCAGAATATTGGATAATAAAGGTTATTTACATGACCCATGCACTTTGCATGATCGTCAAAGGGGGACAGAAACGTGACATATCTACCTGCAGTTGAGATCGAATATCCTCAAGTAGAATCGGTCGGAGCCGCAATCATCTGGCTACATGGTTTGGGTGCTGACGGCAACGACTTTGCGCCTATTGTGCCTCAACTTCCGTTGCCAGCCGGCCTTGGCGTGCGATTTGTTTTCCCCCACGCACCCTCTATTCCGGTGACGATCAACAACGGTTTTGTCATGCCAGCCTGGTACGACATCAAGCAGCTTGACGTGGATCGGCATGTTGATACCGATCAGCTGCGCCAGTCGGCAGATTGGGTCCATGAACTTATTGATCGGGAAATAGAGCGCGGCGTGCCCAGTGAAAGAATTGCGGTTGCTGGGTTTTCCCAGGGCGGGGCAGTGGGCTTAGAGGCAGCGCTGACCTACCCGCATCGCCTGGCGGGGATAATGGCGCTTTCAACCTATTTTGCTACAGCTGCGACAGTTGCAGTTAATCCAGTGCAGCAGGCTCTACCCCTGTTGATTTGTCACGGAAGCGAAGATCCTGTGGTACCAGAGTCTCTCGGCAGACAGAGTGTGGCGAAGCTGCGGAAGTTCGGATTTAACCCAGAATATTTCGTCTACCCGATGGAGCATGCCGTGTGTCCTCAGCAGATTGCCGATATAGGTGGCTGGATAGAGCGAACCTTGAAAGCCTAGCAGTCCTCAAGAGTGCATCTGAAAATTGCGCGTTATTGGCCAATGGAAAAGTTGACCTTAGAGCTGTCTCTAAGCTTATACTTGGTTGCAGTTAAATGGAGGTATTCGCTGAATGTTGAAAATCAGCGAGCTGGCTGGGCGAATAGGTCTGTCGGCGCATACAATTCGGTTTTATGAAAAACACGGGCTTATTGAGGCCAGTGATCGCAGTGAGTCCGGCTATCGGCTGGACAGCGTTGCGGATGTCAATCGGGCAGAATTTGTGAAAANAGCCCGAAATATCGGGTTTTCGCTGGAGGACATTGCTCAGCTGCTTTCAATCAGACTCGATCGGTCGAGTCACAGTTGCCAGGAAGTCACCGACATTACCCGAAATAAGTTGCATGAGATCAATCGCAAAATGGCGGAGCTCACAGCCATGCAGAAAGTGTTGAGCCGCTTACTGGATAATTGTGATGTAGGCCTGGAAAAAGCGTCGCACTGCTCCATTTTAGAAGTGCTGGATAACGTTGGTATGGCGGCTAGCGGGAGGGTGAACTGATGGAATTTTTACGCATATTCTGGGATCTCGTCATTGAAAGCGCCCCATGGTTGCTGATGGGTTATCTGCTGGCCGGCATAATCCGTCAGGTCATCCCCAGCAGTTGGGTGGAGAAGCAGCTGGCTGAGCCGGGCATAGCCTCCATCGTTAAAGGAGCGTTTATCGGTGCACCACTTCCGCTGTGTTCTTGTGGCGTGATTCCTACTGCTTTAGCTATCCGCAAAGCGGGCGCTTCTAAAGGCGCCACCTCATCCTTTTTAGTTGCTACCCCTGAAACCGGTGTCGATTCTATTTCTTTTTCTTATGCGGTTCTCGGGCCGATATTTGCGATTGCCCGACCTATTGGAGCGCTCAGCAGTGCGATTGTGGCGGGCATACTGGTGAATGCGATTGACCGGGATGAGCAAGCCACCCGCGAAGCCGAGAGCAGCTGCGGCAGCTGCTGTAGCAAGCAGCCCCCAGCTGANGAGCAGCGGTTGACACTGGGTAAGCGTNTGATACTGGCTGTGAATTATGGCTATGGGCGAATGATTTCTGATACCGCTAAGTGGCTGGCTATTGGCTTAGTNGCGGCCACGTTGATCACTGCCCTGGTGCCTCAGTCGCTCTTTTTGCAATGGGGTGATGGTGTGCTGNCAATGCTNATAATGGTGTTGGTGGGNTTGCCCATGTACATCTGTGCCACNGCGTCGACGCCGGTGGCAGCCAGCCTCCTGTTTGCGGGGATCTCACCAGGTGCTGCTCTGGTATTTATGCTGACCGGCCCGGCCACTAATTTGGCNACGATGGGGGTCATCAAAGAACAGCTGGGTTTGAAATCCTTGGTGGCTTATCTTAGCGGGGTTATTGGCACTGCTATCGCGGCAGGTCTCGCACTTAATGTCGCCTACGCGTCTTTCTCCTGGCCTTTGCGGCTTGCCATGGCTACGCACGGTGAGGGTTATCTAATCTGGCGCCAACTTGCGGCTGTGGTATTGGTTGGCTTGGTGCTCCGCGTCTGGATACTGCCGTTTTTCCGTGTGGGTGCCGACCTTNANGAAGCGGGTGAGCCTCAGCCTNTAGAACAGNCCTGACAGCGCCAGCTACTGACCTTCAGACTCTAATTANAGGTTTTGCCGGCGANCCGGTGCTGGCTATCAAGATGAAAAACCCAATCCGCCTTCNCGGGCAGGGTNATCAGGGCGTGCCTGGTCAATCGTTCAAAGTGCTGTATAAAGCGGGCAATTTCTTCAGGGCNCATCACGCCACTCGTGTCTGCATNANCCCGCGCTTCACGATGCCGCTTGAGCTTTTCTTCTTGNAGGCTGCGCCAGGNATATACCTGTTCAAATGATGGCGCCTGCAGCATCANAAGTGAATCCAGGCGGCCGAATAAGTCTGCGAAATCGGATCTGAGAGAGTTGTTCACGAAGTTGCGCCATGAACCGTCACCGTCTTCAATCGCCTCCAGGTGATTCACCGGTGAGACAAGATGTTCGCACGGCTCCGGTTCCAACCCGATAAACCAGCCTTCTAAAATGATGAGATCAACGGGAAGAGTAACTGTGGCCCAGTGATCTTCAGGTGCCGGGTTGTCCGCTGCTTTGTCAAAGCGTGGGATTTTTACGGTGCCAGCTTGACTATCCAGCAACTGATTCAGGCAGGATTTCAGTTGATCCACATCATGGGTGCCGGGTACCCCTCGAGTCGATAATAGTGGATGCACTGTCTCAGCAAGCTGCGCTCGTGCGTGTTTTGAAAGATAAAAGTCATCAATTGAGAGAACAGCGACTTTGAGCCCTGCCTCTGTACAGCAAAGCTTGAAAAGTTTAGCCAGAGTTGACTTCCCTGTGCCCTGAGCGCCATTGATGCCAATGAACATAGGGTTATTTTGGTTTGACGTCATTAGCAGGAGCAGTTCCTCCGCTGCAGGAAGAAACCAGGTGAGCACATCCGCACCATAGGTCGCTGGCAGCTCTTCGCCGCGCAGAAATTCCTGAATAAGCTGTGGAGTCACGGTGGGTAAATCGTGGAAATTCGGTGTAAGCCGTTAGTCTACCTTGCCGGGGTGAACGGGTTCAATCGTGCGGTAGGGAAGAGCCTTAGGCATATGATACGATCCTTTATAAAGAGGTTAACCCGGTCTCCACAAACGATGCAAATAGCTCTTACTTTCAACGATCAGACGTCTCCGTGTCAAAACTAGTTCCCGAACAACCCCTTGTTATTTCACCGACCCTCGCTGCTACAGTAGGTCTGGGCGAAGCGGTAATGCTTCAGGTGCTGGCAGAGCTCATCCGCCACCGCGGCCAGCAGCGCCACAGCGATTCGGGTATACGCTGGCTCTGTCTTGAGGAGCGCGAACTGCCCCGATTGTTCCCGTTCTGGAGTATGACTGAGAGCCTGGAATATCGGCAAAGCCTGCAGAACCTCGGCGTGCTGAAAGTGGAGCATGTCTCTGACGCGCAATCTACCTGGATTGCCATTGACGACGGTGGAGAGGCCATAGCGCAGGCGAAGCCATTTCCGCCAGAGACAAATGAAATGCCGAAGGTCAAATCAGCGTTGCCGGTCAGTGAGCGCCTGGGTGCTGGCTCTAATGCGGGCAGGCCGATCCCGGATGATTGGAAACCGGAGGACAACTGGATTCGGCTGGCCAGACAACATGCCATACCTGATGACTTCATTCGCAGCCTGATTCCGGAGTTCGTGAATTATTGGCGTGACAGAGGCCAGGCGAGGTTTTCCTGGGGCAATGCGTTCTATAAGCACGTGTTGAAAGAGTGGCGCCATGAGCAAACACGCAAAGGCGCACGTGAGTTGGCGAGCACCATGTCTCCGCAATGGTTGCCGAGTGCGGACGCGCTGGAGATTCTAGGTAGTGTCGGCATCAGCCATAGCTTCATCGAGGACGCTATT
>NZJB01000088.1 GCA_002691885.1 Gammaproteobacteria bacterium
CGCAGGGGCAGCCTATCTCGTGTTTTTGGCTGTTCAAGCATTCAAAGCCAGTCCGCCGAATAACCAGACTTCCATAATGTGTGCGCAACTGGTGCCGTAGACAGTCCTTAATCGATGTTGAATCTCAATTTTGGGATAAGTGTGGAAAGCAATCTCAGGATTTAATAGTGAATAACCACCACGGCCGTAATGAGAAGGGTGTTGATAATGAGAGAAGCGAAACTCACGGCGCTCAGCATTAAATCAGTGCGTGAGAGAATAAATGAGGTAATTGATGCCGAGTTGGTACGCGGAATTGGCATATTGCGTCGGGTACCACTGGTCGTACGTGTGCTCCCAACCATCGCCCATATCAGAATTCCAGTTGATCAAGACCATAACTCTGCCGTTGTCATCCATGATCGCATAGTTCGAGGCGTTGTTCATGCCGGCCTGTCCAAAGCCCTGGCGGCCGCCCCGGCCAGGTATCATCTGTGGTCCATCGATATCATAAAACGTATGGTATATCTCATGGCCGGCCTGAAGTTCGACCATTTCCCGGTCGGGAAAAATCTGGGAGAAATCTCGATAGAAAGCATCCCACTGCTGTTGCCCCCAGAAATCATCAATCAGCAGAAATCCTCCTCGCAGCAGATACTCCCGTAAATTACCGCTTTCCGATGGCGACAGAGAAATACCGCCGCCACGCCCCATCTCCAAGGCATAAAGAAACGGGTAATCGAATATTTCCTCGTCATCAAAGCGCAGCACAATGGGCTCATCCATGACTCGGACGTTGGTTAGTCGCGAGACGCCTCTCAGAAAATTTTGATCTGATGCCGGGAAATCGGTCAGCCAGGGGCCTCCATAAAAGCCGCCCTCGTAATAGCTGTCGTACTGGATTCTGACAAACGCGAACTCACCCGCCACGTCGATATTGAGTGCTGGAGTTTGCTGTGCGCTTGCACCGCTGATAGCCACCAGCATCAACATAGACAGGTGTATTGGTATGGCCATACTTTTGCGATGCTGGCTTAGCACAATGGCGGTAGTGTGTATCGACAATGACTGGAGATCAAGCTATTGTCTTACGAAGCTCCTTACTCATCTGCACCCGATGCGCGCCATCTGCTCTACATCAAAAACCTGTGCTTACTCTTACCGGCAAGCCGGCATTTTACCGCTGTCTCTATTTTTTGCGGCTCTTATCCAGTTTCAGCCCGCACTGCTGGGTCAGCTCACGGCTCAGGAATTGGCCATTCAGACCACTGAACTCATGCTGGAACTGCAGCGCTATGAAACTCAGCTTGAGGACTATGAGTTTGAATACGGCTTTCTGGACCTTCGTTTGCTGGAGCCGCTTCAGTCGATTGAAATTCTGTATCAGTCGCTTGGTGACTACGAGGGGGTAAAGTCGATTCAGAGTCGTCGCCTGCAAATCACTCGGACTGCAGTCGGGCTGACCCACCCCGATACCGTAACTATAGTTGAAGCTTTGGTGAGAACTGAGATGCGTCTAGCTAACTGGGAGCAAATTTCAAATCATCTTGAGCACCTTCGAACATTAGCTGTTGCGAATCACGGCATTGATTCTGAACAAGCCATGCTGGCACAGGAGCGGCAGGCCTCCTGGTTTATGACTCGTGTTTATGTCGATAGGGACCGTGGGCGGGCAGACAATTTCATGGAGGCCAGAGAGATCTTCAGAGATCTGTTGATTTTGGCGCAGGCAAAATATGGTGAAGACGATCTGCGCCTTGTGCCCTGGCTTAACAAGCGCGCTTACAGTCTCTATCTGCTCGTTGCCGGGCTGAATGCTGACAGCAGCGTTGTGACCAGCTGGATCAGAGAAACCGCGCAGCGGGATGGCCCGGTCCGACTGGAAACTTCAAGGGCNCGTGGCTTCAACAGTCCTTTCTNAATCGGTGGCTTCAANCAGGTGATTCCGGTTACCGAGGGAGACGAACCGGTNGGTGTCGCTTACTTGAGGCAGGCNAACGGTTTTGTCAACGNCATTGCGNAGATTGCGGAAGCCAACGATGACNCCGAAATGGCGGCCATGGCCCGGCTGTATCACGGCGATTATGCGTACCTGCAGGGTCGCTCTGTGGGTCGTCAGGATTATCGGGAAGCGAAAGAAATGCTAATGGAGGTGGGCATTGATGAGGCACGCCTTGAGGCTTTCTTTAACCGCCCGATGATTATTCCGGTGCCAACTTTTTTCACTCGCTTTGGTGAGCTGGAAGCCTTTCAGCAAGAGACGGTCGCCGGTCAGTTGCTGGCCGAAACTGAACTGGAAGAAGATTCAGATCCTTGGGATCAGCCGCTTCATCTCGGGTCCTTCAGAGCGTGGGAGCGGGGNCTCGCGTTTGTTCCCATGCCGGTGCCTTATGATGANNTGCTTGCGCTGGAGACGCCGATATACTCGATTGACGCCAAGTTCAGAATAACCAGCAGTGGTCGGGTCAGCGGCGTTAAGGTGCTAGCGATGGAGCCGGAGGACAGACGAACCAGAAGGCGGGCAGTGCGCGCCATGCGGATGTTGCAATTCAGACCTGCCTTCTATGGCAGCAGGGCCCGGGCGCGCGAAAATGTCGAATTACGCTATCAAATCACCAACGAATCAGAATCTTAGCCTTGTTGTGGCGGCACAAAGCCACATATCATTCGTATGGAGATCCGACAATACACATTTTGTAAATGGGCTCCTGCGGCTCTGCTGTATCGGGCTGGCTGCGACCTCTGCGTAATCTAGGGAGAACAACATGACCACTATACCCAGTGCCTTGAGCCGCTTAGGGCTTGTCCTCAATGTCCTATTCGCGCTCACATTGACAGCCTGTGCAGGGTCAGAGGGCTTCGATCTGGCGGCGCTTCAGAATTCAGACATTAACAACTTCCGCGCGCCGTCGGGAGCAACCCTGTCGACCGGCCAGCCGACGACTGCACAACTGGATCTAGCAGCGCGAGCAGGGGTCAAGCACGTGATTAATCTGCGCACAGCTGGAGAAGAAGTTACCTTCAATGAAGCGGAAGTGGTCGAGTCCCTCGGCATGAGGTATTACTCAATTCCGGTTTCCGGCGGTGGTGGGATTAACGCTGACAATGCTTCGGCGCTGTCCCGGATTCTCGCGGACATTGATGGTGAGCCGGTGATCATTCACTGTGCGACCGGCAACCGGGTCGGTGGGCTGATGGCCTTCACAGCACTGGCTGACGGCGCCAGTATTGACGAAGCGATGGCAGAGGGAGAGCGCTGGGGGATGACTTCAGAGCGCCTGCAAGGGATGGTTCGCAAAAGTCTGTCGGGTATTTAACCGGCGCCTTTAACGCCTGTCAGGCATGGTGATGGCCTATGGCCAGGAAACCGCTGTGGGGCGATTTCTTGCTAACTGCTGGCAGCCAGAAACTACAGCTAGGTGACTACCTGGCTGAGGGCGTCGACCTCAGTCTGGTCAAACTTGCCGGTCTGGACGTATTTGCTGAGTTCGGTCCCAGCGGTTGGGATAGGGGCATTTCAAAGTGAGACTGGCGTAAGCTCTGGCTAAGCGAGAATGCGCCCCCCTGAAGGAAGTTGTCGCCTTCGATGCCAGCCGGGTAGCCAGATCCGTCAAAATTCCCATGAGAACATTCGATCAATTCAAGTATGCGTTCGTTTTCATGACTCGCATTGCGCAGTTTACGGACGCCTTTCCCGTTAGCCCGCCGTTTCGATTGAGTACATTTGCTGTAACGATAGTTTTGCCTATCTGTCCGAGATAGCCTGCCTCGAGTATGTCGCTGGCCCAAACCGGTCAATGCACTGTCAATTCACCGTCAGATCTGTTCAATTCGTCGCTTTTCAGTTGCTGTCCAGCGGCAGCGTGATACTTTTGGTAGCCAAGACGATAAGGCCAGATTTACCTTATCACCATCCGTGCCCACAGGCAGCGCGCTGCGTCATGGGATTGCCGCGATTTTGCGTGGTGAAATCCTCTTGATCAGCGTCATCGGGAGGATGACCGGCTGCCTTCAGGGAGGGCCATGGCTGCTCCGTTCAATGCCAGTCGCGGCGCGGTCAGAGAGGCCTTTTCGCAGCTTGAGCAACTCGGAATCATAGCGGTTCAGTCGGGCGGCGCATGAATGAGGGCGTTGAGTTCGGCGAGCATTTCGGTTCTTGGCCTTTTGATGGCGCGAGGCGTTTTTCCGGGTCCGGTTCTGGTACGGCAGTTTGTGCAAACTTTCGCCTCCTTAGCTGCCCATAATGCTAGAGACGCTCTGGCCTGTGCCGATTCAGAACAGATGAACTGTATTACGGAAATAGTCGTAATTTGAACAGTGTAAAGGCGATATTTATGTTGCGGTTCCCAAGGAGCAGCGCGCGCATAATGTCTCGCGATAACGTGTGACAATCTGGTGATCAGGTTGTTCAACAGTGTTCGGAGAACTCAGTTTGTCGCCCAAAAGATGGCCCTGGCCATTCTTACGTAGATTGACATACGAGGTAAATCGCGCGCCTTGACCGAGCTCGGAGAAAGTGTGTCCGCCAGGAATGGTGACAGGGCGACCGCGGCGATCACGACTTTCCTTCATGCGTTAAAAGCAGTTTTTACCGCCTGCTTCACGAGGCACACACTAAGTGCGAGTGTGGGTTAGCAGGCCATTCAGGAAGTTCCTCGTCAGATCTCAAACGAGATGGCAGGGTAAATTAACCAACTAGGGTCTATACATGAAGCGTATTGCGTTACCCATAGCGATCTTAATCGGTTGTTTTCTCATTTCGGGTTTTTTGATTCGCAATCCGACCACGGTGGAAGAAGCCGCGATCGAAATTATTCCTGTCTCCGTCAGAGTCGCAGAGGTCGATCTCGAATCAGTGGATCTGGTTGTCGGTTCTCAGGGGAAAGTACAGGCCGCTCAGACGGTAAGTCTGTCAGCCCCTGTCGCGGGGCCCGTCGAGTGGATCTCTCCGAGTATGGAAGCCGGGGGTTACGTCGAGGCAGAACAAGTGTTGCTGCGGCTGGAAGTTGCAGATTTTGAAACCGCCCTGGAAAGAGGCAGAGCTAACCTTAAACAGGCGCAGGCCGAATCAGAATTTGCCGATACGGAATTGGCGCGGATGCGTGAGCTGGCGGAGCAGCGTCTGGCGAGCGATTCTCAGTTGCAGGACGCGCAGCGTCGGGCGAACGTCAACGCAGCGCGCCTGATCGATGCGCAGGCAAGCTATGAGCAAGCGCAGTTGGATCTCGATCGCACTGTCATCAGAGCGCCATTCAACGCGGTCATCCAGTCCAGAGATGTCGAGCTTGGTCAGTACGTCAACCGGGCTCAGGCGGTCGCTCTGCTTTTTGGTGCCGATGAGGTGGAAGTTCGAGTTCCGTTGGCTATACGCCAGCTGGGATTTCTGAACGTTCCTCTAGGCCAAAGGGGAGAGATACCAGAAGAGCGCGCGCCTGATGTACTGCTAACCGGAATGTACGGCGGTCAGAGATACAACTGGCCAGGTAANCTCGTTCGAATTGAAGCCTCAATCGACCCCAACAGCAACACTGTCCAGACCATAATAAGGGTGTCGCAGCCGAGCACCGACAAGGAGCAAGGCGTGAACGGGTTCCGGAATATTCCATTGCCTATTGGCTTGTACGTGGAAGCTAACATCGAGGGCCGGACAGTTGAGAACATTATTTCCCTTCCGCGGAGTGTTATTCGCAACAACAATCAGGTCCTGATCGTTGATGCGGAAAATAAAATGCATTACCGGGAGGTCGAGATCTTCAGACTGGAGGAGCAGCAGGTTCTGATCAGCAGCGGGATTCTGCCGGGCGAGCGGATTTGCATCTCTCCGATTCAGGCAGTGGTGGACGGTATGGCCGTTCAGCCGGTTGTTCAAGCCATCTAGCTCTGGGCTCTGCCACACTACCGCACAAGCTTTCGGGTCAGATAATTTCAGAGTGAGAGGACATCAGTGAGAACTCCCATTACTTGGTTTGTGAAAAATCCTGTCGCGAGNAATCTGCTCATGTGGATTTTCCTGGTAGGGGGATTTATCGCCTATTCAAATCTAAATCAGGAAGAATTTCCTGATATAGATTTTGGCGTGATTCAGNTCAGCATCCCTTATCTAGGGGCGACTCCGGAGGAATCTGAAACAGGAGTCTGTCTGCGGTTGGAAGAATCACTGAAGGGTATTGAAAATATCGATACTTTAACCNCCACGGCTCGAGAAGGAGGGTGCGACGCNACGGTCCAATTGGCAAACGGTGCTGATCTCAATCGCGTTCTCAATGACGTGAAGGGTAATGTCGATGCCATCACGACGTTTCCGACGGAAACGGAAAAGCCGATATACCGGGCATTCAGCAGCACCGGCAATGTGATGACGATGGCTCTCTCATCCGATACGAACGACCTGAATCTAAAAAACGTTGCTGAAGGTATCCGAGACGATCTACTTGATCTTCCAGAAGTGTCTCAGGTCAATATCGAGTATATTCGGCCGCTCGAGATTTCAATTGAAGTCTCTGAATTTACGCTGCGTCAGTATGGTCTCACCTTNGACCAGATTTCGAGGGCGATTTCCCGTGCCTCCCTCGATTTGCCGGGAGGAACCATCCGAACTGANTCAGGTGAGATACTTCTGCGCACCAAGGGACAGGTGTACCAGGGTTCCGAATATGAAGATATCGTGGTTGCATCGTATCCGGACGGGTCCCAGCTTCGTCTAGGCGAGATAGCGACGGTTAGAGACGACTTTGCCGAAGGTTATTTGGATGCTCGGCTCGATGGGACCAATTCAGCCATAATCGATGTAATGCGAGTGGGCAAAGAAGACATCGTAACCTCAGCACGCCAGGTGAAAGAGTTCATGGCTTCATCGGAGCTGAATCTTCCCGAAGGGATGACCCTTGATATCGTGACTGATTCCTCAATCAGCACACAGACGAGGATCGCCACTGTCTCGCAGAATGCCTATACGGGGCTGATGCTGGTGCTGGTTGTTCTTGCACTATTTCTCAGATTCAAGATTGCAGTCTGGGTTGCTGCCGGCATCCCGATCGCTATCCTCGGGGCTCTGATCGTATTCCCGGCCATCGGACTGACGATCAGCTCTCTTACAGTGATGGGCTTTATTCTGGTATTGGGTATCGTAGTAGATGATGCGATTGTAGTGGGTGAGCGGATTCACGCGGCTGAGCAAAAAGGGCTCAGCAAAGAAGATGCCGCCATCGAGGGCACCGTCGAAGTTTCTGTCCCAGTTATTTTCGGGGTTCTGACTACTATTGCTGCATTTTTGCCATTATTGCTGCAATCCGGTGGTTTTGCCGCTTTCTCTCAGGTTATCGGTGGTACAGTGGTGTTCTGCCTCATCGCATCGCTGTTGGAATCACAATTGATTTTGCCGGGACACATAGCCCATCGCAAGACGAAGGGTTATTTTGGTGATGGCAGTCGAGTGGTTACTGTTTGGCAAAATTTTCAGACTAGGATTGCGGATAGCATGGAATACTTTGCCGANCACAGCTATCGGCGAGCGCTTCGCAAGGTCCTCAAGTATCGATATGCTGCGTGGGCATCGGCCACGGGCGTTATAATGGTCGTTCTGGCACTTGTTATAAGCGGTCGAGTTATCTTTCAGTTCATGCCCTCCATTGAGGGCGATACCGTTTACGCTCAGGTCCGGATGCCCGCCGGAGTGCCGGCTTATCTCACCGAACAAGCCGCNGAACTGATTGAGGAGAAGGCACTAGAATTAAGAACTGAGTTGGACGAAGAACTTATCGCTCTCAAAGCCNCGGGAGCAGCCCCGGCAGAAACCGAAAGTATCGTAGACAGTGTGCTAACCATTATTGGCGGCACTGCACCCAAGGGTGGGCCGGGTGGCGGGCAGCGAAGTGCTGGCAGCAGCGAAGTTGCTGAAGTTGTGATGTACCTGGCACCATTTTACGATCGTGGGCAAATAAGCTCTGCCAAAATCCGGGACCGTTGGCGGGAAAAAGTCGGTATCATCGCAGATGCAACAGAGCTTAATTTTCAGTCTGATGCCTTNTCAGCCGGAGACGCTATTAATTTTCGCCTAGAAGGTCGCAGTGAAGAGAATCTGAAGATTGTATCGACGCAGTTGCGTGAAGAACTTATGCGCTATCCGGGTGTCTTTGATGTGTCAGACTCGTTCAGAGCCGGTAAGCAAGAAGTTCAGATTCAAATTCTGGACCGCGGTAAAACTCTTGGTTTGACCTTGAATGATGTGGCAACTCAGGTGCGACAAGCTTTCTATGGCTCCGAGTCTCAGCGCATCCAGCGCGGTAGTGATGATATTCGCGTGATGGTCAGATACCCCGAACCAGAGCGTCNATCACTCGGTAACCTCGAGGAGTTGCTGATACGAACGCCATCGGGAGCCGAGGTGCCTTTTCTGAGTGTGGCCGATTACTCTCTCGGAAATAGCTACTCGAGTATCAACAGGCAAGATGGTCGCCGTATCATCACAGTGCGTGGCGATGTAGACCGGTCGGTGGTCAAACCCGAAGAAATACGACGGGACATTTTCGCAAAGTACCGTTCGCGATGGGCACGTGAGATGGACGTTGATATGGTGGTCGGAGGAGAAGGTGAGCGACAGGCAGAGTCTCTAGATGAGTTGTACACCCTGTTTCCGGTGGCTATGCTGATTATGTTTGCCTTGCTTGCGATTCCGCTAAAATCTTACCTGCAGCCCCTCGTGATCATGAGCGTTATTCCCTTCGGCGCTATTGGAGCCATTTTCGGTCACTTTATTATGGGGGAAGCCCTAGTCTTCTTCTCCATTCTGGGCATCATTGCGCTCAGTGGTGTTGTGGTNAATGCCAGCCTTGTGCTGGTAGTCACTGTAAATCGCTTGCGCGATGAAGGCGTGGGGATGGTGGAAGCAGTCTCGAAAGCGGGTGCCATGCGATTCAGACCGATTATTCTCACTTCGATAACAACCTTTATTGGCCTAGTGCCGCTAATGGCAACTGCAAATCCCGCAACATTTTTTATCATACCGATGGCTATATCGCTGGCTTATGGTGTCCTGTTCGCTACCGCGATTACGCTTTTCCTGATTCCTTCTCTTTATCTGATCCTTCACGATTTCAAGGGGCACACCGACAGCAAAGAGGAGCGTGCTCTGGCATATCAACACCAGTTCAACTAGTCTAAGCTCTACCGTCCCCCGCTATGGGGCCCGGTTAGCTTGGATGGACTTATGAGGCAGGTATGAACAGGGTGTATCTCGGCGCTGTGAGTGTCATCTTTTCCGCGGCAGTGGCCGCTCAGTCAAATCGAATCGATGTCGTGCGCGGAGACGCGCCCGAACTCGCGCACTTCGGACAATACGACATTGGTGTCAATACGCTGGAGATGATCGCTCGCGATAGAGTCGATGTGGTTAATACTCAGCGTGACAGTNCCAANATCATCTACGATCGTTCGCTGACTGTCGAGTTGTGGTATCCNGCTGATCTGAACGGACAAGCCCCCGGCGTCACCTACGAAGCCATCACTCGCAATCCCGAGATTGTCGCGCAGTTGCGAGGTCGGGCGGTGCGAGGAGCAGANCCTGACAGTAGCAACGCGCCNTNTCCTNTGGTAATCATCTCTCATGGCCATCCGGGCAATCGGTTTTTGATGAGCCACACTGCTGAGAGTCTAGCCAGCAAAGGCTATATTGTGGCCTCGATTGATCATACCGACAGCACCTACGAGAGTGAACAGAACTTTTTTTCAACCTTGTACAACCGACCGCTTGATCAGCGCTTCGTGTTGGCNACTTTGGCTGGGTTTGATGAACCAGATGCACCGCTGTTCGGGATGATCGATGCCGACAGCACTGGGATTATTGGTTACTCCATGGGTGGCTACGGTTTGGTTAACAACCTGGGTGGAGCATATNATCCNGAGATGGTNGACTCGTTNTTGGCGCCNCCCAANGGACTGCTANCAGAGCATGCCGAAANCAATNCGGAATTTAAGAACAATTTGGATCCACGGATCAAAGCCGGAGTTGCGGTGGCTCCGTGGGGNATGAATAACGGCCTGTGGCGGGCAGACGGCTTGGCAGGCATTACTGTGCCGACTTTTTACATTGCNGGTAGCGCGGATACGGTATCGGGATACGCCAACGGA
>NZJB01000089.1 GCA_002691885.1 Gammaproteobacteria bacterium
GTGCTACGGGGGGGCAGCCAGAGAGCCGAATCCGACACTTATGGCTAGGGGCACCTTCAGAACTCGTTTTTATACGGATTTCTTGCATCCAAAGCCCTGTTTCTGTAGGATCCCCAATCATTTTAATGGCTTGAATGCGGTCAATTGTCCGCTCAGCCCAAACATCACTCCTTGTCTCACCACGCGCGCCGGCGTTAGTTGGGAGACCTGAACCAGAAGGAGTCTCTATGAGACACTATGAAGTGGTATTTCTGGTGCACCCTGATCAGTCTGAGCAGGTGCCCGGAATGATTGAGCGCTATACCCAATTGATGGCAGACAGCGGCGGCAACGTCCATCGCATCGAAGACTGGGGACGCAGACAACTCGCCTATCCGATCAACAAGATTCACAAAGCGCACTATGTGATGATGAACATCGAGTGCGGCGGTGAGGCGCTCGAAGAATTGTCGGCGCTGTTCCGCTACAACGATGCGGTCCTGCGCAACCTAGTGATCAAGCGCAAGGAAGCCGTGACTGAGGAATCTCTGATTCTCAAGCAGGAGCGCGAGTCTAAAGAGCGCAAGGCGCGTATTGAGCACAAGCGGAAAGAAGAGGAAGCGGCTGCTGCAGCTGAAGCGGCTGCCACTGAAAAGGAGGCTCCGGCTGAAGAAGCAGTCCCTGAGGCCCCAGCTGAGACGGACGGCGCTGCCGAAGAGACGTCGACCGAAGAGTAAGTACTCAAACGTTTTTATAGGAACAAGTTATGGCTCGTTATTTCCGTCGTCGTAAGTTCTGCAAGTTCACAGCAGAAGGTACGAAAGAAATCGATTACAAAGATCTGGAAACGCTTAAAGCCTACGTGTCTGAGACCGGTAAAATCGTTCCCAGCCGTATTACGGGTACTAAAGCGCGCTACCAGCGACAGCTAGCAACAGCAATTAAGAGAGCGCGATACCTGGCGCTGATTCCCTACACGGACAGCCATCAGGTCTAAGTAAGAAACATGATGCGCGGTCTTGCTGAATACGTCATGACCGGTCGCAGACAGGCCATGATAGCGGTAATGCTGTTGGGCCTGATTCCGCTGGTTAATTTGCTCAACCCGGTTGTGGTTGGACTGATAGCGCTGCGGAAAGGTCTGCAGGAAGTGGGCATTGTTTTTGCCTGGGCCGTTTTGCCCGTTGGAACATGGGCGGTTGCAGGCGATGTGGTTCCGCTGATCATGCTGATCGGNATCACCGGNCTCGCCCTGTTACTCAGGGAAACAGAGTCCTGGGAATTCACGCTGTTGGCTGCAGTCGCAGTCGGGATCAGCGTTGAGGTGTATTTTCGTGTCCAGCCAGCGGTTATAGATGCGTTGATGGCCCAGCTGGAATTGTACNTNCAGGCCGGCATTGNGCAAGATTTGCAGCTTGANGCGGTTCGCAGTGTGATGCTAAGCGTGATTGGCGCCGTGNACATGGTTCTCGCCGTCTTGCTGCTGATGACGGCGCGATGGATGCAGGCNCTAATCTTCAATCCGGGCGGTTTCCGAATGGAGTTTCATGGCCTTAGGATTGAGCGACATGTCGCACTCGGATTGATTGCGGGCGTGCTGCTCTCCGGTTCGGGAGCGATTGTTCCGGAAGCATGGACGTTATATTTTTTAATGCCTCTGGTGTTTGCCGGTATCGCGCTGATTCACGCGGTGGTAGCGAAGCGAAAGTTGCCTGTCATGTTGCTGGTGACTTTCTACATCGTGCTGATGCTACCGGCCGCTGTTCAGCTCGTCGTGCTGNTAGCGCTGCTCGATAGCTGGTTTGATTTNCGCTCACGGCTGCAAGGCGGCACGTGAAGCCATTAAGNAGATGAGGAAANTAACATGAACGTTATCTTGCTGGAAAAAATCGGCAAACTGGGAGAGATTGGTGATACTGCCAGTGTGAAAGCGGGCTACGCTCGCAACTTCCTCTTTCCGAAGGGCAAGGCAATTCCGGCGACGAAGGCAAACCTGTCTGAATTTGAAGAGCGCAAGGCCGATCTGCTGGCGGCGCATAATATAAAGGTTGCTGCGTCGCAAGCTCGTGCCGCGAAGGTTGAAGGGGCAAGCCTGACCATCGAAGTGAATGCCAGTGACGAAGGCAAACTGTTTGGGTCTGTGGGTACGCGCGAAATTGCCGATGCCCTTAATGCGCAGGCCGGCAGTGATGTATCCAAGGCGGAAGTCCTGATGCCACATGGCGTAATCCGGGAGCTTGGCACAACAGAGCTCACGATCGATCTGGGGCACGACGTGGCTGCACAGATCACCGTCAGTGTGGCGGGCCTTCAGTCAGCAGCTGACGTCTCCGCAGATGGCAATATCATTGAAGAGGCAGATGAATCAGAATCCGAGGCCACAGGCGAGGCCCCTGAGGNCTCAGATGACGACAGCAGCGAAGAGGCCNACGAAGCGGAATCCTGATGCTGCAGCAGGCCACCTGAAGTGGTTTGCTTTCGGAAAATAAATAAAGCACCATTCTGAAGTAATAGAATGGTGCTTTTTTTTTAGCGTAGCCAACGAAGTCCGGGTGACATGTCTGAATCCTTCGAATCGAGCAATTCCATTGCGCCTGCAAGTCAGCAGTCAAATCTGACAACTCTGAAAGTCCCGCCGCATTCGGTGGAGGCGGAGCAGGCGGTCCTCGGTGGTCTGATGTTGGACCGCGCTGAGTGGGACAACGTGGCAGACATGCTGCTGCCTGCGGATTTTTACCGGGCGGAGCATCAACGCATTTATCAGGTTATGNTCAGTCAGGCGGAAGCCAATCGTCCCATTGATGTCGTGACTCTGGTGGATGCGCTNAACAGTCTGGGCGAACTGGATGTTGCCGGAGGCCTCGATTATCTCGGTGAGCTTGCTGGCAACGCGCGGGGCACNGCCAATATTCTTGCTTATGCCGACATTATCCGCGAGCGCGCCATTCTGAGNCGAATTATCACGGTGGCCAATNGTATCGCTGATTCGGGATACAACACCGGAGGAAGGTCCGCAGGTGAGGTNTTAGATGCTGCGGAGCAGCGGGTGTTCAACATCTCCGATGAGCGTCCGAATAATTCCGGCCCCGAATTTGTCAATCCCCTGCTNAACGCCGCTGTCGAGCGTATTGATGAACTANCCAGCGCTGAGGGCGAATTGACTGGTCTGCCGAGCGGTTATACAGATCTCGATGCAAAGACGTCAGGATGGCAGAAGTCTGATCTGGTCATCGTGGCGGGCCGGCCCTCGATGGGGAAAACTGCTTTTGCCATGAATCTCGTCGAACACGCGGTGCTGGCGGGTGACAAGCCGGTGTTGGTTTTCAGCCTTGAGATGCCGGCAGAGAGCCTGATCTTCAGGATGCTCTCTTCTATTGGTCGCATTGACCAGGGAAAACTCCGAACCGGTAAGCTGGGCGACGAAGACTGGCGGAAGCTGAATAATGCCATCACCAAACTGAAGGACCGCCCCCTGTTCATTGATGACAGCTCCGGAGTCAGTCCCATGGAGATGCGCTCCCGCGCGCGTCGTGTGGTGCGCGAACACAATTCGCCACTGGGCATGATTGTCGTGGACTACCTGCAGCTCATGCAGATCAAAGGCACTAAGGAAAACCGGGTCAATGAAATCTCCGAAATCTCGCGGTCCCTGAAACTGCTCGCCAGAGAATTTCAGTGTCCGGTGGTTGCGCTGTCGCAGCTCAATCGCGGTCTGGAGCAGAGGCCCAACAAACGCCCGGTCATGTCAGACCTGCGTGAATCTGGCGCGATTGAGCAGGATGCTGATGTGATTCTTTTTATTTATCGCGACGAGGTTTACAACGAAGATACAGTAGATAAAGGCATCGCTGAGGTCATTATTGGCAAACAGCGCAACGGTCCGATTGGCAAGGTAAGTCTGAGTTTTCTTGGACAATACACTCGGTTTGAGAATCATACGCAAGCGCGCTATGACGACAGCTACACCCATGGTCTGTAATTCATCATGGCTGACTGTCGACCCCTAATCCGGAAATTTGTCCCATGGCAGTGATTAGCAGGCGCGCCTGGGCTACGATCAATCTTGCCGCGCTGAAAAATAACCTGGCGCTGGTTCGAACGCACAGCCCCAACTCGGGGATTTATCCGGTCATCAAATCCAACGCTTACGGTCACGGCATGGCGGAAGCTGCTGCTGCCCTGAGCAGTACTCATATCAAGCTCAGCGGGCTTGCGGTCGCGACGATGTCTGAAGCGGTATGCCTGCGCGAACTGGAGCCAGATTTACCAATACTGTTGCTGAACGGCTTTATGACCCGAGAAGAGTTGCGTGAGTGTCTGGCTAGGTGCATTGAAACTGTTGTCCACGCAGACTATCAGCTTCCAATTCTCGAACAGGTACTGGCGGAAGAGGCGCTTGAAAGCGGTCGGAAGCTGTGGGTTAAGTACAACACCGGCATGAACCGCTTGGGCCTGGGGCAGCAACAGGCGATTGATGCCTACCTGAAATTACGCGCCTATCCGGGCACGCAGCTGGTGTTGATGTCTCATCTTGCCTGTGCTGATTCCCCGAATACGCCAAAATTTGCACAGTTTACCGAAGACCAGCGGTCACGGTTGGCTCAGACGAAAGGTGAGTTGCTTGGTAAAGGTCAGCAGACAGTCGAAACCAGTATGGCGGCTTCAGCCGGCATCTTACAGTGGCCTGAGACCCACCTCGATTACGTGCGTCCCGGTGTGATGCTCTACGGTAGCTCGCCAATGGCTGATCAGACGGGAGAGGAACTCGGTCTGCATCCGGTGATGACACTACAATCAAGAATTATTGCCATTCGTGATTTGAAAGCGGGCGATGCGATCGGTTATGGGGCAACTTATTTGTGCGAGCGGGATACCCGGATGGCGACCGTATCGATTGGCTACGGAGACGGCTATCCGCGCAGCGCCGGTAACGGCACGCCGGTTATTGTTCATACTGCCAGCGGAAAGGTAAGAACCCGTCTAATCGGTCGCGTGTCCATGGATATGATCACACTCGATTTGACCGGCATTCATGATGCACAGATCGACGATGAAGTGACTTTGTGGGGAGAGGATTTGTGTGCCGATGAAGTTGCCAGCGCAGCTGGCACGATTTCTTACGAGCTGTTCTGCAAAATGACTTCCCGGGTGAGTCTGTCATACTCAGAATGAGACCCAGAGTCTGGCAATTGTATCAAGCGGACTAAGAGCACAAATGGCTAAAACCAAAATCGCATTTGTTTGCACTGATTGTGGCGCAGAACATGGCCAATGGCAGGGACAATGCTCGGTCTGTAAAGCCTGGAACACACTCTCTCAGATTAATCTAGGTGGCTCCGGTTCACCCGCCGCGACGGCCGATTTTCGACAGCGGGGTTATGCGGGGGAGAAAACTGACGTCCAGACTCTCGCGGATATCGATCTGGAAGCTCTGCCCAGATTCAGTTCAAGCATAGGAGAAATCGATCGGGTGCTCGGTGGAGGGCTTGTCCCGGGATCAGTCATTCTGGTGGGAGGTAATCCCGGGGCAGGTAAAAGCACCCTCTTGCTGCAAATCATGTGCATCCTAGCCGATCAGGAAAAGGTTGCGCTTTATGTCACCGGCGAAGAATCCCTACAGCAAGTCGGAATGCGAGCGCAGCGCCTGAACCTGCCAAAGCGAGCGCTGAAGATTCTGGCTGAAACCAACGTCGAGCAAATCTGCCATGCCGCTCAGGAACACAGGCCCTCGCTGCTGGTAGTGGACTCGATCCAGGTGATGCACAGCAGCGAGGTGCCTTCCGCGCCTGGCAGTGTCAGCCAGGTTCGTGAATGCGCCGCTTACCTGATTCAATTTGCCAAGCAAACCAACACAGTTTTGTTCTTGGTCGGGCACGTCACCAAAGAAGGCAATCTCGCGGGTCCGAAAGTCTTGGAACATATGATCGACTGTTTCGTAATGCTGGAAGGCGGCACTGACAACAAATATCGTATCTTGCGCAGTCAGAAAAATCGTTTTGGTGCTGTGAATGAACTGGGCGTATTCGCCATGACTGAGCAGGGCATGAAAGAGGTGAAGAATCCGTCCGCTATTTTTCTGGCTCGAACAGAGGAAGATAGTGCTGGCTCTCTGGTGGTGGTTCTCTGGGAGGGCACCCGCCCAATGCTGGTTGAAATTCAGGCGCTGGTGGATGCCAGCCCGCTGGGTAATCCTCGTCGGGTCGCGGTGGGCCTAGAGCAGAATCGCATGGCCATGTTGCTGGCCGTGCTGCACCGGCACGGTGGGCTGTACATGGCAGATCAGGATGTCTTCGTAAACGTAGTGGGTGGTGTCAAAGTGAGCGAAACCAGTGCGGATTTGGCGCTTCTGCTGGCAATCGTCTCTAGCTTCAAAAACCGGTCTATTGATTGCCAAACGGTTGCCTTTGGAGAAGTGGGGCTGGCTGGCGAAATCAGGCCTGTGCAAGGCGGGCAGGAGCGTCTGCAAGAGGCTGCTAAGCACGGCTTCAAGCGCGCTATTGTCCCAAAAGCCAATGTGCCCAAATCTCCGATCGAAGGCGTTGAGGTGATTGGGGTTAGCAAGATCGAACAGGCGTTGGCTGCTCTCTGACAGCGAGTGATCTCAGTCCGGAGCTCTCGCGATGTCTTTTCTGATAGTCTTAGCCGCCATAAAGTAATGAAACGCGCACCAGAAATTAACCATGACTGCGATGGACATGGCATAGCGCAGGGCGTCAACACCAAACTGGGGCGTTAACCAGTCGCTCATGAATCCCGTCATCATCGGGCCCAGCCCGAGCCCGATCAGATTCAGCATAAACAGCAGGATGGCTGATGCCATCGCGCGCATGCGAATACCAACCAGAAAATGTGTCGCAGCAATGCAGGGGGCAAGATACCAGCCTCCGGCAAATACCGTCAGCAGGTAGGAATAAACAGCAATATAGCCATCCGGCATGAGGAGAAAGGTATTCAGGGCAAGAGGGACGGCAACGACTGTAGAAATGAAAGGAACCCAGATATACCACGTGCTGTCGCCGGTCCGTTTTTTCATCCGGTCGGTTACCCATCCACCGAAGAAGGTGCCGGCTAGGCCACCCACGCCTGCGATCATGCCATAGTACCAGCCAACATCAAGAATCGGCATGCCGTGAACCCTGCCGAGGAAGAGCGGCATAAAGTTTCCCACGCCGTAGGTGACAAAGGCGTGCAGGGCGCAGGCGAATGACAGATGGCGAAATGATTTTCGTTCCCATAGAAAACCCATCACCTTGAAAAAGCCGGGTGGCGCGACGTCTGTGCGTGCTTCTGCCATTCCGCGAGGCGGCTCTTTGACGACGAAGCGAACCACCAGCGCCAGCAGGATGCCGGGCATGCCCACTACTACGAATGCCGTGCGCCAGTCAAAGTACTGTACGAGATAGGCGCCGCCCACTGTGCCAACTAGGATGCCGCCGTAGACGCCGAGCGAATAGATAGAAAGGGCGGTAGCTCGCTGCTCGGCAGGGAAAATATCCGACACGATGGAATGGGAAGGTGGAGAGCCGCCGGCTTCCCCTACCCCGACCCCGAAGCGTGCCAGAAACAATTGGGCGAAACTTTGCGCGGCGCCGCACAGGGCCGTCATCACGCTCCAGATTGCAACCGAAGCAGCGACAATATTGCGCCGGTTGCTGATATCCGCCCAACGGGCGATGGGCACAGCCAGCGTCGTGTAGATGAAGGCGAATGCGAGACCCGAGAGCATTCCGAATTGGCCGTCTGAGATGTTTAGATCGTCGATGATCGGCTGAGCAAGTACATTGATCACCTGCCGGTCGACAAAATTCGAGACATACACCGTGGTCAGGATGCCCAGGACTAGATATCGGTAAGAGGGCTTCTGATAGGCCTCCAGAATGGCCGCATGTTTCTCTGATACTGGGTCTGAATGCGGGTCTTCTTTGGCAGTCGTCGTTGACAATCTGCGTCCCTCCCCGATTGTTATTTTTGTGGCGGAGTCTTTTAGCTCGTACTCATTGTCTCTGACTCACCTTCGTAATGAAAGAGATCAATTATTTACGGCCAAGTCTACCGATCAGCACGGCGCTGAGCTGGGCCCGTTCCAGCAGAGAGCCCAGCCGGAACTGGTTATGGTTGGAGTGCGCTCCGGTGTCGGCGATTCCCGGAGAGTCAAGCTTAGGGAGGCCCCTTGCATCAGTAAGCGAACCGTCGTTCTCTCTACCCGAATCTGTGAGGTTTTGAATTTCAACGATTTTGTAGGCCAGCCCCTTAATGGCAGAGCGACCTCGCTAATGGGCGCCTCCGGCGTGTGAAGCCTTGCCGTTTACGACATATCTCGCTTGGCCAAGGCCCTTGCGAACGCTCAACAGATTGTTGGTTCCGTTGAATTCATATGCCAACCCGTAGTCATGCAGGGCTACCTGTTCTTCAAGATATTTGCTAGACGACAGCGACCCCATTTCCTCATCACCGTTGAGCTGGACGGTGACGGTCATGTCCTCCAGTAGCCCCTTTGCGTCCGGTGCCTTGAGTGCGTTCAGCATTACCACCTGGCCGCCCTGCATGTCTGTCGCACCGGGGCCGGACACCCGGTCACCTTCTTCTGCGATAGTTTTGGAACGGCCTGTCGGGAGGGAAGACGGTGTCCAGATGACCCACAAGCAGCAGTCGTTTGCCACTGCCTGATTGGTAAGCGAGAACATGGTCAGGCAGATCAAGACTGTAATCGCTGCCAG
>NZJB01000090.1 GCA_002691885.1 Gammaproteobacteria bacterium
CACGCGAAGACCACCCTCATTCGCATGAAATTTATAGTAGGCCAGCGGTGAAGCTGCAACCGTCGCGTTGCTTGGACCAATCCCAACCCATGATCCTTTCTCCCCTAAATTCTCAATTCCAGTTTCATACCCGACCCTTTCGAACCAAGGATCCAATACTGAATTCGCAGTTGGGTTAATCAACGGTGAACCTTCTGCACCATTATCAGAAGTGAATATAAAAATCGTGTTTTCATACTCTCCTATACTCTCCAAATAGGCCATCAATCTCCCTATGTGCATGTCCATTGCATCGACCATTCCCGCATAGACCTCCATGCGTCTCGCATGATGCGCTCTCTGTTCATCAGTAAGGACATTCCAATCAAGAGTGCCAGGTGTCACTATGGCCTCTGTATTTTTTGGAATTACTCCAACCTCCTCAGCAGCGAGCCTCCGTCGTTCACGCATTACTGTCCAACCTTCGTCGTAGACACCCGCATATTTATCTGAAAATTCTCTGGGCGCCTGCACTGGCATATGAACGGCTTGAAAGGGGATATACGCAAAGAACGGTTTGTCGTCCGATTCATTCGCATGGATGAACTCAATAGTCTTATCAATAAAGTACTCTGAAGAATAAAAATCATCGGGCAGCGTATGCTTTTTGCCATCTGCATACCAATGCGCTTCATCGTAGATAGGCAAATAGGTACGTTGCTCCCAGTTATCCGCACCGGTGTCAGCCATTGCTATCGTGCGCTCAAAGCCCCGAGCTGACGGAAGCAACTCCGGGGTGTGCCCGAGGTGCCATTTCCCCGTCATGTAGGTGTGATAGCCGCTGTCCCACAGCAGGCTAGCCAAGGTCACCACGTTCTGGCTCAAAACGCCCTGATAATGATCATAGGCGAGCTGCTCCGGCGGAATCGACTCCGGAATGTTTGGAACGCCATTACGGTGGCTGTCTACTCCCGTCAGCAGCATGGCACGGGCGGGGGCACAGTTCGCCGCCGTGTGATAGTTCGTGAACGAGAGCCCGGAGGCGGCCAGTCTAGCAATATTGGGCGTATCAATCTCGCTGCCGAATGGCGCAATATCGGTAAAACCCAGATCATCAGCAAGGATCAGCACGACATTTGGGCGTTCGTCATTCTGTGAGAGCGCAAAGTGCGAAAACAGCAGCGTGAAGCTCAGGGCTGCGGACCAGGCGTTACGGAATCGCCATTTCATTTTTTCTTTTCCTTTCCCCTTCTTTTTTGCTTTTGCAGTCAGGCCATTGGAGTATAAACCACTGTATTTTTAGGTTCACCCCCATTATCCTGATTGAATAAAAGCAAGAAAAATAAGCTCCGTAGGATCGGAATTTCTCGACGCTGTCCTATCAACAAATGCGTTGGCTCTGAGCTTTGGGTCGCACTTGTGCTGGGCCCGGGTGTGGATGAGATTGCGATACGCCTGCGGGCAGGTAATTACAAACATGCCTTCACCGGCCAGCGGTGTACCAGTCAGGGGAGCCGCAGTCCAATTGTCGTGATCTATCGGGAGTGCTCACAGATTGATGAGAACTTCCGGAGGGCTCTGGTCAATCGCGGCGTCATTGACTAAATTAGGACCAGTCGGAAAAAGCTGAATAAAAATAACCTTAACTCGCGACTCAGGGGGAATATCCCATGGCAATAAGAATAAAAAACGTCCTTTCTATCGCGCCATTGTCACTGGCTCTCCTAACTGCCAGCCCCTTGACATCGGTCCTGGGCCAGCAGAGCACAACGGTCAATGACGGTGACTGGAATACCTATTATGGAGGCGATTGGGCGCATCGCTATTCACCGCTGGATCAGATCAACGCAGACAACGTCAGCGAACTGGAACTGGCCTGGTCATTTTCAACGGAAAACTTCGGCACGACCGTAGACTACGCCAATCCCTCCACGCCGCTGGAAATCAATGGCGTTCTCTATTCCAATATCGCCAACACCCGTAACGTAGTTGCTCTCGATGCCACCAGCGGACAGGTGCTGTGGTTGTATCGCTACGATGAGGGTGACCGCTACGACGAAGCGCCTCGAAAGGGGCCGGGCCGTGGTGTCGCGTTTTACAGCAAAGGCGATAAGCAGCGGGTGATAGACATTTCTCCAGGTTATCAGATGGTTTCACTGGATGCTGAAACGGGGATACCTGACGCGCAGTTTGGTGAGAACGGCATTGTCGATCTCTATCAGGGGCTGCGTAATGCTGATGATCCACGCTATCCGTATCCGGACATTGGCATCTCGGCGCCGCCGTTTGTGATGAATGACGTCATTGTGGTCGGCGCAGCCCACCGCACCGGCGGAAGGCCCCGATCAAAGTTCAATACCAAAGGGGATATCCGGGGCTTTGACGTTCATTCCGGCGAACTGCTTTGGACGTTTCACACGATCCCAGAAGCGGGCGAATACGGCTATGAATCTTGGTTGAGCGGAAACGATATCACCGGCAATTCCGGGGTATGGGCCCCGATTTCAGGGGACCCCGAACTGGGACATGTGTACCTCCCCGTCGAAGACCCTACCGGTGACTACTACGGCGGCGATCGCCACGGCGACAACCTGTTTTCCAGCGGGATAGTCGCGCTGGACATTAAAACCGGTGAACGGCAGTGGCACTATCAGTTCATTCATCATGATATCTGGGACTGGGACTTACCCAATGCCCCTATCATTGCGGACCTGCCAAATGGCCGAAAGATTGTCATGTCAGTCACTAAGCAGGCCTGGATCTATGCCTTCGACCGGCTCACCGGCGAACCGATCTGGCCCATTGTTGAACGANCCGTCCCTCAGGGTGATGTGCCCGGAGAGTGGTATTCACCCACCCANCCATTCCCCACGCGGCCGGCAGCATTCGATCGNCANGGCTTCAGTGAGGACGACCTAATCGACTATACGCCGGCGNTACGGNCAATGGCATTGGAAGCGGTGCAGGATTTCCGACTTAGCAGGACCATTTTTACGCCNCCGTCNCTCCAGGATCATCCCGACGGCACCCGCGGCTTGCTGAGTCTNCCCTCATCTACCGGTGGCGCCAACTGGGANCACTCAGCATTCGATCCNGAAACTGGGATTGTTTACGTCCCTTCGAGAACNCAGCTTCAGGTTCTAGCTCTAGCGAAGAACNCCGATTCTGACATCGATCTGAGTCAGGGTTTTGGCGTGCGCGCGCCTCGGGTTCAGGGCTTGGAAATTGTTANACCTCCCTACGGCCGAGTCACTGCAATCGATATGAACAGCGGTGAGCATCTGTGGTGGATTGCTAACGCTGATACCCCGGAGCGCATTANNAACCACCCACTGTTAGAAGGCATTGATATTCCCCGGACAGGTATCCCGACCCGATCCGGAGTGTTACTCACGAAAACCCTGCTGTTTGTCGGCGAAGGCACGGGCGGAGCCGGCGCCAGCCCTATTTTTCGCGCAGTCGACAAAACCACGGGTGAGATACTCTTTGAACTGGACCTGCCAGACAATCAGACTGGCCTACCTTTCACCTATGAGCATGATGGCAAACAGTATCTGGCGATGTTCGTTGGCGGCAGCGGTAATCCCGCACAGCTAGTCGCTTACGCGCTTCCCTGATTCGGTAGCCTGCGGCCTGTAATCAGAAATCTGAGTCGGCGTCCGGACTGCAGCCAACCGGAATCGGCTGACGCTGCACAAGGNAGNNNAACATTTGGTAACAGCACTTTGCCCGGCANNCGATTTACGGTGCCGGGCAGCAGATTGAAAATCCCCAGCGGCAGTCGTATGGTTGCGACATGCCTNCACCAATGACCCACCACGAAACCCTGCGAATCCAATCTCTTGGCCAGGAGCTGAGTCGGCTCGTGGTAGGCGGCTTGCTCACTCTCGGCTTGGGTGCGTTCTGGCTGTCTGCCGTCTGGGGAACCCCCGCTTCGCTGCAGTGGCTGGCCCAAAGTACTGTGCTTTGGCTGTTCATCTGGTTTCAAACTGCCAGACGCCTGACGCTGAATCGCGCAGACCCGCAATCTGCTGTCCATGCCCGGCTGGGTTGGGGCAACCGACTGACGCTTCTGCGCTCATGGCTGATCGCGGCAACCGGTGGTTTTCTATTTCAAGTCTGGCCAGAAGGCGCGTGGTTAGCCTGGCTCCCGGGCATGATCTATTTTTTTGGCGCTGTGCTGGACCGAATCGATGGCTTCGTTGCGCGACGGACGGGACAAATGACTCAGCTTGGCAATGAACTGGACACGGTTTCCGATGCGCTCGGTCTGGCGGTCGCCGCTGCCCTGGCATGGAGCTATGGCCAGGTTCACTGGTCCTATCTGCTCATGGGTGCAGCCTACTATCTGTTCCATGCGGGGCTATCAGTCAGNCGCATGCGCGGCCTAGNCATATACCCTTTGCCTCCNGCCATGCATCGCCGGGCATGGGCCGGATTNCAGATGGGCTATCTGGTGGTGGCACTATGGCCCTTGTTTTACCCGCCGGTTACCCNGGTAGCAGGGTTCGCTTTCATGCTGCCGGCACTAGCAGGCTTTGTCGTTGACTGGCTAGTGATAAGTGGTCGCATAGTGAGAGATTCAGAAGTCGCTTGTCATCAATTCGACCGACTGACTCTGTTCAGCCATGCAGTCCTGCAACCGGGGTTGCGTTTAGCGATCGTTACCCTACTTGCCTTTACCCTGTGGCGAGTCGGGTTCCCGCCCGTGGTCATCGGAGGTGCGGTCTGGCCAAGCTTCATTTTGCTGGGCAACTTTNCGCTGGCCGGNACNATGGTCTTGCTGGGCATCGCCGGGCGNTATTTTTGCTTGCTTCTTATNGGACTTCTTGGCTGGTTTTACATTTCTAACNCCATGGATACNGTTGACTATATGCTGTTTTGCTNCGTCGTGTGGTCCATGCTGCTCGGCAGCGGCAGGTTCTGTCTATGGCAAGAAGACAGTCANTGGATCAATNGGTACGACGGCGNTTGAAACATNCCACCATCATAATCGCCGCGCTCGCATGGCTAGTCTCCGCTCTNCTGGCGGGCTACATTTTNTCCCGACTACCCCTGGCAGATTTCCTGGTCGCCATCGCTTCGCTGCAACTGGCAGACTGGGCGGTCTGGATCGGACTCAATCTGATCGTGTTGATTCTTTTGGCCACGCGCTGGCGCATTCTGACCCACGCTCTGGGTCTCGGTATCAACCTCCTGCAGATCCTGGGTGTCCGTCAGGCAGGGGCCCTAATCAGTTTTGTTACACCCGGGCCGCAGTTCGGCGGCGAACCGCTTCAGGTGGTTTGGCTATGGCGTCGCTATCGTGTTCCGGGGCCCACAGCGCTCCTGGCAGTGGGTCTTGATCGGTTCTTTGAGCTGTTTGTGAACTTCAGCGTTCTGCTCATTGCCATCCTGTTATTGCTGAGTTCCGCGGCGACGCCAGATGTCGACTGGATTACCCTTTTCGTGCTTTTGTTCGGCATTGTGCTATTGATGGTCGGTGCGATTTTGGTGCTCATAGTCCGGCCCACACGGCTGCGGCGGGTTATCCGACGTCAGGTCGAACACTGGCAACAACATCCACGCCTTCAGAAACTCGGCGATCACGGGACTGAGGTTGGTCATCAACTCAGCAGGCTGGGTGCAAACCATCAGCGCGCCCTGGGCTTCGCGATATTCGCCTCCTGCCTGGCGTGGGCAGGCATGATTGTCGAGTTCTGGTTTCTTCTGGTTCTCGCGCAGGTGCCGTTCGATGTAACAGACTTTATCCTGCTTTTTACCGTGATGCGCCTGGCCTTTCTGCTGCCTTTGCCAGGCGGCATAGGCTCGGTGGAGGCCGCTTTGTTCTGGGCATTTCAGATACTGGGGCTACAACTGAGCATGGCAGCCGGCGTGGTGGTGTTAATGCGGGTGCGCGATCTGAGTTTGCTGCTCAGTGGTGTTCTCGTCCTGCCCGCTCTGAGTTCTAGATCGACTGGTTAATAATCCTTGCCATAGGCAGCCCANCAAGTCGCGTTTTCCCAGATTCGGATGGTAAATCGCCCGGTGCCNGGAGGNGCAATGCCGGAGAGCATCTTTTCACAGACGATNCGACTGAAGTGCTCGATGCTCGGGTTCANNCCGNCAAATTCCGGCAGGTCATTCANCATGCTGTCACCAAAATAATCCACTACCGCCTGAAGCTCTTCTTCTAACTTAACAATATCGACAAGATAACCGTGCTGGTCAAGTTCTGCCGATTCCAGTCTGACTTCCACCTCATAATGATGGGAATGGGGCTCATTCTCTGCGCCCCAGTCACCCCCGATCAGGAAGTGCTGAGCGATGAGATCCTGCTTTACTGACACTGTGTACATCAAAGTTTCCTCGCTTGGCAATTTGTGTGTCGGCCCGTTACAACGGGTCGGAATTTTGTCCGACAGGGGGCAATGGCAAGCCTGACATGTTCAGTGCTGTACCCTGAACCCACGATCTGTGATCTGCCTGATCAACTGTCATAGTCAAAGACTACCTGTAATGCTTCCAAGGCGTTCTTGTCGAGTAACTCATAGGCTTGCCCGGCAGACGCCAGCGAAAACCGATGAGAAATGAACTGCTTTGGCTGACATCGCCTGATCATCTCCCAGGCGACCTCAAACCGCCTCACCGGATCCCACCGACCGCTGTTTTCAGGCGCGATAGAGCTCACCTGAGTCGAGACAATCTGCATTCGATTGCGATGAAAGCGCTCGCCCAGATTGATTGCAGCNCGCTTGGTGCCGTACCAGCTTCCGACCAGAATCCGCCCCGCATAGCCGCACAGATCAATCGCCAGATTAAGAGCTTCAGGGGAGCCTGACACTTCAATAATCAGGTCCGCACCCCCGTGCTGTTCATTCAGGCGCAAGGCGCTATGAAGATCAGCCATTTCGTCCAGCTGATTTACATCAAATACCCGGTTCACGCCGATCTTCTCAGCCCAGCGCTGCCGGTCACCGATACCCTCCACAGCAAACAGACCGGCAAGCGGAAACTGGGCGAGCAGGCTGGAGGTCAGAAGGCCGACGATACCCTGCCCGACAATAAGCACNCGTTCACCCACTTTGGGCGAGGCATCGAGCAGGAAATTAACCGCAGTTTCCATATTCGCCAGAAAGACCGCAGCATAGGGATCAATATCTGCTGGCACCGGAATCAGGGCCGCCGGGGTTGCAAGAAAACTGCTGCAATGAGGTTGAAACGAGAATACCGTTTTGCCAAACCAGTTTGGCTCTACGTCTGCCCCAATTGCTTCAACTTTACCTACGCAGGCATAACCATACTGGAGCGGATACTGCACGGCCTGACCGGACAGCGCCTCGATACCGTCATCCAGAGCCAGAGAATCAGGAAGCTGATCACGAAACACCAGCATCTCAGTCCCCGCACTGATAGCTGAGCAGACATTTTTCACCAGCACATCACGCGCTCCGGAGACTTGCAATTCTTTCTCTCTCACCTCAACCGAGTGAGGGCCACTAAACCAGAGCTGCTGTGACTTCATGACGAATATCCGCCGAATTGAAGATCCCCCCAAACTACAATGTCATCACCGACCTGACATGAATGAACCGACGTAATGCTGGGGGAGTCCCTATCGCCACCAATCAGGAGTTCATCCACAGCTTTGTAACCACCAACCAGTTTTGGTGACAGTGTCAGCACCAGGGCGTCAACCAGCCCTGCTTTCAGGAAGGAAGTGATGACGGCTGCTCCACCTTCGACCATCAGGGAACGGATACCTCGCTCCCGCAACAGTGACATTGCCCGGAGCAGGGGAACTTCCGCATCTTCACTGCCAGTNTCGTCCAAACGTATTACCGTTGCTTCATGGCTCAAGGCAGCACTCGGCNCGTTTACAGTCAAGATCCAGCATCGTTTATCAGGATGGTGGCAAACTTTTGCGCTCGCTGGCGTTCGTAGCTGGCTGTCCAGCACGATGGGTTGGGGATTGTCTCCTTCCCACTCTCGAACGGTCAGCTGTGGATCATCGCTCAACACGGTTCCGATACCCACCAGAATGCCATCGTGGAGGCTTCGAAGCTGATGGGTAAGGCGAGTGGCTTCTGGTCCGCTGAAACAGAGCGTCTCTCCTGACCGGGTAGTGATGCTGCCGTCCCAGCTCTGNGCATAAGTCAGCGTGATAAAGGGTCTGTAAGAAAAAGAGAAGGCCGCAGTGCGCTCCCGCAACCAGTTTTCAATCTCCTTATTCAGANTCATGAATTNCGTCAGCGAGCGGAGCNGCCTCGTCGGGCACGTTCAGCAGGTGGTTCATCCGCTTGACCTTGGTAATCAGATAATTCGAATTGTCAGCGTTAATAAAATCTTTGAGCTCCACCCGCTCACTGACTGCAATACCGTCAGCCTCCAGCGCTGAGATCTTNTCAGGGTTGTTAGTAATCAGTCGCACTGAGTGGATATTCAGGTCCTTCAGAATCAGCGTCGCCAAAATGTANCTGCGCTCATCGGCTGCGTGACCAAGCAGCAAGTTGGCATCAACCGTATCATGCCCTTTGTCCTGCAGGTTATAGGCATGTATTTTCTGTAGAAGACCGATACCCCTTCCTTCCTGTCGCAGATAAATAAGNAGACCAGCGCCCTGTTCGGCAATCATGCGCAATGAATGATCAAGCTGTTCGCCACAATCACAGCGCCGCGAGCCGAAGATGTCGCCAGTCAAACATTCCGAATGTACACGCACCAACACGTCAGATTTATGCGAGATATCACCCATGTGAAANGTCAGATGGGCTTTGTCATCAAGGCTGTTGTCGTAGTAGCCAAGGACGAACTCCCCGAATTCCGTNGGGATGCGNGCCTCAGACATTCTGTTTACAGTCGGTTCAGTCATGGTTNATTATTCTACGTGCAAATACTGTCAGCTTCAAAATTCTGTATTTCCAGGTTNTTTAGATAGGGTCAAGTGTCGCTNTATAGTACTCTCACTGTCGGATAGCTTCGAATTCGAAACGCAACTTAACTTCATCTCCGACCATATTGTTGGCAACACCATAATCCATNCCCCACTGACTACGAAGGATGANAGCGCTGGCTGAAATGCCCAAAGTTTCTTTACGATGTCCGAACGGATAGACCGCCTGCNTATTCACTACAACCTCAAGATTTACCGGATGTGTTTCATCGAGCATCTTCAGATTGCCCCGCAAGACACCGTCGGCAACAAAATACTCCGACACCTCAAAGACAATCAAAGCATGCCGTCTNGCGTTCAGAAAATCCCTGCCCTTGAGATGATTGTCGCGGGCATCATGATTACTGAACAAACTGCCTGACACAATTTCNACACTTCCACTACTCAGTACATCTGTTTCGGGATCAAAGCGAAACCGTCCCGAACCCTCAAGAAAAAAACCAAGCTGCTGCTGATAACCAATGTGATCAGCCTCGAAGACGATAGAAAAATGATCAGGGTCTATNTGCCANTCGGCCGCTTCGGCGTAAGCGCCTGCTGCAAANCAGGCCTGCGCACATCCCGATAGACAAAACATCAGCGAACGATGCGAAAAAATGATCGACATCACTGCTCCTTGATAGACGGACCGACCCGNTTGGNCGGNGAATAGGGAATACGCCCTGTTGCACCAACAGGTTTGCTTTATTCTTATTAGGTTCTGTCAGTGACACAGCTTNGACAGGCAGATTTGTCCGGTCAATTGCCTGAAGTTCAGTCGGCGTTTAATTATTCTCGGACGGCCAGCAAATCAGTGTGACCCACCCTGCAAGAGCCAGTCGTAACGTGGGCGAGCCTAAACGCNAGCCAATCAGTGATGTCCTCCCGCGTTATCTGGGGGCGTGACTGCACCGCGCGGCCGATTCCCTGTATCAATTCAGCTATCAGCTGTGAGTCCTTACCTTCGAGTTGCCAAGGGCTTGTCGCTAGCTGCACACCGAAGCCAGCCTGCTCCAGAGCTTGCTTTACATAAGCACAGGCGTCAGGCCCAAGTGCAGGCCCAAAACCTTTATCCATGGTCTGGTCCTCATTGAATGCCTCCAGCACCTGCTGATCAAATGGGTGCACCGGATCCCAGCAGGTTGAACCGTCATAGTTGAGCGCCGCATAGATNCCTACTGGCCGGCCTGCAGAGGCCNCATCCACTTCNGCGATCAAGCGGTCAATAAACGGGGCCGAGACCAGATCAAACAGCGCAGAGGCAGTGATAAGTCGNACTGCTGTCAGCGGCAACTGTGCAACATNGTTCAGATCAAGCTCATAGGTTTCAATCCGGCGATTTTGATCCGCGCGACNGGCCGCTTCTCCGAGCAGTTCTCTGTCGTTGTCAACAAGGCGCCAGGTAGACGTAAATTCAGCTGAAAAGCCATGTTGGCCGAATGTTCTGTAGGTCGAACCCGTGCCCGCACCCAGATCTACCACAACCGCCTGCGCATCCCCACCAGAAGNAGCGAACGTGGCAGCGACACGCAATAATTCGACGTTCCGCGCCTGCTGATCAGCAGCTTCCCTCAGATTCAACCAATCCACACTGAAGCCCGTCATGCCTGACTCACCTCCCTGAGTCGCCTGCACACTTTTTCTGCGCTGTCTCGCCAGGTTGGCAATTCTGNTGCGCATNCCCTNGCGCCTTGTTGAAGCTGCTGACGCAACCCTGCGGTAGTGAGTANCTTATGAATAACCCCGGCCAAGGCCTCAGGATCGTCGGGGACGACNAGAAGACCTGCTGTGCCGGGAACCAAATCGGGTACTGCACCGGCTTTCGCAGCAATCACTGGCAATCCAGCTGACAGTGCTTCAGCGAAAACCATTCCGTAACCTTCAAACCTTGAGGGTAGAATGAAGACATCCGCCTGCTGATATTCGGGTTCGACATCCGGCACCAGGCCGGCAAACTGAATACGGTGCTCGAGGTTTTCCGCAGCCACCTGCGCACGCAATCTCTGCGCCCATTTGGCATCGAAGTGATCCCCCCCCACAAACCGGGCTTCCCAGTCCAGTGCTGCAACATCGGCGAGCGCCGAGATCAGAACGTCGTGCGCCTTGCGCCGAGTTAATGACCCCACGGTCAGGAGACGGGGCGGGCTCCCCGTGCACTCAGCGAATGGTCTGCGGTCAGTACCCGGCACGGCGACGGTGATGCTGTCTTCACATACGCCGAAATCGTCTGTCAGAATACGCCGGGTGCTGTCGCTGGTGACCAGCGTCGCGTGAACGTTCGCGAGCGCCCGCCGCTCAGATTCAAACAGCTGGGACTGCTCGGCAGAGTTCAGACCGGACTCCAGAGCCAGTGGATGATGGCAGAGCGCAACCAGACGCAGGCGGTGGCGTACTTCGGTGGTTTCGCGGTCAAGCACGCCCAGTGCAAGCCCGTCTATTACCACTACGGAACCCTCCGGAATTGCCACCAGTTTTTCCTGAACCCTGAGCCTTGCGCCCTGGCTCATGTCCGGGCTGCACTGGGGCAGGGAAACCGGATTGATTCGAAGACCCAACTGACCGAGTTCCTCAATCAAGCGCTTGTCGTAGGTATACCCGCCGGTGCGAGTATCGAGATTGCCTGGGTAGACGAGATAGAACTCAGAATTGGATTGGAGGGAGTGCGCATCACGGGGACCGTCACTCTTTGTAGTGGCGGGCCTTACGCTATGTGTTGATCGAGGCATAGGTCCCGCATGATGGCCAATCTGTTGCGTTCGCGCAACTCAACGAAATCATTCTACCAAACAGTCAGAGAGTGAGCGCCGACAGGAGTTTTGAGCCGGCTGGGTTTTTCCTTTATGATTTCTGAGAATAACTGGCAAGGAGCTACCGCAACCATGATTGCAACTATCAAGCCTCGCGAATTGTTAGTCAGACTTCCCAAGGTCCAGAGAGCCCGGTGTGCGATTCTCGCGCTGCTGTTGGTGATGGTGCCGTTCATCGCACAAGCTCAGACCGCACCCCCTGCCAGTGCACCAGAAAACTGGGGGCCGATTTCAATCAATCTGGAAGAAATCGACTATCCCTATCCCGTCAGTTACATGAACTTCCGGGTCTACAATCAGGACGTCAGGCTCGCCTACATGGATGTCGCTCCGACCGGTCGCAATAATGGACGCAACGTGATCTTGCATCACGGAGGTCTTTATTATGGCTGGTACTGGCAGAAACAAATCGCCGCTCTGGCAGAACAAGGCTATCGGGTCATCGTGAAAGATCGGCTCGGCTGGGGTAAATCTTCCAAGCCCGTGATTCCTTACAGTATTAACCTGTGGGCATCGAACACAGCCAGACTCATGGATCATCTGAATATTAAACGGGCTGCCGTAGTAGGACATTCGATCGGAGGCCAGATGGTAACGCGATTTGCGTTTCTCTATCCGGAACGCACCACACACTTGGTAACCATCAACCAGGTGGGGCTCACCGATCGCCGTCAGGGCCGGGGCTTTGATCCGCTGTCAGGAGAAGTTGATGCTAACCCCGACATGGAAGAAGTCTACGACTCGCTGCTGCGCTGGGGACGCGAAAACTATGTTACCTGGAGCCCTGATTATCTGAAGCACATGCGCATTCGCTTCGGTAACCGACTCAGTGGAGACTGGCCCCGCATGGCCTACGTCAGTCGACTGGCGGGCCAGATGAGAGCCATGGATACCGTTGTGAATGATTGGCAACACATACAGACCAAAACCCTGGTTCTGGGCGGAGAGGAAGATTACCTAAGCTTCGCTGATGAGGCACGCCACGCTGCCGGGCAATTTCCCAATGGCGAGGTGTTTCTGATTCCTGAGGTCGGGCATAATCCCCATGAAGAGGCACCGGAACTCGTCAACGCGGAATTGATCCGTTTTCTGGACTCCTGATCATCGGCAGGCGCGCAGCGCCGCTGCCGGAGTCTTTCAGCCGCTAGGCATGCAGTACCTCGCTGACTGCTCGATACGCCTCATTGATTGCAGCATCAGTGTGAGGGCTGGCCGCGGCATCTGAATTGGCAATGGTGATGCGCCCGACCGGTTTGCTGCCAACGATACACGGCCTTTCATCCGTAGAGGAGTAGGCCCATTTGGCGGGTTCATCGAGCGGGTTGTAGGAATAGCTATATCCATGGGGCCATCGATTTACCGTCAGGCCAACAATGTCGCGTTCGTCATCGAAACCCGCCGATCCCAGAGAACGCATAAGCTGATCTCTCAGTTTCTTCTCAAAGGTGTCAAAAGAGGTCGCCAGCATTTCCCGGCGACCCGCCAGATGCTGCTCCCGCCTATTCAGACCTCGGCCCGGCGCATCAAAATAGGCGGAAAATCGCAGCACGATCGGCTCGTCCGGGTCGCGTGGCGCCTTATAATCCCCCATGGACACGGAGGCCTGGAGACCAATCCTGGAGTAAAAACTGGTCGGTGCCGTCACTGAGGAAATACCGGCGTCTACAAAGGCACGCCAGTTTCTGAGCAAGGCACCCCCATAAACCAGCGGTGACTTACTGCCATAGGACAGAGCCTGTTTCTGCTGAACTGGCAACTCCGGACAGATATGCGGAATCACGGTATGCCAGCACGCCATCACAGCGGCATCGCTTCTGACCGAGTAAGCGCGGCCACCTGTCACGTATTGAGTGATCACCTGATTATCATTCTGGTGCTGAACGTTGACTGCCGTGCTGTTCAGACGGATTCGCACGTTATTTTCAGGCAGGTCAAGGCGACTGTAATCCGCGCTTGCTGTGACAATATCGTCCGTGTCCTGCCCCTCAATCACGCCGGGCACCAAAGCCCGTACCAAAAGCCGGGTAATGGTTGCGTTTCCATCCGGAAAATACATGTCCGGGTCGCCACTGTTCGCCCGCCTTCGATTTTCCCGCCCGTGCGCGCCTCCCGGTTCATTAATCAACAGCCCCGGGGGCAAATCATCAATATTCAGACCGGCAAATCCCGGAAAGCCATTGTCCCGGAAGTAAATTGCCGGAATCGCATCCGGCCCAACGACCAGAGAACCATGAAAAGATGACTGGAACAATTTCACGACATCCGGATGTACCTTGACGACATCCAGCAGATATTCCTTGTGGCTCATTCTGGTCAGTTTTTCCCGGGTCTGCTCAGCGGTCAGTCCGGGAAAGTAATTTTCAGTCGATTCATACAGCCTAACCACATCTCTTTTCGCCTCATCGCTCAGGGGAGATTGAGCTATGGCCTGCGCAATCGGCAAGTCGTCATAGCCAACGACCAGCTTATCCTGACCGAAAGATTCGCGGTCAAAAAAACGACTCCCCTGCAGTCCGCTGTCCCGGTAAAACGAGAACATATCCCTGTTCTTTTCAAAATAGCGAGTGCGATCAATACCCAACTCCCAGAGCAAGCCGGCGGCGACCGTGCTGTACTGCGACGGCGCTTCCACATTCAGCGTCCCGCCATTCACCAGATACATCCTGTCCCCATAACGGAACTCGTTTCGCTTGGCATGCCCGCCAAAATCATCGTGATTATCCAGAATCAGAATCCGGGACTGCGGCCCGTTCTGCTTTCGATAAAAATATGCTGCGGCCAGACCGCTGATGCCGCCGCCGACAACCACCAGATCGTACTGACCATCGCCGGCATCCGAACTGGTCCAGTTTTGTCCGTCCCGCATGGCGTGGCCGGTCTCAAAAGAGCCGACGTGGCTGCCCCGCAGACCCTGCAGTGCAGGTGGATAGAAACCGCTTGATGACGCGGCCTGGCCACCGCTCTGTGCAAGCAGCTCAAGAGGGGAGAGACCGGAACCTGCAGCAACACCGAGTGCAAACCCGTTCAGAAAATCCCGGCGTGTAATCGACGGCTTGGCTTTATTTTTCATTGTGAGCTCGCTCTTATCGAATTAAGCTTGAGCATAACAGATGTGTTGCCTGCGTTGGCAAACCGGCATGAACCCTCAGTTTCTCTCGAAATTAGCGGCTGAAAAGACCCGGACAATAAAAACAAGACAGGGAGACCCCTCACATGAAACTCCATCAACTACTGCTATCATTTTTAATCTTTAGCCTGAGCACAATGGCAATGGCACGCACGAGCGCGCTCTTCATTGGCAACAGCTTTACCTACGGATGGGGATCTCCGGTAAGACACTACCGCGCGTCAACGGTGATGGATCTCAACAACGAAGGCATCGGTGGAGTGCCTGCGCTGTTTAAATCCTTCGCCGATCAGGCTGGTCTGGATTACGACGTCTATCTG
>NZJB01000091.1 GCA_002691885.1 Gammaproteobacteria bacterium
GTGCAAACACTGCCCTATCGGGAACCCGACGCAACGGTTACCTATGGCGACAAGGAGTTGCAGTACGGACTCCTGTGGGTGACTGACACGAACGCAAACGCGCCTCTTGTGATACTCATCCACGGAGGTTGCTGGCTGAACAGTTTCGACGTCAATCACTCACGCCCGCTCGCGACCGCCCTGAACCACTCAGGGTTCGCAGTCTGGTCACTTGAATATCGCCGCACCGGAGATCCCGGAGGTGGATGGCCCAGCACCCTTGAGGACATCCAGCTCGCACTGTCACAGCTTGAACTCCTGTCCTCATACCCTATTGATCTGTCACGGGTCGCAGTTGCAGGCCACTCCGCGGGCGGTCACCTGGCGCTGATGGCCGGTGCAGATCTGACCCCGGTGAAAGCAGTCATCGGGCTGGCGGCAATCGTGGACATGGAGACTTACAGCAAGGGAACCAATAGCTGTCAGACTGCGGGGCCTGCTTTTATCGGAGTTTCCTTGGACGATGGGCCAGAGCTTTACGCCTTGGCGAATCCGGTGAAGCAGGCGCTGAACCCGACCAGCATGCTGCTGCATGGCGACAATGACGAGATCGTGCCGCTCGACCATTTCCCGCAAGACCTTCTGCCTCTTTCAATTGCCGCAGGCGCCGGCCATTTTGACTGGATACATCCCGGCACACCGGCTTACCACCTGTTTCTGAGCACGCTCAAATCCCGGCTCGCCCAATGACTGAAGACGACGTCGTTAAATTCGATACCGCGGACCCTCTCGCGACACATCGCCGACATTTTGAATTGCCTGCAGATACGATCTATCTGAATGGCAATTCTCTGGGACCACTGAGCACGGCATCGAAGCACCGTGTCCGGGAAGTGATCGAGTCGCAATGGGGCAATGACCTAATCTCCAGCTGGAACAAACACCAATGGATTGATCTGCCAGTGACCGTGGGCGAGAAGATTGCACCACTGATCGGCGCAGCACCGGGTCAGGTTCTGTGCTGCGATTCTGTTTCAGTAAATTTGTTCAAATTGCTGGCGGCCGCGTTGACAGGCCGAAAAAGCGAGCGCCCCGTCATCCTAAGCCAGCGAGACAATTTTCCCTCGGATCTGTATATCGCTGAAGGGCTGATAAAACTGTTGCGTGAACACAGCATCAGCGCCGAGCTCCGATTGGTTGCTGNAGAGAATCTGGAAGAGAGCATCGCCCAATCACCGGATGTTTTACTCCTCACCCATGTCAATTTCCGAACTGGCAAAGTACATGACATGCAGCGGCTGACTGCGCTGGCACATGATCATGATTTGCAGGTAATCTGGGATCTATCCCATAGTGCCGGCGTAATGGCACTTGAGCTGGATGACTGTCAGGTAGATTTCGCCGTNGGCTGTGGCTATAAATTTCTTAACGGAGGACCGGGAGCTCCTGCGTTTCTCTATGTAGCCTCACGACTTCAGGCCAAGCTTCAACATCCCCTGCAGGGGTGGATGGGCCACAGACAGCCCTTTGCATTCGAACCGGAGTATGCGCCTGACGTAGGCATAAACCAACTGCAAACCGGCACGCCCTGCATTCTTTCCATGTCAGCGCTCGATGCTGCTCTTTCATGCTTNGAGGGACTNACTGCCACCCANCTCCGGGAAAAGTCGCTAGCCTTGAGTNCAATGTTTTTGTCCCTTCTCGAAGGAGATCCAGCCTGCGAGTCGCTCACTCTGGTCTCTCCGAGAGAACCTAAACAGCGAGGCGCTCAGTTGAGCTTTTCCCACAGCGACGCTTTTCCAATCAGCCAGGCGCTGATTGAGGCAGGAGTCATAGTAGATTTTCGTGCACCGAACCTGCTCAGACTGGGGTTTTCGCCTTTGTTTCTGTCTTTTGACGAAATTGCCAGAAGTGCTGCTATTCTCAAGCAAACACTTTCAGAGGGCCGATTCAGGCAGGAGCGCTTTTCTGTAAGAGCCAAGGTGACTTGATCATTGACCGCGCTGAATCGACAGTGATGCCAGATCGCACTCCGGTCAATCATCTTCGGATAAATTTGTAAGCAACTGAAGTAAAACGTTATTTTTCTTATAATGAGCATTGAACTATACTTATCTCAGACGTATTGTGATTTCCTCTCCTGTCACAAAACGACCTGGATCATCGCACAGACCTTAGGAAAGTATTCCAAGACAAACAGGCAGATAGCGTCGAAGCGTCCCTGACAGAGACAACTCGACCCGNACATGAGAAGCGCACAGGTCAGCAGGTACAGATAAAATGAGCCACCATGGAAAACCAACTTNATTCCATCAAAGTTGCAGCATCCAAAGCATTGACCAAGCTGGTAATGCGGGCTCTGGCCAGTGCGCGTTCAGAATTTGAANCGCGAGCGTCCCGGACCGTCGGATNAAAGCCCCCTGCCATCGGTAAAGANGCTGCCAGCATAGGCAAGCGCTTCATGGANAACCTCNACAGCTACTTTGATGAAATTGGTGTTCCGGCAAGCTCCCNTANAGAAGCNGAGACCGNTAAATTTGAAGACCTGAACCAGATCGACCACGATCATCTCGAAGTAATGGTAGCCATNGAAGAGATGATCAAACAGCGTGGCATATCTGACATTGNCGGCATGCGCAATTTCACGGCAAGACTGGAGTCACTGNTGCCTGGCATTCGTGTCGATGAGACCAACAATCCTATTGACCCTGAGCAAATCGGAGACTGTTTTAATGAAGCGATCAAGCCTCTGGAGCTTGACGCCCAGCATCTGCTTATAGTTTATCGAGAGTTCGATCTATCTGTCTTCGGGGAGTTGGAGGCTGTCGTAGCCAAAAGCAACACCATGCTGGCGAGCATGGGTGTAATGCCGGGGCTGGAGACAGCCATGCAAAGCTCGGCGAAACCTGCTGAAACGTCTTTCACTGATTCCCAAGAGCCATTATCTCAGCAGACTGGAGAGCAACCACAAGCTGGGAACGAACTGGAACCACAGACTTACGAAGGCGCCTCTCCTTCCCCCGTACCTGACAGACTGACGTCAACTGAACCGGCGACTGCTGCCGGAATTGCACCGGAGAGCGCGCGAAACGACTGGTTGGTTCGCCTGCAGCNTCTTCTCCACAGCGACAGTGGCCAATCGCACACACTGGCCAAGCAAGCCACAGCAGACATCGTCATCGCACCAAACGTAGAATTAGCAACTGATGCACTTCGGATTNAAGANCAACGCGCACTGCTGCTGAAGCTTCTCGACAGGGTTCAGTCAAACCTNTANNACTCGCCCCACNCCGGTGGGATAACTGCTTCGATCAGCACCGCTGGTGTTGCACAGGCGATTAACAAAACTCTCAGGCAAGCCCAGAGCAGCGATGAGCTAGACCCAATTCCAGCANAATCAGCAGACTTGATCAATCTGGTANTGCTTCTGTTTGATGCCGTTGGAAAAAACGANGCTCTGCCAGCAGTTACGAAAGAATTGGTCAGTCGGACACAACTGGCAGTTATGAAAATCGCCCTTTCAGATTCCGCTTTTTTTGACNGTCCAGACAGCCCTGCCAGAATATTGATCGATGAACTCGTTCAGGCAGGGATCGGCTGGACCCAGCCGTCNACGCTGCACAGCAATTCTGTTTATCAATCTTCAAAGCGCGTCCTGAAGATGCTNCTCAACGAGCCCAAGCCAGACGACGAATATGTCGAAGGCCTGCTCAGCGAACTCAGACAAGCCAAAAGCCTCGCTGCAGGCACCAACCCTGCTCTGGAAAGCCAAATTCGTAGTCTAAATACTCTCGCGGAGCATGCTGAAGATTTGAATGCCTACATCCGCCAGAAAATTAACGAGTGCATTTGCAACCAGGACCTGGACCCGTTTGTCCAGCGCTTGCTGGCAACCTACATTCATGATTTTTTGTTCAAATTAGTCATGAAAGAAGGACCAGAGGGCCAGTCATGGAAATCCGTGATTTCCACGCTTGATGTCATGCTGTGGACAATGCAACCGGAGAAACAGTCAGGTGATTTCGAAAGATTCGAACGAGTCAATCCAAGATTGCTTGAGAATCTGCACAAATTTCTGAGCATCGGAGGCGCATCAAAAACGAAGATCTCCAAGATTATTCGACAGCTGAAGCAGATACAGGAGTACACCTTCTATCAGGCTGAGGCGGGAATCGGGCCGTCGCACTCGAAGACTCAAGAATCACTTTCCAGTAAGGCGATACTTTCGACCCGCGGTCGCAAAGAAATACCGCCGTTGAAGAGAGACGACCATACTTTAGCGCAAATTGACAGACTTCCGCTCAATTCTTGGATTGAATTCAGAGGCACATCAGGCGAGCGACTCCGTTGTGCGTTGGCCTCGAAAATCGAGAGCATCGACAAACTGTTTTTTTCCAACAGCGAAGGCCTGAGAGTGCTGGAAATCAGCCGACACACGCTTGCCCATGAGATGAAAGCAGGGACAGTAAAAATAGTCAGCGAAGGCCTCATCATAGATCGGGCGATGAAGTCGGTCGCAGCGACCCTNTCACGGCCNGCCCGAAAACGCGTTCGGNNAACNAATAGCTGACTCTGGGACAGTGGAGCAATAGTTAGCTTCTGCACGAAAGCGACGAATCAAGACTTGCTAAGCTTCTGAACCTGCTGATACAGATAGTCGGTCAGCTGAGAACGCCCTCCCTGCCTGGCCAGAGTTTCCCACCAGATCGGGGTCCCTATCTCAACTTTGACAGACTCCCCGGACTTGCGCANCGCCTCATGGATCAGCAGCGCCATGCGGAGTGGTTCGGCAAAGTGCGAANCAACATGGAATTTTCGGCTGTTGGCCCCGTGAAAAAATACGGGAACGACATTTGCCTCGGCTTCCCGGATTACTTTGGCCGCAAATGTTGTCCACGGCGCATCGATGACCGGGCCGAAACCAAACCCCCCAGCGGTGGATACCATGCCGGAAGGAAAGATTAATACCGGAATATCTTGCGAGAGGAATTCCAGCGCAAGCTGTTTAGATCTGATGTTTGTCGCGACGGCTTTCTTGGTTGGCTCGAAATCTATGGGCAGAAAATATGGGGCAAGGTCTTTATCCTGACATAAAAGAGAATTGATCATAATGCGGATCTCACCCCGAACCTTCAGGGCGAGGTCGCATAGGACAATGCCATCAACCACGCCGAACGGATGGTTAGCCACGAACATTAGCGGTCCGGTCTTGGGAATGGATTCAAGTTTTGAAGAATCGAACTGGACGTCGATCTGTGTTTCTTCAAGCGCAGCGGCAAAGAACGATTGCACAGACAAACCCCGATTCTTTGACCGATAGTAGATCCGCTCCATACGATTACGGCCCAACAGCACCTCTAGCGAAGACACCAAGTGCCTAGAAAGCCACGGGTCCTCCGGATTGGAGTAGGATAATCTGGGTGGTTCCCGCAGATAGGACGTAAACTGAGGATCAATCTCAAGAGTGTTCATACNAGTAGCAGCCTAGCTGCAAGTCGTTACTATTTCGTGACAGCGGCNAATAAAGATNACAGCGCTTCCAGAACCCGAGCAAAATTCTNTGCTACGGGATAGCTACCTGAAGTCCAGCCCGAGAACGAACAACAACAGCAATCCCACAANAAGTCTTNTGANNATAGTTACNTCACGCNAGTGAGTCTGAGAATATCGATTCAGCCATCAGGCCATCTCCGGCAAGTCAGAGCGATCAGTTACAGTGTGCATNTAATNTCAGGAANCCTCACCCGTTCAAGTAGNCAGAANCCGACTCATTTCTCCGCCGTAGGACTTTTTGANTGGGGCAGTTGGCCTCCTGATAAAAATAGCATCAGACCGACACAGCCCGCTGCTGAGGCAACAAGATAAGACGTCATGTAGCGGTCATCACTGGCAACATAAACGAAGCCAAGTAGGGCCGGCCCGATGGCAGTGCCCATCGAGGACATGAGATTGCTTACTGAGAAAATCCTCGCATACTCTCGTGCGCCAAATGCCTCGGCCAGAATCAGAGGCTGGAGCATGAGCAAGTTACCGACGGAGGCTCCGAACAGGAACAGTCCCGCACACAAGGTCACGACACTGAACCCACCGGCCAGCAAGGAAAGCGAACCGGCCTGCAACAGCATCATACTCACGGCAAACACTTTAATTGAGCCCCGCTCTACAACCCAGCCGCCGATCAGACGACCCATAATGCTAGCCACAGGCAGGATGGCGACCACCAGCGCTGTCTGAGCATCATCGAGCAGCTCCCGCGCAAGACCATACTGGTGTGCTATTCCTCCGACTTGTGCCAGCATGATAAAGATGTAGGCCAGACTGGTTCCCCAAAAAAAACTTCTCCTGAGGGCCTGTTGAAAAGTAAAACCAAGCTCTGACGCTCTGGTGCTATCAGCAGCCGGTTTCTGTTCGGAACTGTTCTCACTCTGCACAGGCAAATCCCCGTCAGGCGACAAACCCATTGATTCCGGATCAGGACGCAACCAGATCAGCGCTACCGGAATAACACCCAAGACAAACAGCAAGGCCAGCAGCGGCATGGCCAGTCTGAAACCTAAAGTGTCGATCATGGAGGCACTCAACGGAGTTAACACCACTCCACCCAGCGACAAACCAGTCGAGGCCACTGACAACGCCATTGCGCGCCGGCGCTGAAACCATCGAGTCACGAGGGTTGTNGCAGGNATCAGCGCCGATGCCGCAAAGCCTGCACCAAAAACTANATAGACGGCAAACAGCTGAACTAGGTTGGCGACAAAAGGAAGTGCGCACAAAGACAGGGATGCCATTAAGGCGCCGAGCGCAATACTCACCCGAGGGTCATAATCCTGAACCAGCTTGGCCACGTAGAGACCGGTAAAGCCGGCGCTCAGAAAGAAAATAGAAACGGCGGTTGAGGCCGACTGCACATCAAAGTTTGGCTGGGCCGCGAGCGCGTTGAGGTAGATAGCGTGGTTATAAAAGCTCAGACCGCTGGTGAATGTCAGCTGCACGAGAATCGCCCAGACTATTTTCCATCCATAGAAAGTTTGCTTAGTCATCGGCACCACAGACTCTGACCCAGTTTTGTAAGCGGGCACTTTGCGCCCGATGAAACGATAGTCTTAAAGTTGCTTCCCCGACGCCTAGGTAGAACCAGGCACGGGCAACGTCGTTTAAGAAAAGCCGGAACATCCGGCGCTCGACATCAGCGTCTGAAACCTGAAGAGAGACCCTGAGCTGGAGTCCAAGCAGATAAGCATAGTGCAGTTGGGCCTGCGCCTGGATGACACGCTCCAGATTGAAGCTGGAGCGATCGAAGAGTGCGCCTTCCGACATCAGTCTAGGCTCTGATAGTAAGTAAAATACCCCGTAAACATCTCTTCCCAACTGTTGAATCCGAATGGGATTTCAAGGTCCGGGTCTGGGTTGGTAGGATTCGACGCTGAATTATCCAAAGCGCCCGTCACACGTAGCGTCGAGCCAGCACTGACAGAAACGGGCTCGTCAAGCAGGTAATGAGGCTGCCAGCCATAGTTGAACGCCGGCACACTGAATAACTGCGTACTGACGCCGCTCGGTGCTTCTACCTCAAAGCGCATTTTTTTCCCGCGATAATTCATACGTGCACGTACACCGGTAACCATAATGTTTTCATCAAGCAAGTGGCTGGCTTGCAGAGCAAGTTCCGGCGTATTGGGAGGAAGCACGAAGCGCGTGCCGATCGCTTGAACTCGCTGCTCGCGTGGCAAGGGCTGGTCGCTGAAATACAGGCCCAGTTGAGTCTGATCTACCGTAGACTGGCCATTGGTAACGTAGTGGAACTGCATTGACAGGCGGTTACCGGCCGGAATAAAAGCGCCGACTCCCTCGGGAAACTCATAGACGTTATCCTTGCCGGGGATGTAGCCAGCGACGAAGCGACGGCTAACTGAATTGTTGACACGCTCTGCCCCCCAGAAATCCTCTTCATGTTCGGACACAAACGTAATCAAATGATGAAGTACAGACGGATCACCCGCGCGGTATTGCACTGCTTTGACCCACTTGTCTTCGGTAAAAGGCAGTTCGATATTATTGTAGTAGTAATCAAGAACGCCGGTGGAAGGTATCGAATGTTCAGGCCCCCGAACAATGTAATCCGGCTCTCCAAGCACCCATTCATTGTCTGATCGCATGTGCTGCTCCAGCGGATCAATCTCTCCCTCACCCCTTGGAGCACCGGCATCAATCCAGTGAATCAGGGTCTGCAAATCCTGCTTAGAAACCCCTCTGGCGCTGTCACTGTGCCCGATATAGGGATCGACCTGCATTGGCGGCATGCGCTTATTCAGCAGCACCTCGCGAATCATGGGCGACCACCCGAGCAGCATGATATAGGAGTCCATCGCAAAAGGGCCCACCCCACCCTGCACATGGCAATCTAGACAGCTATCAATCACTATAGGCGCCACTTCTGACACATAATCCGGAGGCGATTCGAGATGCCGGCTCCGGACTGGAAAATCAATCATGCAACCGGCCGTTCCGACAGCAATCGTGTCCTCAACACTGCCGTCCACAACTGCATTTAGTGCATCGTTAAGAGCCGCGCTGCTATCCCCCCGGTAGTAAACGGATAGCCTCTGAGGATTAAGCACGAGCACATCGCCGGCCCGGGTGATCTCCAGAGTCTCCGACACCAACTGCCCATCATCTTCCAACAGAGGAAGTGGCAGATCGAGTGCACGGGCGACCTCCCGACCAAGATCTCTCGCATCCAACAAGACAAAATCAATACCTTGGTTTTCGTACGAACCACCCAAGGCCGCAAAGCGGTCAAGCATCCCGTCCATCTCGGCGCAGCTGCTGTCATACGCCATCAAGGCGAGCGCAGACCGATGCTGATAACGGCTCAACTGGTGAAAGGTTCCTCGATCATCGAGTAGCGCGAAGTCACCAACCCGATCAAGGGCACCGTGGAGGGTCCCGCTGAACGCAGCAAAGCAGACCAGCAAATAAAGTCGCAGAGCGCACTTCCTGGCTTGTTTTATGAAAATCCTGATTGAGATGTGTAACATTTTGTAAAAAAACAACAACATAAAGGCACTGATTGCCGCTTCATTAATCTAGACGGCAATGGATTTGGCCGCTATCCTAGCTGTCCTGATTGACAGTGCGCAACATAAACTAGCTCGAAAACGCGCGCCCCTTGTCCCGTCGGAATTCTGCTGCCGGGAGATAAGGATTAGCAACCGTTCAATCACTGGATTAGCTGAAATGACTAAATGGAGAGTACATCCATGCTTACGATGAAAAATTTCCTGGCTACTGCAGCATCGACTCTGCTTGCCCTGTTTGCGATCGCAGTATCGGCGCAGTCGGCTGATAATGGTCGCTTCCTGAGCCTTACTCCACCTGATGGGCTGCCTATCATACCGGTGCTCGAGGGCTGGATAGACAATCAAGACGGCACTACCAGTTTCTCTTTCGGCATCATCAACCGAAATGAAGAAGGCTTGGACATCCCGCTTGGAGAGGCCAATCGCATCGAGCCGGCAAAATGGGATGGAGTTCAGCCTACCTATTTTCCACCCGGTCGCTCCACTGGCACTTTCACTGTCACCGTACCTAATGCTGAACGGGAAACCGACGTGTGGTGGTATCTCAAAACCGGAAGCAATGAAGAGCTTAAAGTGCCTGGCCGTTATGGTGCATCGGCCTACGAACTGGATTTCATTCGACCGAGACCGCAGGGAGCCTTGCAACCACGAGTTGGGCTCGGCGAAGACGGTGAGCAAATGCCTGGGCTGTACGCACAAATTGAAGACCATCCGGGCGGTGCGGTGAGTGCGGGAGAGCGCGTTGAACTGGTTGTTAACGCATCGGACCCGGCAGAACGCGACCCCACTGATCCCCGTTTCGGGGAGCCTCTGCCTATGGGCGTGGCCTTCATGAAGTATCAAGGCCCGGGTGACGTAGAGTTCACTCCGCACGAATCCACGCCGGCAGCGGAAAACCCTTATAACGAAAGCGACCGACGCTATAACTTCTGGAGAGCGCCAGAAGCCAACGAACTGGAAATTCCTGGTCCTGCCGGCACTGCCCGCGTCTATGCGACGTTCTCAGCGCCGGGCGACTATATTATCAGCACCAAAGTCGATATCCATGATGCACCAGATAGCTCTAATGGCGATCAGTGCTGCTGGACTAACGTCTACCAGCGGATCACCGTCCGCTAGCCGGAAATTCGCATCAAAACGACCGGCGCTTCGCCGGTCATTTTGTTTTGGCCTCAGAACAGTCACTGATTCTGCCACTAGGAAGTTATTTTTAAGCACCTGAAATCTGAAAAACCCCATTAACCCCGCATATCCCGCGACCTTCAGGCTGTTTCAATTTGTTGCACAAAGTCCTTGAAAAAGGCCGGGAAAAATAGACTTTTCCCGGCCCTCCTATTACTATTTTCCATTGATATTTGCCGAAAGCTTCTAGAAAGGAGACCAGCATGAGAATTATGCGTCGAACAACCACCCTGCTTGGCGGAGCCATCGCTCTGTCCTTTGGTCTGGGTGCCCACGCTCAAGAGCGCGAAATCACCTACAACAGAGATGTTGCCAAAGTCATCAATGAAAACTGCGTAGTTTGTCACCGCGAGGGCGGTGTGGGCCCGATGCAGCTTGAAAATTATGACCAAGTTCGCCCTTGGGCACCGCTGATTTCCTACAAAGTAGAGAATCGGGAAATGCCACCCTACGCCTATGACCAACATATCGGCGTCCAGGACTTAGAAGGCGATTGGCGACTCGAGCAGGAAGAAATCGANACCATCGTCGCTTGGGTACAGCAAGGCGCNCCCATGGGTGATACTGACGTTGNCCCTCCGGCCGCAGACCTGCCNGATGCCAACGGATGGACTTTTGAGCCGATGTTTGGNGAACCNCACATGATCATACCTTCGNACTCCTATGACATTCCTGCCAACGGCAATGACTTATGGAGCAAGGAATTCGTTGACCCTCAACTTACCGAAAACCGTTGTATCAAGGCGGTGCAGGTGAAGCCACGCGGTGACGCCAAGGCGGTAGTTCATCACGCAAACTCTGATGTCTATGTCTACGATGATGAAGGTGAACTGCAGCAGTACGGACAACTCACTGAATATGCTATGGGCAAATGGGGAGAGTTAATGCCTGAAGGTGTGTGCCGGACTATGCCAGCGAACTCGCTGGTTCGCTGGGATATTCACATGTTCCCCGGTGGCGTCGGCGCTACTGCAGAGGGCGGCATGATCAAGGATAATGTGGTCGAGATCGGGCTATGGTTCCACGATGAAGACTTTGAAGAGACCAATGACGTTTACAACCAGGATCTCCGACTCTATCCCCTTCGCGGTGGTTACGAAAACGGCCATCTCCTTGTGCCTCCGAATGGCTACGCGATGACCCAAGGCTTCCACTCTTTTGATCACCCAGTGCGTATCGATAGCTTCCAGCCTCACGGACACCTGCGAATGAACGCNGCATCNCTTGAGATCTTCGANCCCAAAACTGGACGTACCACACCTATNAGTCAAATCTCAAACTGGAGCGCTACTTGGCACCACAGCCACATCTACGAAGCGGACGTGGCACCTCTGCTGGCACCGGGCGAAGTTATGGTAATCAANCAGTGGTACGACAACACAGNCGATAATCCCAATAACCCTGATCCTGATCAGTGGGTNTATGGCGGNAGCCGCACGGGCGACGAAATGTCTCACGCCTGGATCGCTGTGACTCACCTCGATGAAGAAGGCTATGAGCAGCTTCTCGCCGAGCGTCGCGAGGCCCAGCGGCGTTCTCTGGCGGGCAGCGACGACTAAGCATTCGCTGGTAGGGCAAATCTCACAAAGGCCGGTTTATGCATAAACCGGCCTTTTTTATGCCTGCCAATTATAGAGGCGCCAACTCAGGCGGCGAGCGGCGCGAGACTGACACACAGGTNATGGCCTGAAAAACCTTCCTGCGCCATCAATTTGCAGAATCCTTGTAAATCGGGAGAATAAAAGTAAAGAAATCGCACCAAATTAGGACAAATTCCCGCTTTTTTACTGGAGTTTTAAGGGGTACACTGAAAGGGATAGTAAATTAAGCAGTACGATCAGTTTTCGACCCACTACACACGATCAAACGGGAGAGAAATATGAGAAACGCTAAAGCTTGGTCAGGGATTGTTGCGCTTGCCCTGCTGGCGGGGGCTACTGAAACAATCGCCCAGTCCGACCACGAGCTGGCCTATAATGGCGACATTGGCCGAATCATCAATGAAAATTGCGTGGTTTGCCATCAGGAAGGCGGNATTGGGCCGATGGCCTTTGAGAACTACGACCAGGTGCGGCCTTGGGCGCCGCTGATCTCCTATCGAGTCGCCAATCGAGAGATGCCTCCGTATGCATACGATCAGCATATCGGCATTCAGGATCTGCTCGGCGACTGGCGCCTAGAACAATCCGAGATCGATGCGATTGTCTCTTGGGTAGAAGCGGGCGCCCCTATGGGTGACCCTGAGAATGCACTGCCACCTGCTCAGATTAAAGATCCCAACGAGTGGAACTTTGCTGCTGAGCTTGGCCAGCCCGATCTGATTGTGCCTTCCAGCTCATATGACATTCCGGCGGATGGTAATGACCTGTGGAGTAACGAATTCGTAGACCCGGGCATGACTGCTTCTCGCTGCATCAAGGCCGTTCAGGTGAAGCCGAGGGGAGATGCATCTGCTGTGGTTCACCACGCCAATTCAAGTGTCTGGATGGAAGACGAAGAAGGCGAACTTCAGCGTTATGGNATGCTTACAGAATATGCCATGGGNAAATGGGGCGAGATGGTTCCTGGAGGTGTCTGCCGAACTTTGCCNGAAGGCGCAATGATTCAGTGGAGCATTCACATGTTTCCGGGCGGCGTTGGCGCGACAGCTCAGGGCAACATGATCGAAGATAACGTAGTAGAGATCGGTTTGTGGTTTCATGAAGATGACTACGAAGCGACTAATGACGTCTACAAGCAGGACCTTGCCCTGTACCGGATTGAGGAGCAGGATGATCTGATTATTCCTCCTAATGGATATCAGATGACTCAAGGCTTTCACAGCTTTGACCATCCAATTCGACTCGACAGTTTCCAGCCCCACGGGCATCTGCGTATGAACGCAGCATCGCTGGAGATCTTCTATCCGGAAACCGGTCGCACGGAAGAGATCAGCCAGATNTCTAATTGGAGTGCCACATGGCATCACAGTCACATTTATGAGCCTGACGTCGCGCCTCTGCTGCCAGCAGGAGCGGTGCTGGTACTGAAGCAATGGTANGACAACACAGCCGACAACCCNAACAATCCTGACCCGGATCAGTGGGTGTATGGCGGCAGCCGAACGGGCGATGAAATGACTCACGCCTGGCTGGCCATCACGCATCTTGATGAAGAAGGCTATCAGGCCCTGCTGGCTGAACGACGAGAAAGAGAGCAGCGCTCTCTNGCCGGCAGCGACGACTAGGCTCTGTCCGAGGCTCTGGTCTGTCTCACCGCCTCAGGCTGTGAGCACAGNCCTGACATAAAAGCCCGACCGCTTGCGCCGTCGGGCTTTTTTATTCCACCAACCCGATTGCACCAGTGCCATGACCTATCGAAATCTGCTTGGTTTGCTGTGGCTCGTATCTGTNAGCAGTACCTTTGCCGCCGAGGAGGAGGTCCTGCTGCTTTTNAGCGGTGANCGCAAAGGCCTACTGACAAGTGACGGNACCGAGCNCGGCGCAGAAGATCTGATCAGGCGCTATTACGCGCTTCTTGCAGCACCCGCGCATGAGAAACTTGCAGCACTTCAAATGCAGCTGGCCAATCGCATGGAAGACTACGAGGTCGCGTTCGCGGCAGCTGATACGGCGGAAGTGAATGAGATCTACGCCGACTTGAGTCGATACTGGGCAGAAATCCAGTTAATCCATTATCAGGAGTACACCGACGCAGCGATGGGTGAATTACAAAATGCCTATGCAGCACTTTATGAACTGATTGCCGGGTTCAACTGATCAATGGTTTGAAGCCTTCTGAAGCTGACACAAAAAAAGCGAGCCATTGACCCGCTTTGTCATCACATCCGTTCTCTGACTACTGCGGTCCGGACATAATCATCGTGTGAACCATATCCATGGCGTCACGAGAGCGATTGCGTTCCGATCGACCCAGCTCTCCGATCGCCGGACCACCTTGATTGAAAATGCCGCCTCTCAGAGCTGAGAGTAAGTACTCCATCTCATCGGATACATTGACATCATCTTTGGTGAACTCGTCTGCAACTGCTTCCAGCAACTCGTCGCGATTTTCGAGGTTGGGATAAGCGATGATGTCGGCTACAGCAACCTCAAGCCGGTTCAGATTATCAATAATCATCGCTGCCTGAGGCGCTTCGGAATAAAACGAAGGTGCTATAGCGGGCGCGCTTGGCATGTCTACCGGTACCGGATACATCGTCATTCCGGTATCCGAACCCACTTTTGCCCAATAACGCTCAAGCGTAACCGGCACTTTCCCGGCGAACTGGCTATCGAGCTGTCCGACTACGATTGCCTCCAATGACGCGAGCTGCAGCCACTGATTGGTCCACATGAGCGCACTTAGTCGTGGGAAAGCCGTTTTCGCTCCATCCGCGTGGTCATGTGCCAGATACAGGTCAGCATGCTTGGGAACGGTAGCCACGGCGTGGCGAGCATCATCGGTCAGATAGGTTTCTATCGCCGCCTCTACCGCTGCCCGCTTTTGAGATCGAGACGTCGAGCCGTTCGCAAAGATGTCTGCGATGTCCCGTTCAAACTTGCGACCCCAGGAAAGCACCCGCCAGGCGTGAGTGGGTAAGGAGGCGGATTCTGAGAAGGCATTTTGTGCAGCCTCATCAGTGTGGCTCTGACGCAACATCTCGGTCAACGCAACCCGGGCCTCTACCTCCAGTTCGTCATAGGGGCTGCCCATATCCATGGACATCTCTCCGCCGTTATGTCCCATGTGGGCATGGCCGTCCATATCCTTGACCATATCAAGCTGCATCTGGACCTCCATCCGCGCCTGCATGGTTTCCGGATTGGCGTTAATTTCAGCCATCGCATCGAGTAATGCCGCCTGAGTCACGTCGAAGGCGTTATTGAGACTCGCCACCTCCGGGAAGTTGTCGACCAGAGCACCGGTCTGGGCACTGACGGCAGTCGCCAGACCAGCACTCAGCGTGGCACTCACAGTAAGGGCAAGCCCGCGTGTCAGAATTCTATGAAAAGCTTTATCGCTAGTTGGCATGATCTGTATCCTTTGCTCGGTGCGCAGGAGCTTGCTAGGTATGCGCTCGGTTTTTTCTCATAATTATGAGTGACAGTGGGAGCATAAAAGCCCCAAGTACCTAAGTCTACCAATTATCAGTGCAGCAAGGCCATCCATTCGCCGTAAACCTTTGATTGCTTGCAACAAATTGTAATCCCGCAGGCAGGAACATGCCCGCCAAAAGAGGTTAATCAACGAAGTGGAAATCAGCAGGACCTGCACGACGCACCAGGATTACCGCATCTTTCTCGCCCGCAGGCACGGTCCAGGAGTGGGGCAGCTCTCCGGGTATGACCACGTAGCTTCCCACTGAAAGCGAGTGGGTTTGCTCTCCCAACTGAATAGACAATTCTCCGGCCACCACCACAACATACTCATCATAGCTGTGCCAGTGCAGGTCAAAATGCGAGCCCGCTGGAAACAGCGCGTAATAGGTAACGCCGCCCGTATTAGGATTCACACCCTGACGCGCGGTTCGTACTCCTACCGGAAAGCCATTGCCGCCCCTAGGTGCCCCCACGGAACTTCGTTCAGATCAATGGCCAATGGCTCTGTGGCTAATGTAGCTTGTATCAAGCAACATTGAATCAATAAACAAACAGTCTTCATCGGTACCGCTTGTGAGTTAGAATTACTGATAGTCTATCCTGCTAATGCAAAGCGAAACAGCATAATTAGAAGTTCTTTAATGCCCGAAGCCTCGGCGTTCTGCAAGATTAGCAGAGCCCTAATTTAACCAGCATAAGACTGGAGGAAAAATGTCAGACAATGCACCCACTTCAACGGTCTATGATCTTCAGCGAAATCGCACCGGCCTGACTTTGAGCATTTGTGCGGCGCTGCTGCTGTATACCTATTTATTTACTGACTTAGGCTGGCGACAGGCAAGCCTGTTTCTCGTCGGATTGGCGGCCGGCATCATTCTCTATCATGCAGCTTTCGGCTTTACCGCCGCGTGGCGAGAAGTTGCGCAGACGGGTCGCAGTGCCGGCCTTAGGGCGCAGATGATTATGCTGGGCACTACGGTCGTAATCTTTACCCCGTTAATCGCGCAGGGTGAGATATTCGGTATCGCTGTCCGCGGCAGCGTCGCCCCATTAAACCTTGGCGTGGTATGCGGCGCCTTTATCTTCGGCATCGGCATGCAGTTGGGAGGGGGATGTGCGTCTGGCACGCTATTCACCGCCGGCGGCGGTAATTTACGCATGCTGGTCACTCTGGCAGGATTTATCGCCGGTTCAGTTATCGGCACCTATCACTGGCAAAACTGGCAAAGCGTACCCGGCTTTGAACCGATTGCGCTATCCGATCAGTTTGGTGTCACCGGCGGGATTCTGATCAGTCTGCTGCTGTTCGTCTCGGTATATCTGACTGCGGCGGCCTATGAGAGACACAGACAAGGTAATGTCGTGGCAACCACTCATGTCACTTCTCCCTCTTTGCTGCGAGGGCCCTGGCCGCTGTTGGCCGGAGCGCTCGCACTGGCTGCAGTTAACGTGGCAACATTGATACTGGCAGGACGACCCTGGGGAGTAACTGCTAGCTTCGCTCTGTGGGGTGCGAAGATACTTGGTACGGTTGGTATCGATATCTCACACTGGGCTTACTGGGCCCGTCCTGGGCTGAGTACGACATTATCAAATAGCGTGTTTCTCGATATTTCTTCTGTAATGAACTTCGGCATCATGCTGGGAGCATTGTTAGCCGCCAGCCTTGCCAATAGGTTCTCACCGTCTTTTTGCATTCCGGCAAGGTCCCTGCTCGCCGCGGTGTTGGGAGGATTACTTCTTGGCTACGGTGCCCGAGTTGCCTACGGCTGCAATATCGGGGCCTATTTTGGCGGTATTTCTTCCACGAGCCTGCACGGATGGCTGTGGTTTGCGGCAGCTTTTGTCGGCAGCGGCCTTGGCACCCGGCTCCGACCATGGTTCGGCCTGCGCTGAGCGCAAAGCGATTATTAACAGCATTGACACCATGAGCCCTGTCCCCCCCAAGCGTCCAACCCTAAAGGCAAACCTGTTTCTTCAACAGGGTGAACAGCGATCGTTTTCTCAAAATCAGATTGCACTACTGGGCGCGATAGTCAGCGCCGGATCAATCAGCGGTGCAGCCCGACTCATTGGTATCAGCTATAAGACTGCCTGGGATCGGATTGACGCTATGAATAATCTTTCAAGCAGACCGCTGGTAATTCGTTCAGCAGGAGGAGCCAAGGGAGGCGGCACAGAATTAACCGAATTTGGGCATCAGGTGCTCTCTGGCTTTAACGCCTTAAAAGAGGAACATGCGGAATTTGTAGAGCGGCTCAGCGAGAAAGTGCAGCATGTAGAAGATGTCGCCCAGTTCCTGCATTCGGGGCAGCTGAAGTCCAGCGCGAGAAATCAGTATCGCGGTCGCGTCACGCGTATTTCCCGGGGCGCTGTGAACAGCGAGATTGAACTGGCTCTGAGCGATGCGATCAGCCTAATTGCGATAATCACCAACGACAGCGCAGATCGCATGGAACTTAAACAAGGCTGCGAGTCTCTAGCACTGATCAAGTCCTCCTGGGTGTTACTCAGCGAGGATCTTGCTATCAGGACGAGCGCGCGAAATCAGCTACGCGGAGTGGTGAGCCAGATCACGCGAGGCGAAGTGAACGCAGAAGTCACTCTGGATCTGGATGATGGCAAGACCATAACGGCCATGGTTACAACCCCGAGCATTGAAGAAGTTGAACTCACGCTTGGCAAGCCTGTCTGCGCGTTGTTCAAGGCATCTTCAGTCATCTTGATGCGGGCATGAAGCCTTACGCGCGATTTTGATCAATGCAGAACGGCCACAGATTTAATCTGCACCCATAGCCGCTGATTCTGGTGAAGCTTGAGCTGAGAAGCCGACTTTTTCGAAATTCGCGCCAGTAATATAGTGTCTCCCATCGCCAGTCGCACCATCAGCATAGCGTGGTCTGTATCATCCGCCATATCAATCACCCTTGCCGGTAACCTGTTCAAAATGCTGCTTGCCTGCTCATCGGCAAGAGACAGGCTGACGTCTCTAGCGAGGATTCTGATACGAGCGCACTGGCCAATCGCTTCACCGCTATCCCTGAGCCATAAATGGCCGCCGTTAAAATCCACCCTCAACAGTTGCCACTGCGATTCACGCTCAGTGACGCTGCTTTCCACCACTGCCCCGGCCTCCTCGCCCAGCATCCTCGGCACATCAAGCCGCGTCAGGACTTCATCGACCGGACCGCTGGCCTTAACCCGGCCCTTTTCCATGATCAACAGATAATCTGCGAGACGGGTGACTTCATCTAACGCATGAGTGACGTAGATAATGGGAAGATCCAACTCCGACTTCAGGCGATCGAGAAAAGGCAGGATCTCCCGTTTGCGCGTCTGATCCAGAGCAGCCATAGGCTCATCCATCAACAAGAGTTGTGGCCTGACTAATAAGGCTCGGGCTATGGCTACGCGCTGGCGTTCCCCTCCGGACAGCTGAGCAGGTTTCTGCGACAGCAATTGATCAATCTCCAGAATTTCTTTGATCTCTTGGATTTGCTCGGGTCCGAGTCTCTCAGGTGCCCGCCTGATTGCAAATTCCAGGTTGCCCGCAACGCTCAAGTGCTCGAACAGGCTTGCCTCCTGGAAAACGAATCCGACCGGACGCTGATGTGCCTGTAA
>NZJB01000092.1 GCA_002691885.1 Gammaproteobacteria bacterium
TTTCAACCAGTTCCTCCGGAGTGAGGCACAGCGCCAGTCCTCTGGAAGCAGCATAATTTGAGGGAACACCGAGTGCGGCGTTCAATCGCGTGATGTGTTCACTAATGTCCGGGGAGATAGGCAATGTGGTAACAAGTTGAGCTGTTGAAAGGCCAGAAGCGCTACGGTTATGATCCGAACATCCTATTTCTGGACCTGACAATTTGCAAGGCGAGCGCATCAATGACTATATAGACATAAAAAGTGGCTATTTAGCCATAATATAAATGGCTGTCTATCCGATGTAATAGGCATCCCCGTTCCATTCACGAGAGGGCATGTCATGACAAAGCTTCCGGTTATCGTCAGTTTTGGCGGCATTAATGCGGCGGGCCGCAGCTCCGGCCATAACGGGTTTCGCCGGCTGGTTTTTGATCAAACGAATGCGCTCACGCAGAAAGCCACGCTCCAGCAACTCGCGGCACTAACTGGACAAATCCAACGCACAAACGGCACATGGCGCGACGCAGAAGGCAGCACCGTCGACGTTGACAGCTTTCTTGCCAAGCACAAACAGGACCTGCTAGATGGCACCCTGATCAGAAAATTCAGTGGCGGGACGTTCGACCCGGACGCTATACCGATACATCAGCGTACCCGCTTAGAAGGCGCAGGCAGCGAGCCAATGTGCTTCAGCCTGAAACGCAAGGACCTACCCAATCCAGTCCCATCAGCTTGGCAAATTACCCCCAAAAGCAGTGAACCTGAATGGCTCACCATACGAACCGACAGCGGACTCCCCGTGATGTTGCCGAGTTTTCGGGCCTCGGAGGTACACTCTGCTGCCCAACTTCCGCATGGATTTGATCCTGCCGGCAGTTATCCGTCCCGCAACCATCCCAGAGCATTACAGATGACTGTCTTCGGCGCTTCAGATGCTGTAAACGCGTTAGGCCTGGATTGGGAGACCATACGCAAACGGGTCCCTGCTGATCAGATTAGCGTCTACGCAGGAAGCTGTCTGGGACAACTGGACTACAACGGCAATGGAGGCATGTTGAAGGCGCGCCTGCTGGGCAAAAAAGTCACGTCCAAACAATTGCCTCTCGGGCTCAATGAAATGCCAGCGGATTTTATCAATGCCTATCTGCTGGGAAGCCTCGGCACCACAGGACACAGCAATGGTGCCTGTGCCACTTTTCTGTACAACCTGCGGCAAGGTATGCGCGACATCCAATCTGGCTCACATAGGATTGCTCTTGTCGGAACGAGCGAGTCCTGTATGGTGCCTGAGGTGTTTGAAGCATTCATCACCATGGGTGCTCTGGCCAGTGATAATTCCTTACGACAGCTGGACGGTTTGGATCCGGATGTATTACCAGATTATCGCCGGGCATGCCGGCCATTCTGTGAAAATTCCGGCTTTACCCTCGCAGAATCAGCTCAGTTTGTCGTGCTATTCGATGATGAATTGGTGATGGAAACAGGAGCCACTGTTTATGGCGCGGTGAACGACATCTTTATTCATGCTGACGGCTTTAAAAAATCAATCACCGGCCCGGGACTGGGGAACTACCTGACTGTCGCAAAAGCGCTCGNNGCCACTCGGAATGTCATCGGCGAACACCGAACTCAGCGCAACAGCTTTGTTCAGGCGCACGGGACTGGCACACCACAGAACCGGGTATCTGAGTCAGAGATTCTAAACAGGCTAGCGGCAACCTATGGCATCGAGAAGTGGCCAGTAGCTGCGATTAAGTCCCAGTTAGGACACTCAGTTGCGTCAGCTTCGGGAGATCAGATTATCGCCAGTCTTGGCGCATGGTCNGAAAACATCCTGCCTGAAATCGCTGGCGTGGATCAGATCGCTGATGATGTCGCGACGGAGCATCTCGATTTCCTCCTAACACACCGCGAACTGGCGCCCGANAGCATGGATGCCGCTCTCATCAATGCCAAAGGGTTCGGCGGAAACAACGCCACCGCCTCNATTCTGAGCCCGCATGTCACTCGCAGGATGCTGACCAAACGCCATGGAAAGAAGACCCTNGTCGGATACACGACTCGCAATGAANCGATTATAGAAGAGCAAGAGCGGTACAACACGGCTTGCAGCGAGGGCAAGAATCAAAGCATCTATAAGTTTGATCACGGAGTTTTGACGGGCGAAGATCTGGCAATCGATAAGTCGGCCGCCCAGTTAAGCAACGGTTCACCGGAGATCAGCCTCAGTGTTCCGCATCACTTCTCCGACATGTGCGACTGACTAGGTGACTTCTAAGGNTCGGGTCTCGGCTATTTTCTCCCTCCACACAGCCGGCCCGGTTCGGTGCACCGATTCACCATTGACNTCCACCGCCACGGTGACNGGCATTTCATCGACCACAAACTCATGAATCGCTTCCATACCAAGGTCTTCAAAGGCCACCACCCGGGCTTCCCGGATGGCTTTGGATACAAGGTAGGCTGCTCCACCAACAGCCATCAGATACACCGCTCCATGAGCTTTAATCGCATCAATGGCTATCTGTCCTCTTTCGGCCTTACCAATCATGCCGATAAGCCCAGTGTGTTCGAGCANCGAGCCCGTAAATTTGTCCATCCGTGTCGCTGTTGTCGGACCGGCCGGGCCAATCACTTCCTCGCGTACCGGATCAACAGGGCCAACGTAGTAAATAAACTTGTTATCGAAATTCACCTCTTCCGGCAGCGTCTCCCCATTTTCAAACATGCTCAGCAGACGCTTGTGCGCCGCATCTCTGCCGGTCAGCATCGTGCCTGAAAGCAACAGAGTCTCGCCGGGTTGCCACTCAGCGATATCTGCCTTCGTGACTGTATCGAGGTTTACCCTGCGCGCCTTGGCGCCNGCATCCCAGTNTATCTCCGGCCACTCATCCAGTTTCGGTGGCACTAAAGCGGCAGGACCGGAACCGTCCAGAGTAAAGTGCACGTGTCGTGTGGCCGCGCAATTNGGNATCATNGCCACNGGTAANGACGCCGCATGGGTNGGATANTCCANTATTTTNACGTCCANTACGGTNGTCANCCCNCCCAGACCNTGAGCACCGATACCNAGCGCNTTCGCCCGGTCCATGATCTCGAGTCTNAGTTCCTCGATGCGACTGNCCGGNCCGCGCNGCCTTANNTCGTGNATATCGATAGGATCCATCANAGATTCTTTNGCCAGCACCGCCGCTTTCTCTGCAGTACCNCCGATACCNATACCNAACATNCCGGGNGGGCACCAGCCNGCNCCCATGGTCGGNAANGTCGCNTCCACCCAATCCNCGATGCNATCACTTGGATTCANCATCACCATTTTGGCTTTNTTTTCTGANCCCCCNCCNTTNGCCGCNAGCTTGATCTCCAATTTGTCACCGGNNACNACTTCCGTNTGAATGACAGCTGGNGTGTTGTCNCCGGTATTTTTCCGNGCNCCNGCCGGGTCNGANAGAATTGAAGCGCGCANNACATTGTCNGGNTTCCTGTAGGCCTGNCTGACGCCTTCGTTGANCATNTCNGTAAGNGNCAGATCNCCNTCCCACTGNANCTGCATACCCACTTTCAAGAATACTGTNACGATACCGGTNTCCTGACAAATCGGTCNTTTCCCCTCAGCNCACAGTCGAGAGTTGATGAGAATCTGCGCCATNGCATCTTTAGCGGCNGCAGATTCCTCCATTTCGTAGGCTTCGCTCACCGCCCGGANNAAGTCNGTAGGATGGTAATAGCTGATATACTGCAGGGCCTCTGCAACGCTTTGGATCACATCNTGAGTACGAATTAAAGTCATAANGNCACCTNCTCAAGCNCACCGCATCNGNGCNNCTATTATANCACTTACCNAGTCANCNGCTCTCGCCGATCAACCGANNAGATNATCCTTGGCTGCGTTAATTTTTTTNGCCAGGTAATCCGATCCGCCACGATCAGGATGGAGGCGGCGCATCATTNCCCGATGAGCACNAATGATATCGGCTTCACTTGCNGCATCNGTGAGNCCNAGAATTTCCAGAGCGAGCNGNCTGGTCATCGGCGCTTCAGCNTCTGATGGGGGNNNCCTTGACGNAGCTGACGCCTGCTCACGCCAGNTCTCCTGATGACGATCCAGATAGNCCTCAAGNACCTGTTGCGAATCTGAATCAGCCTGACACTCAATNAGTAANCTGAGGAGGGTCTCCAGCGTCATNTCATTCAGANGCNNNTCCTTNTGCTGACCTCTCAANACCGTCCCGGCCATTTCNCCGGAATCATGGTCGAGNACCATCTCAAGAAATTCGGTNCGGATGGTTGAAGTTTGGCCACNNCTTTTNGGCTGCGCAGCCGCCCGGCGGCTCATAACCATCTGCCAGAAAGGGAGAAGTCTCATCAANGTGGGCAAAAAGCGAATCAAAAAAGCCCCCAATCCACCNAGGGGNGCAAGAATNAATTGNGCGGGCAGNCGCCCCATAGCGACGAGCATGGCAACGATTAATAACGCCGCCATAATAANNAATANNATTTGATTTTGCCGCGCCGTNAGACTGAATTTCTGGCTGATCGATTTCGCNGCATAAANCGCCATNANAGGCAAAAGAANAAGNGCTAATANTCTAAACATCATGTCCCATGGCTNCGGACACACTCANGCCCTGAGCTGCTNTTCGAGNAGNCGGACGNCACCGGACGCGCCCGCACTGAATTCCCNNAANGCCTTGAGTCCGCCAGCGGCATAGGCNGCCACCGCCAGCANCAGTTCTTTCAATTGCGCTGCGCTGGCNGCATCGAACTGTGAATAAGCCCCTCCGGATAGNTGGCANAGCTGCTTAAANACTGCACTGGCCTGAANGTCTCCCCGCTCCTGAAAAAGAAAAAGCGGGACATTNAACATNCCTAGTTTTCCTGCAGCCTGCGCCANCACATCNATGTTTTCCTCGGCGGAGTCACCAACAAACACAANCCCTTTGATTNTTTGCGCGGCATTCTCCCGCAGCGCATGNCGAAATAGCTTCTCAAGCTGNGTCGCGCCTGCCTGACACTGGATACCAGNCATNAATTGCAGCAGCNNATCNCCTTTTTCATGCCAGCTGCTTGCAAAAAATTCACCAAGGCCACGAAAATAGCAGAGCTGCAGACTCAATCCACCCAAGGCTTTCGCCGTCCTGAACATCTCTGCCTGAAGCTCAGTTGCGATGTCCCATGTCGGCTGCCTGCTGGCTGTTGCATCAAGCGCAAAAATGAGTCTCGCGTTATTTTGGCGGACCGGCAGGTTCGACGCTGACTTAAGAAACGCAGCGACTTCATTCCGGCTAGAGACAGAAAGCTGCCCTCGGTCGAGGTCCGCAGGGCCTCTGGGATAAGAATCAGGAAGGTCTTTCGAGGTCATTAGAGTGGTGTGGTTAGACTCCGCTTGTAAAGCGTCATTGAAGCACAGGAGCCAGCGGCGAGGCAAAATATGGAACTCTCATAAATCACGCATTGATTTTTCGTAGCACAGCGCTATTAGAGATACATAGATGATGGTGCGGACGGAGAGACTTGAACTCTCACACCTTTCGATACTAGAACCTAAATCTAGCGCGTCTACCAATTCCGCCACGTCCGCAGTATCGGTCCGGCGTCTGGAAACGCCCATTACAGGACCCCAGTATACCCTACCACCAATTTTTGCCAAGAATCGCCTGCGCTGTCTCTTCAGCGCCTGGGCCGCTATACTTATCTTATTCCCGTACTAATGGAGGTAAGTTATGGCTGATCTGGAAGTGAGTTATGAAGACGGTATCGCCACCCTGACCATGAACAGGCCAGAGGCAAGAAATGCGCTCAGCATGGAGATGCGTTCTGTCCTAGCGGATGTCCTGCATGATATTGAACAAGACAGTTCTGTACGTTGTGTCGTCTTGCAGGGCGCCGGNCAGCATTTCATGGCCGGCGGGGACGTTAAAGGAATGGGAGAATCNGTAAAGAAAACGCCGGAANAAATCCGCAAGGAATTCATCCTCCGAATCCATGATCTGCATACCATTATGTTTGCGATGCGGCGCATGCCGAAGCCTATCATCGCAAGTTGCCGAGGAGCAGCCGCTGGGGCCGGTGTCAGTATGGCTCTGGCATGTGATCTCGTCATCGCCTCCGAAGACGCTTTCTTCACGCTNGCCTACTGCAAGATCGGAACCAGCCCAGACGGTTCTTCCAGCTTCCATTTGCCCAGAGCGGTCGGAATCAAGAAAGCCATGGAAATTGCTCTGTTGGGCGATCGTTTCAGCGCGCAGGAAGCCAAGGACATCGGCATGATCAATTACGTTGTGCCCGACAACCAACTNACCGAGCAAACTGCAACCCTCGCATCGAGACTGGCCGCTGGCCCTACTCATGTGTACGGTAATACCAAAGCCTTGTTCTATCGNTCACTGGAGAGTGAATTCGAATCACAGCTGCAGGCNGAAGCTGAGTATTTNGCGGATTGTGCCTCACGGCCTGATTTCAAAGAAGGTGTNACNGCATTTGTAGAAAAACGCGAAGCGAAATTTANCGGNTCTTAAAGACCNGCAGCGGGACCGGACATTGAACGCTGCAGCGATTCCACGCTTTCCTGCAAACGAAANAGAGTCTCGTTAATCTGGAGTCTGTGGGCGTTGACTGACTCCATTGATTGNTCNATGTATTCGAGTCTGCCTACCAAACCCAGCACGGTGCTGTCACCACTGTTAAGCGCCTGACGTATGGATTCCAGGTCACCGCGCATCGTGCCAAGGTTCGCTACCGATCCGCNAAGACTGTCNAAAGAATCGCTGATCTGCGTCAGATCGCTNNGCATGGCATTTAGACGTGCCTCAGCTGACACCAGAGATTCGCTGGTCCGGGCGAGCTGTNCACTGTTGTTCGCTGCTGCTTCATCCTGACCTTCATTGACCATCTTGAGACGNGCTATTTCTCCCTTGAATTCNTCAAAATCCCGGTTGTTGGCCCGCCAGTTGGCCCAGAGCAGATCGTATTGCTCAATGGTCTGTTCAATATTNTCCATCAGGTTGCTGTCGGATTCTGCGGCACTTTCATCAACCAACGCCAAGCGGAGCTCCAGATCACCGATTCGCAGATCCGCCTGCCGCAAATTCGACTGATAAAGCTCATAGAAATAGTANGCTCCGTAGNCACCTCCGCCAGCGACCAGGCACAACATCGCGAGCACGACCCTAACCGGCCAAGTGCTGACGGTAACGCGCTCGGCATAGTAACTAGGGCGCACAATTTCATCCTTCTGAGAGCGACGGTTANTCAAATGCGAGTCAACGTCATCCCGATCGGGAATCATCGGAGGGATGTCTTTTAATTCATCTCTGTGGTCCATAACGACATTATCCTAAAATTCTCGAATTGACGCCATCCCCACTCATGGCCTCTGCTCAGTCCGAGTGATAAGATTTCTCATTAGAGGCAAAAGCAAGCAATAGCTTGCAAATTTGTCGAGATAACAATCATCCATACTGGGACAATCATCATGGAATTTGATCAACTGCTTGCCTATCTGTTTCGCTGGATTCATATGTTTGCCGGAGTTGCTTGGATAGGCCTGCTCTACTACTTTAATTTCGTGCAGACTGAGTACTTCAAGGAGGCCGAAGCGCCTGCNAAAGCGTCAGCGATCGANAAATTGGTACCTCGTGCCCTTTGGTGGTTCCGGTTCGGAGCATTGTTTACTTTTCTCTCCGGGTTGGCTCTGGCCGGATATCTGGGCGGTGCTGTGAATTTTTACATAACCGTTGGCATGGTCCTGGGCACTTTAATGTTCTTGAACGTCTGGCTGATCATCTGGCCAAACCAGAAAATTGTCATCGCCTCCAATGCCAAGGTGCTAGCCGGAAGTGAAGCAATGCCCAACGCTGCAGCNGCGCAGGCGAAAGCTGGACTTGCCTCCCGCACCAATACCNTGTTTTCGATGCCGATGNTGTTCTTCATGGGTGCGTCAGGCCACCTTGGTGGCTATGGCCGGGTTCCCCTCTCGTCCGAGGGCGGCGTCAGCGGAACGGCAATGGCGATTTGCCTGATACTGATCCTGGCACTGGAGNCAAATGCCGTCAAAGGGAAGATGGGGCCGATGGCCAGTGTGGTGGGTGTCATACACCTCGGTATCGCGCTGATGATAGCACTGCTTGTAATCATGCAGCTTCTCTAAGCTAAGCCACTTTGATCGATGCCTCCACCATCNGTAATCGGGCGGAGGCATNTGNCTGACCCGCACCACCNGGNCATTANNGATAGAANNATNTATCCCGCAGAGCCTNGCATTGCCAGCGAATGGCACAGCAAGGCTCTGGTAATAAGTAAATCNGCTGCAAGGCNAGTCTGAAGCCGACTTAAGCGTCGTATTAGTGTCACACAGTNTCGTGACNATACAGAAANTCTAGAGGAAGNTATGAAATTAGAGTTACCAGAACTGCCGTTTGCGAAAGATGCACTGGCACCACACATGTCCGCTGATACCCTGGACTTCCATCATGGAAAGCACCANAACGCNTATGTCGTTAAGGGCAATGAGCTACTTGAAGGGGCNGGCNTCGAAGCAGACAGCCTNGAACAACTTNTCATGCAAGCGGCCAAAGCTGGCGGCGGCCTTTTCAACAACGTCGGCCAGCACTACAACCACAGCTTCTTCTGGAACAGCATCAGCCCTAACGGTGGCGGTCAACCCACAGGTGNTGTCGCCGACGCTATCAANGNGAGCTTCGGNAGCTATGAGAATTTTAAGGCNGAGTTCGTTGGTGGTGGAGTAGGTCAGTTCGGTAGCGGTTGGGTCTGGCTAGCAGCCA
>NZJB01000093.1 GCA_002691885.1 Gammaproteobacteria bacterium
AGCGTTCGTATGAGCGGTGTCACGAAAAGTCGTACAACGCGCCCAGAAATTCGATCACCGGCAACTCGTGAGTAAAAACCTTTATTGAATGCGTAGCTAAAGTTGGGGTTTGCTACTGGATAAAGTAGCCGTGCCAGCAAGCTTCGGTCATAAGTCAAAATATCACAGTCATGGAGCCCTACCGCATCAGCTCTCCCTGAAGCTAGGACATAACCGTAACAATACCAGACATTTCTTCCTTTTCCTTCTTCCATCGGAGATAGGCCGAGGCCTTGAAGCTGAGCGTCTATAGCACGGAGTCTGGGTCCGTCATTCCATAAGATCTTGTGGTGTTGAGGAAGCCTGGAGAAGTAATCTATCGCGAAGCGATACTGATCCTCGTTGGCGCGGTCCAGTCCAATCACGATTTCGCTCAGGTAAGGTACTTTGGAAAGCTCCTCGACGATGCCCGACAATGCCGGCCCCTCAAGCTCAGAAAAAAGGGAGGGTAGCACCAAGCCCATTGGCCTGCTTTCCTGGAACCGCATGAGGTCAGCCTCCATGGCTTCCAGCGGACGTTGCCTAAGGTTATGCAGGGTCGTTACGATTCCGTTTTGATGAAAATCACCCATGATTCCTCCGTCAATTAATTATCAGTTGCTGCGAGTCGAGCAGGTTTAGAATTTGTCTGATTCCGTCATTCCAGCCGGCCGGGCCGGCGACGCTGGTGCGAATCACCGTCGCAGGGCCCTGTGGATCAAGGTGATCAGACTTGTCGGACTTAATGACAACTGCCACGTCAGCGGCGGCAAGCAGGGAAAGGTCATTGGGGCTGTCACCGAGCGCAATCAGGAAGGGGCGGGGTTGGCTTTGACGTGCCTGCAACCACTTCATGGCCTTGCCCTTGTCGAACTGGCTCTGGATGCTGATGAAACGCCCTCCCTCGAGCGTGGTGAGTGACAGTCTCTGAATTTCGCTCTGAAAAAGCTGGAAATTGACCTGCGTATCCTGCCACAGCATCGGTTCGGTGAATTCGCGTCTCTGCGCTTTTCCGGCATCTGCCCTGGACAGACCAGTCAGCTCAGCAATTTTCTCAGCCGGCCAGTCTGAGAAACCGGTAAATCTCAGTGACAGCCGCTTTCTGAGTTGATGCACCGCATGCAGCCAGCTTTTCCTGGGTAGACCGAATGCGGCCAGGATCTGGCCTGATGAGTCGTAGACGGCGGCGCCGTTCTCGCAGATGAATGGAGCAGTAATACCGCTGGCGTGCTGAGCCGCAAATATTTCGACGGCGGTTTTGCTGGAGGCAAAAATTGGGGTTACGCCTCGTCTTGACAACGCCATCAGAGCTGGCCTTGCCGCTTCTATGGAGTAGCTTTCATGATCCATGAGGCTTCCGTCAAGGTCAGTAAAGACCAAGAACGGGGCACTCGTTGCGACATTCTGGTTCATAATTCGTATGCCGCTACAAGTTTCACGCCAATCTTCCCTAGTTGGAGAGATAAAACAGGGCGCCTGCCCCGGAATCACGTTAAGTCTCTGAATTTACGTTTATTTAAGAAATAACACTTGATAGAAAAAGCTACCTGTCCGCGCATTGCTGACCAAAACATTAGGGCCTGATTTGAGAAATGCATAAAAATAGTGCAATGGGGTGGACAGCCGGACAGCCTTGCACCGGCATGGGTCTGGTTCTTGCTTACAATCCGCCGGAAAGGCGCCAGACTGCATCCGGAGTAAGCGGCATGTCGACATGCTTGACCCCATGCGGCGTCAGTGCGTTGACCACGGCGTTTACAATCGCGGGAGGAGCGCCGATCGCTCCGGCTTCTCCAGCACCCTTAATGCCCAGGGGATTTGTCGTGCAGGGAACCTCGCGACGCAGAAAGCGAATATTGGGCACATTGTCCGCTCTGGGCAGGGTGTAATCCATCAGACTGGCTGACAGCAGTTGGCCGGTCGCGGGATCATAGGCGCATGACTCTAGCAGTGCCTGCCCCAGACCCTGACCAATACCCCCATGGACCTGCCCTTCAAGCAGCAGCGGATTGATGGCTTTCCCGAAATCATCGACCACTGTGAAGCCGAGCAACTCTATCATGCCGGTCTCGGGGTCGATTTCCAGTTCGCAAATATGGGTGCCATTGGGATAGGTTGCCTGTCCTGGAGCAAAGGTTTCCGCTTCATCAAAACTCAGCTCTTCGCCTGTTGCTGCCGACAAGCAAACCTCTTTGAAACTGGCGCTGCGATCAGTTCCGACAATATGAAAGCGTCCGTGTTCGAAGTCGATATCGGCGGCTGAAGCTTCCAGTAGGTCTGCAGCCTTAAGTCTGGCAGATTCGATCAGTTTTTCCGATGCGCCACTGACGGCTGCGCCTCCGACTGGCACTGAGCGGGACCCCATGGTGCCGCCGCCGCTTTGGATTCGGTCGGAGTCGCCCTGCACAATTGAGATGTCGGCGAAATCAACTCCCAGCTGTTCCTGAATGATCTGGCGAAAAGCCGTCTCATGGCCTTGTCCGTTGTTTTGTGTCCCGATGTAGAGTGTGACATGTCCTTTGCCATCTACCGCCAGGCGCGCCTGCTCGGGAGAGCCACCCGCACAGCGCTCTATATAGCAGGCCATGCCGATACCGCGCAATTTGTTCCGGGCAGCTGATTCTGATTGTCGCTGTTTAAAACTGTGCCAACCGGATTCTTCCAGCGCTTGCTCCATATGTTGCTGAAATTCGCCTGAGTCATATTCAAGATCGAAGGCTGTGGTAAAAGGCATGGCATCAGCCGGGATTAGATTGCGGCGGCGCATTTCATCCGGGCTGATGCCGATTTCCTGTGCCGCGAAATCGATCAGTCGTTCAATGGCGTAAATCGCCTCGGGTCTGCCNGCGCCGCGATAGGCATCGACCGGTGCGGTATTTGTAAAGACGCCTTTGACCTGCACATAGGCTGTGGGGATCGTGTAACAACCCACTAGCATCGACACACCGGCAGCGGTCGGCACGAACGGCCCGAAATTGGAGAGATAGGCGCCCATGTTCGCGACGGTGTCGACTTCAAGTCCGAGCATTTTACCAGCTGAATCGAGCGCAAGCCNCAGCGTGCTGACGTGATCCCGGCCATGGCTGTCCGCGGTGAACGCTTCGCTGCGCTCNGCAATCCACTTCACAGGTCGNTTCAGCTTACGTGCGGCATAGAGCAGACAGACGTACTCCGGAAACAGGAAAATTTTCATCCCGAATCCACCGCCTACGTCATAACATTTCACCAGAATGTCTTCTGGCTCGCAGCGGAAAACGGCGCCAGCCAGCAGTCGTCTGAGAAGATGAACCCCCTGACAGGATACATGGAGGACCATCCGGTCGGTGTCAGGATCGATAGCGGCTATCGCGCCCCGCGTTTCCATGGAGGTGGGTATGACTCGGTTATTCACCAATTTGAGTTCGACGGTTGTATCCGCTCCGGCGAACGCGGCTTGGGTTTCAGCCTGCTTCCCGCTTTCCCAATGGAAACACTGATTGTTCTTGGCCTCATCCCAGATTTGTGGCGCCTCTGCACTCAGACTGTTCTCAGTCTCAACTGCGACGTCCAGCGGTTCATAGTCGATCCACAGCTGGTCGGCAGCATCCAAGGCCTGCTGTTTGGTCTCGGCAACAATGAGCGCCACGGCATCGCCTANGTGTCGTACCCGATCGATTGCCAGGGCAGGGCGCGGCGGNTTAACACAAGGCGTGCCGTCAATGTTGTTGACTTCGGCGCCACAGGGTATATCACCGATGTTGTCCATGCGCAGATCCTCCCCGGAATAGACGGCGAGGATGCCAGGAAGTTCGGTAATTAAACCCTTATCGATCTCGACAATGCGCGCGTGAGCATGCGGGGAGCGGACGAAAACGCCCACTGTTTCATTGTCTAAAGACACGTCCTCGATATAGGTGCCTGCTCCNCGGGTGAATCGCTGGTCCTCGACTCGAGTAACGGACTGGCCAATGCCGAACTTTTCCATGAAAGCTGCCTATTTTGTTGCTTAGCTTTAATAGCGTAATCGAANGATTTAATTTAACGGAATTCCTTCTCACAATACAGTTCATAGTACGTATTTGCGACACCGNGGGTCTTGTGAAGAGTGCAGCTTTCACATACCTTGCTATTCTGAACAAATGCACAAACAGGAACTATAGATTGAAAAATTCCAATAAAAATAACCCCCCGCAACCGTTTCCAGCTGACCCTTCGCGTCGCACACTGTTGAAAGGGGCCGGATTAGCTGGTGCGGTAGCNGTCAGCGCTTCTTCTGCAGGGGTGGTCGTCGCTACAGAAAATCAATCACTCGGTAATAACTCCGCGCCAGCACTTGAGGCTCTGGAAACTCTTACTGCTGCTGAAGCAGAAGTACTGGAAGCAATTTGCGATTGCTTGATTCCTTCTGATGAGTCAGGGCCGGGAGCTAAAGAGGCTAGGGCAGCGCATTACATAGATCGCTCCCTCGCGAGTCACAACCGCGAATCTCGTGCGCATTACCTACAGAGTCTGACGGCTCTTAATGAGCAGTCCCAAAAGAATTACGGCGCTAACTTTGAGCATGTAGCGCGCGATAAACAAGTGACGCTGATCAAGGCACTCCAGAATGATCAGATTCCTGGATGTTCACCTAGCTCTCGAGGCTTTTTCGCGCTGGTTCGTGATCACACAATCGACGGGACATTCTGTGATCCTTATTACGGTGGTAATCGCGATTTTATTGGGTGGGATATGCTGCAGTATCCGGGTATCAGGTTATCCGCTTCAGAAACCGACGTGAGACAGGGTTCAGCATTGAGTCCCAACCATCAATCAGCATACGACAATGCNACCTATACAAAAATGGCTGCTATTACAATAAAGGGGCAAGGGGGTAATCGAAATGCCTAGATCACTCCCAAAAACAGATGTAGTAATTGTTGGAATGGGCGCTGCAGGTGGTGTTGCTGCATTGCCGCTTACTAACGCTGGGCTAAAAGTGGTTGGGCTGGAAGCAGGCGGCTGGTTAAATCCGCGAGATTTTGCCCCTGATGAATTGAGAAATAATAATCGCAATTGGCCTCAAACGATTCAGAAGGCAGCTTCTGAAGCGCCTACTGTGCGTGTCAATCCCTCTGAAACTGCTGTGCAGGGTGGCCATCCCATGATGAATGCAGTTGGTGGGACCAGTATGCACTACTGGGCCCAGAGTTGGCGCTTGAATCCATGGGACTTCAAAGTGGTTAGCTCCACTTTGGCGCGCTACGGGCGGGGCCGCATTCCTGAAGACTCAACTGTGGAAGATTGGCCAATTCGTTATGAAGACCTTGAGCCGTTTTATGACAAAGTCGAATATACGGTCGGAGTGTCCGGCCGGGCAGGGAATGTACAGGGGATAATTAATTCGGCGGGCAATATTTTTGAAGGTCAGCGACGGCGTCAGTATCCGATGCAACCACTGCGCAGTTCGCCGTTTACTGATCTAATGAGCAGTGCAGCCACAAAAATGGAATGGCATCCTTTTCAGGGGCCTGCTGCTATTACTACTGAAGTGTATGACGGACGTCCTCCCTGCCAATATCATGGTTTTTGCAATAAAGGTGGCTGTCATGTCCAGGCTAAAAGCTCCACGGCATTCAGCACAATCCCGCGGGCAATAGATACAGGTAATCTTGATATAGTCACATTTGCTCGAGTTACTGAAATTAGAACCGATGCGTCCGGCAAAGCCACCGGTGTTGAATACGTGAAAGGAAACGAGATATTTTTTCAGCCTGCACAGGTCGTTCTAATTGCCAGCTACGCGTATGAGAATGTCCGCCTCCTGCTGTTATCAAAGTCTTCGGCTTTTCCCAACGGACTTGCAAATAATTCAGATCAGGTGGGTAAGCACTACATGAGCCATCATCAAGGCTCACCAGTTGCCGCCTTGTTCCCTGAAGATCTGCACAATTGGTATGGATTGCCGGCTCAAGGCGTGGCCATAGATGATTGGGCAGATGATAATTTCGATCATTCTGAGCTTGACTTTATCGGGGGCGCCAACCTTTGGGTGCATACTGACCGCAAGCCTATCGGGGCAGCTAAGATGAACACTTTTGGCGAGGCGCCTAGCTGGGGTAAAGACTGGAAGGCCTTCATTGCGCGCAATGCTGATCGAAGCAATACGTCATACATACAAAAAACTACGCTCCCCTACACAAACAACTACCTTGATCTCGATCCAAGTGTGAAAGATAGCATTGGCTTGCCCGTTACGCGTATAACAGCACGTTATCGCGAGAATGAACTGCGTATTGCCGCATTTGCGCAAGATAAAATGGAAGAATGGTACCGTGCGGCTGGAGCGACTCATGTACTTCGATTTGGGCTAGGTAACGCGATGGGTGCTACCACGCATGCATATGGTGGTACTAGAATGGGAGATGATCCCGACACCAATGTCGCTGACCGCTGGGGATTCTGTCATGAAGTCCCTAATTTAGGGATCCTTGGCGCTTCTTTGATGGGAACCAGTGGTTCAAGGAATCCGACTCTCACGGCCCAAGCTCTCGCCTGGCGCACTGCCGAACATCTAGCTAACGTTTGGAGATCGAGGACGGCATAATTTTTGACGTAACGTGTTTGTTGGAGCACGTTCTAACCATCTTTTTCGAAATGCATTGGACTCAATCTAAAAAATTTTATTCAGGGACTTAATAAAGAAATGAGAGCTGTTGGAATTATGGTCCATGGCGGACCAGAAGCACTTGAGATGCTTAATGTTCCTGAGGTTCATGCTGGTCCTGGACAAATACGTATCAGGAATAGAGCTTCAGCGGTTAATCCTACTGACGTAATTGTTCGGAATGGAATGAGGGCAGNACTACAAAAGAAATATCCACCACCGTACATCCCGGGAATGGACCTAGCTGGAACTGTTGATCAGGTAGGTGAGGGGGTGACTACAGGAGTAAAAGTTGGTGACAGCGTTATTGCTATGGTTGTACCAAAATCTACTCATGGAGCTTACAGNGAGCAAATTGTNTTAGATCAGCGAGCTGTAGTGANGGCTCCCAGAAACACATCATATGCGGAGGCTNGCACTCTTCCTATGAACAGTCTGACCGCGAGGTTATCGCTAGATTTACTTGGTCTCAAACCAGGCAATGTGTTGGCGGTTACAGGAGGTCCAGGTGCCTACGGCGGTTATCTTATCCAGCTATCTAAAGCAGAGGGCTTGACCGTGATAGCGGATTCATCAAAAGAAGATGAAGAACTTATTCGGTCCTTAGGTGCGGATATTATTGTTGCTCGAGGTGAGAATTTCTCAGAAAAGATCAGGGAGCAATTTCCTGCCGGAGTTGATGGGTTAGCAGATGGCGCGCTATTAAATGAACTTGCGATTGATGCAGTTAAAGACGGAGGCTCGTTCACAGCAGTTCGAGGCTTCAGAGGAGCACCGCAACGCAACATTAAATATACGGCAACATGGGTTACAGCATACGATCATGAATATGAAAAATTAGACCTGCTTCGTGAACAAACGGAAAAAGGTATTCTGACTCTCAGGGTCGCCGATACAGTCTCGCCCGAGAATGCAGCTGAAGCGCATAGCAANTTAGAGGGAGGAGGGACTCGGGGAAGAATNGTAATTGATTGGGATAATTAAGCTNGGATTGAATAANGGCTCNCCACACAGTCCTAGGTGAGTGCGNGACATGTATCTAAAAATTTCGACGCTGGACCGATNCGACCAGAAAATAATTACGTTGGGGAATAAATTATGAATTGGGAAGCAGTAGGAGCTGTAGGGGAATTAATCGGAGCAATTGGTCTATTTGTATCTATTTTTTATCTGGCAGTCCAAGTAAATCAGCAAAACGAAATTACACGGGCTCAGTTTGGTTTTTCTCTGAGCCAGAGATTGTACGACAGATTTTTTAAAACGGCGCAGGACCCAAAGTTTTGCGAACTGTTAAGCCGTGATTGGGCTGATACCGAACTTGAGGGACCAGAGCGCTGGCAGGCTGGAATGTACATAAATACATTATTTGTCGATATCTTTGATACTTACGATAAAATTGAAATTGGAATGGCTGACAAAATACAGCTACAGATGAGAATGAATTTGTTGAAGTCTGGAATTATGAAATTAGATCAGTCGAAAATGCTTTGGAATCTATGGAAGCCAACGAGACCAACGCAGTTCATCCAATGGTTTGAAAACGAGGTGTTTGACGGAGAAGACATTACAGAATTCAACTTGAGCGAAAGTCCTCATTCGACTGGTGTCATAAGATAAAGAACCGGATTCAAATGCTGATTTTAAAAGTTTATAGCAAAGGAAAGACAACAATTACTGAAGCCTCGACCTCAAGAGGTTACAGCCTTCTCCTACCTCAGCGGATTAATTAGTACCAGCGTGCATTGCTGAGCAATGACGAACAAGGAATGAGAGGCCGCAATTCAGAAAGCTCGAACTCAAAAAATAACCGTGATACTAAATTAGCGTCAACATCTCTTCAGTATGTTTCGAATTTTAGCGTTGTCTCGGTCTGTAAGGTTAAGGCTATATTTTTCGGCGATCGATTTCCAAATCCTTGCGTATTCGCATTGGAAGCTTTTTACGGGTAGGAAGCCACTTGGACCTCTGGCGCGTTTTGACTGGTTTATGTTATCCGTCACTAGCAGAAGATTACTTCGATCTTGAGCAAATTCTCGTTTAAGGGAAGTTGGTCATGCCAAGACGCTTGGGTTAAAGATTTTCAGCAGATTTAGAAGGGCCTCATTGAGCGCTTAAAATAACCAACTACACAGCTCTCGGTGNGCCACTGACATGCACGCANTGCAATGCACTATCGGAACGGACTCGGCATAGGGGTCAAGCGCCAGCTGTCAGGTGCACTTTAATCTGCTATGCAGGGAAACTTAATATACGGCATAATGAGAGCAAAACCGTACCATGGCTTGCCGTAACTTGAACTTGGCGGTCTTTCCAGCGATGCTCATTTGTTCAACTAATCTTCATGCTTATCGGAGTGAGGCAAAGATTGACATGCCCCCAAGGTTTTAATTCTGAGCCATGGTGAAGCAACCAATTCCCTGGAATCCTCATCTCATTTAAGGAGCTCTTTTTAGATGCGAGTTTTTAAAATGATAGCTGTCTCTTTTATTCTGCTATCGGTATTTCAGACAACAGCTCAGGGAATTGACTCAGATGGAGACGGGGCTCCTGACGTAACAGATTATTATCCCTTTAACCCATTCAAAACCACAGACGATTGGGGTCAGAATGTCGAGACTTACCCTGAGGTATTTGTGGCGCCCGACATATCAGAATTAAACAAAAATGGGCTGCAAGCGGACTTAAATCTGGCAGTAAAATATTTTGGCAAGTACGAATGGGAGTGGTGGGCTGTAGGGCAAGGAATTGATGCGATGCTCGAATTGGCCAGTGCTTGGTGTGATCGAAGAATAGAGAGGGGACAACTTTGGTATTACGAGCAATTTCGGTCTGATCTGAATCGACTTAAATCAATTTGTTTGAGCCAAACTGCGCACCCTCATGCCAGCCTGAATTGGAAGACCGATTCTTCTAATAGCACTTTCTTCACCAACGACCTGAGCACCTTTGAGGGCTGGATGGAGCAATATCGACAGGTTAGTGTTAATTCACCCAGTAGCTCTGCAAACGCCGGCATGGACCGTAACGGGGGCTACACAGCGACTCAAGCTTCTTGGCCCTTTGTTTTCGATCCGGTCACTAATCCTTCCGATTGGAATATTAAAGAATATCAGAATGCTGTCTTGGTATTTCATGAGTACTATCATGTTGTGCAAGCACAACACGTCTTTTCGAAAACAGAGATAGTTGATGAGACCAACAATACAGTCAGGCCAGAATACGGTCCGACAGCGTTCTCGGAGGGTTCTGCGAATTACATCAGTGAATATACGATACGGAAACTTTCAAAACTCGGTATCTTTGAAGGCTCTGTTGAAGATTTCTCTATGAAGAACCTGATGCGATCTCAGATGGAAAGCAT
>NZJB01000094.1 GCA_002691885.1 Gammaproteobacteria bacterium
TCCAGGGCTCCCACGGCTTCAGCACTGACAGCAACAATTGAGCGGTTCAGAGCGGATTCAATACCTGGCAGTGCGGCCCCTGCTTCGCCCAACCGATTGCTCGCTGCGACAGAAACCTGGCCCAGCATGACTTCAGCAGCTTGCTTACCGTCTACCGTGCGATATTTTTTGATTTTCACACCGGGTGACCCTGCTTTGACTGCGAACACGGAGATGCCCTCGACGTCCCGCATCTCCCCCGACTCACGCGCGCTCACCAGCAACGTGTCGGCATTCGGGCCGTTTTCGACAGCGATTTTCGTGCCGTGGAGTATGATTTGATCCCCATCAACAGTGGCTGTGGTAGCAACACTGGCTGGATTGTAGCGGCCATTTGGCTCAGCCAGTGCCGGTGCAATCTGCAACTCGCCACTAATAATACCTCCGAGCAGTGTTTCTTTTTGCTCACCGGTGGCCAGGTTCGCAACAAGCGATCCGCCCAGGACTGCTGTGGCCGTATAGGGTTCGACAAGATTGGCTTTACCAAACTCCTCCATAATCACCATCAGGTCGACTGCAGACCCTCCGAGCCCGCCATCTTCCTCGGAGAATGGCACAGCCAGCCATCCCAGCTCCGCGAACAGCTGCCAATTGTCCGCGCTATACCCTGCTTCCGAGCCGATTATCTTATTGCGTGTGTCGAAGTCATAGCTCTTCAGGACAAATTTTTGCACGGAGTCCTGCAACATCTGCTGTACTTCTGTATAGGAAAAATCCACGTTAAAAACCTCTGCCGTGGGCGGCCATCTGACCACCCCTTCCGCTTAATCTATCAATTACAGGCCCAGAACCGCTTTGGTGATAATATTGCGCTGAATTTCATTGGAACCACCAAAAATCGAGAGCTTGCGGTGATTGAAATAGGTCAGTGCTGCTGACGCGGAATCACCCGGACCAATTGCATCGCCATCAAATCCGGGTTCGAACTGCTCGGGCACAAAAGGGAGACAATTGTAACCTGCCAGCTCGACGAACATTTCATCCATTTTCTGCGCCAGTTCAGTTCCGACAATTTTCAAGATCGAAGATTCGGGTCCCGGTGCTTTGTCCACACTCAACGCGGCCAGCGTCCGTAGTTCAGAGTACTCAAGAGCCTGCAACTCAATCTCAATTTCGGCAAGGCGCTGCTTAAATGAGGCATTCTCCAGCATGGTCGCGCCAAAGCCATCTTGTGTTTCTCCCGCAATGCGCTTGAGCGCTTTTAGCCGGCGCTTACCTCTGGGAACCCCTGCAATATTGGTGCGCTCGTGGGTTAACAATACCTTTGCGTAGGTCCAGCCCTTGTTTTCCTCGCCGATCAGATTCGCTGCCGGAACCCGCACGTTATCGAAGAAAACTTCATTGACCTCTGGAAATCCGTCAAGTAGTACGATGGGCTTGAGTGTGATACCAGGCGTTTTCATGTCAATCAGCAGAAAACTTATCCCCTCCTGTTTCTTGACGGTGTTGTCCGTTCGGACTAGGCAAAAAATCCAGTCTGCATACTGACCGAGCGTATTCCAGGTTTTGGCGCCATTGACGACATATTCGTCTCCCTCTCGGACAGCTGCAGTCTTCAGAGACGCAAGATCGGATCCGGCATTAGGCTCCGAGTATCCTTGGCACCACCAGACGTTACTCTCTAAAATGTCGGGCAAGAATCGTTGCTTCTGCTCTTCGCTGCCATAAGCCATGATTACAGGGGCCACCATTTTCATTCCGAATGGGATGGGCTCAGGTGCTCCGCAAAGTCCCATTTCAGTCGCGAAAATATGGGTTTTGGTGTGACTCCAACCCGTACCACCATATTCTACCGGCCAAGTTGGTGCTGCCCAGCCTTTTTTGAACAGGATCTTCTGCCAGCGAACCATGTCATCCTTGTCCAAGCGGACACTGGCGTCTACTTTCTCCTTAAGATCAGCAGGGAATTCGTTTTGCAGGAACTCTCGAACTTCTTCCTGAAAAGCCACTTCTTCGGCTGTAAAATCAGCGTTCACGTCATTTCTCCTAAAACCAGGAATTTTTGAGGAATCAGCAGCGCGGGGGAATTGCAGTGCTAGTTGCGATGTAAATTGGAAACACTGAAACCACGCCAACACAAGCGTAAGCGTATCACCACCGAACGCGGAGTGAAACAAAAACCGAACGATCGTTCGACGAATACCCGCGCAGAATTAGGGACAGACCATCAGCGCAAAGAATTCTGCTGAGGCGATGAAAAATGCTTGCGGTCAATAGATTTGCGCGATTAAATACAGTATTCTCTGTGCGCTAAATATCGCACTGTATTGGCTCGCCTATAAATACGAGTCCCTTGATCTCTGGAGTCGCCATGAAAATAACCCAACTGACAAAATTGGTCTTAATTATCTTTGCGCTCGGCGGGCTTGCAGCCTGTAGCTCGACCAGCGAAGACGCTGCCGCAGACAGCAGCCAAACTGAGACCACCAACTCGAGCGAAAGCGGTCAGAGCGCCGCCGAAGCCGCTGCAGCCGCAGCAGAAGAAAGAGCACGTCGGTCTGCGCTGGCAACCCGGATCTTCTACTTCGATTTTGACGTCTCCGAGTTCCGAGGATCGGATCGCGATGTGCTGACCTATCATGCCCGNGACCTTGCCGCCAACCCGAGCAAGCGTGTCCGACTGGAAGGTCATGCTGACGAGCGGGGAACCCGCGAATACAACTTGGCTCTCGGCGAGCGACGCGCAAACGGTATTCTAAATTATTTGATTGTGAATGGTGCTGCACGCAATCAGATCGAAGTCGTCAGCTATGGCGAAGAGCGNCCAGCAGACCGCTCTACCGGCGANGCCGCCTATCAGCGCAACCGCCGNGTTGAAGTCGTCGACCCCTGATTTTCNAAGACACTGNCTGATCGCGTANAGCCTGAAGTCNATCCGTTACGGAAGATCGGTCGAGCCGAGAGGCTCGGCCTTTTTTTCGGCCCCCANTCAGGCCAATTCTGTGCGCAAGGCAGTTCCGATCCGGCGCAGGGCGTCATCCCCAGCACGGATACCTCCGGCAAATGACAGAAATGCATGGATCTGATCGGTGTAACAAATGTGCTCTACCCGCACACCACTCTCTTCAAGTTTGTCAGCNTAGGCCTGCCCTTCGTCTCTNAGAGGATCNAAGCCAGCAGTGATCACCATCGCNGGTGCCAAGCCGACCAGGTCCTGGCTGAGAAACCTCAATTCAGGATCAANACCCTGATCCGGCGATTCCAGATAATGCCTCCGGAACCAGCTCATTCCTGCTTTGGTCAAAAAATGACCTTCAGCAAATTCTTCCACTGACTGAAAATCCGTTGCGAAATCGACGGAAGGATAGATAAGCACCTGAAATCGGGGTTGCGGGGTATCCTCCCTTTTGCACGCTAGCGTCACGGCCGCTGTCAGATTGCCGCCAGCGCTGTCTCCGGCCAGAGCGATCCNNTCTGGATCAATTCCGAGATCAGTACCGTGCTCGCGGACCCATCGATAGACCTCAAGACCGTCCTGATGGATTTGCTTTACCTTGCTGGTGGGAGCCAGTTCGTAGTCCACCGAAAGGACATGACAACCGCTGTTAGCCGCCAGATGCTGGGTAAGAGTGTCATATTCATCGACATCGCCGAGCACAAATCCCCCACCGTGAAAATAGATACAGCACGCAGCATCGGTCAGTGCTGCGTTTTCGGGAATGTAGTGCCGAACCTTCACCTGTCCACGGCTTAAGGGAACTATCAGATCTTCAGTCTTGTGCATCACTCTCGGCGAAGGTGCAAAGGGATTGCCCCGCTCCTTGCGCCAAGCACGAATTTGCTCCGGAGTTCCATCTTCTATTTGTGGTAAACGTGCCGCCGAGTCAGCAATTTTCTGAGCGAACTCTTCAAGACTGGCGGCACTCTCCGCCCTCGAGCTAATGCACAAATTGTCTGCTTCATCCATCGCAACCGGCCTCCGTAATTACGAGAAGATGTTCTTCGATCNGGCAGGCTCAAAACCCACCAACCAGATCAGTAGGGTAAACAACAACAACCCAGGCACTACATTTACCGCCAAGTCGACAATAGCCTGGTCAGTCAATTCGAAAAAGGCGGCAGCGCTGTAGGCAAGCAGAGCACCCACGTGAGCCAAGAGGTAATTGTGGATAAAAGGCGCACTGTCGTGACTCATTGGCCAGGGACGACAGAAAACGAGCCATCGAAGTGCGATTACCACGCCCAGCAAATCGGTAGGCCAGAACAAGAGCAGGTTAAAGTTGTGGTGAGTATCAATGTGATCCGAGACAAACCAGCTGCTCAACATCAGAAAGCCAAAAATACCACTGAATAAAGCAGTCACCACACCCACAAGCCCCAGCAAGCGGAAGCTCAGTCCGGCGGCCCTGATACTGATGCGCGCATGCGTCGCAACATAGGACATGGGTATCCGCTTCAGCATCAACAGCAGAACCAACAGAGGCACCAGCAATCCCACCGATGCAATCTGATATGCACTCTGTTGAACGGTAGGTGGCGGAAATTCCATAATCTGCTGATGGTCTGACAGTAGCGGCAGCACTTCCTCTGCACCGCCCACATCAGAACTCATCGCCTGTAGGCGGTGTCGTAAACTCAGTGGTAGAAACATGTCTTCCCACTCACTGACCTGCCGGTCGATATTGCTATTTAACAGCACGTCCAGCGAAAAGCCGATCAGCGAAGCCGAGGCGTAGTGCGCGCGTACGTGATGACGAAATGTCTTCTCCGTAACGCCGCTGTATTGAGCAGAGATAGCTCCGCCCAGAGCTTCGTCCAAGTAGTCACGGACGCGAGTTGTACAGTTATCAAAAAAGTAATGGTATTCGTAGGTGAGATTTTCCGCCTGCAGATTCCACATCAATCGGCGGTAGAGTTTTTCTTTCTGCGGATTTGTCAGATTAAGGCGATCCTGCCAAACCGTTCTGCCCTGGGCGCGAAAGACATCGAATTCACGGCTTGGCAATCTGGTCGCAAGGCGATAGTTCATGACGCCTTTGAAAAAATTATATGAGAAGTCGGCCGCACCGCCACTAACATCAAACACCCCCCAGTTGAATACCAGATCAGTGTTTGTATTTTCGTCATAGAGACGAAGCGCAGTGTGTCCGAAATTGTCCCAGACGTTATTCCCCACATCCACCGTGATCAGGTAGAAATGCAGACTATTAAGATCAGCGGGTGTTTCTGTTTCAGCCTGATCCAGAGGAGGCAGCTGAGCCATAACACCGCCACTGCATACGAGCAGCAGGAATGCGGTCCTGGTGAGCCGTTGGCGGAGGCTGATTGGAGTCAGAAAGCCCACTGATTCCATTACTTCTAAGATACCCATTCGATGTGCCGGAAAAACTGCGAAAGCCACTACTTATCGTATCAGAGGAGACAATTAGATCAACACAGCACTCAGTTGTGCTCCGGGCAGCCCGCACAGACTCATAAAAAAACGACTGCCGCCGGCCTTTTTTACGGGTAGCTGATGACGTGCGCCCGGGTTATCGAGGCCGCTCCGGACCGGTTAACTCCCCCGCGCTTCCGCCATGCGCTCGCCACGAAGAATGTTGACCATACCGTAATTGCCTTCATGACAGGCATATTCATACAGCTGCCCATCCACCCTAGACATTACAGTCATCACCTGAATTCTGTCCGCAAATGTCGAAGGATCTTCAAGCGTATACTCATACTCCATGGTGAACGGCCCTGTTCGCGTGAAACGCTCGGTGAGCAATTTGTTTTCGGCAGAACCATAGACGCTGAAACTCTGGGTCANGCTATTGAAATTTTTTGTCTCAATCACAAGCGTATCCCCTTCCCAATAGCCGCGCGAATCGCCTGTCCAGAGCCTGATATTGTCATCAAGAACGGGGCGTTTATCCAGCGGAACAATCCGTGCATCGTGAATCATTTCCGTCATGATTACGGCGGTGTCCTTGCTCTGGATAACCTGGACGTTGTTATTGTAGAGGTTTGGCTCAAAAGGAGGCCCCGAATTAAAGCCGACAATGCANCGCTCGGAGAGACCTCTGTCCTCCGGCCCATTTTTNGCGATACCTCCGACCACCATGCGGACCGGNCGCTNNCCGGGTTCNTCCGGACCNAAACCGCCAACCTGCACAGACACACCTTCTANNGTGGTNGGAAGCTTGCCGTTGGCAGGGTAGNTCAGCCGGGACGTCCGGTTATCNTCCCCATTGCCCATCTCAGTCCAGAANGTGTTNTATCCCCCAACNCCCTGATTATTCAGAGCCTGGAGACCCAGTTCAGTCTGCGCTTTGAAGGCCTCNATCTCCNGCGGCGTCAACTCGNTNTTGTCNCCGAAAAATGCNGGGCGCTCAAGAGGAATNACNGAGCTAAAATTCCAGACCCCCTGAAGATCAGGTTGTCCCCATTGGGTACGCTCCGGTGAATATGTGCCTTGGGCCAGCACCTGGCCTGTGGAAAGCAGCCCGGTGATGATAGCTGCAAGCGCATTAGCCTTCATATAAATCTCCAATCTTCAGTTGACTATTAACATAGAGTGTACCCGAAATTCGCCGCAGAGGCAGTGACAAACCAGTTCATACAGCAAAACTGGACCCGTTTTACGGACCGCCTGTCACATCAAGAAAGGTGCTCATGCTGTCTTTTCCGTTCCAGTGGCCCTCCGCTTCGGCGAACTTGGTGCTATNATTGAGANCNACATCACAACAAAANTAACAATCAGGATGACAGCATGAACGGCGCCACCGCACTGATCAATACGCTTGCCGACTGCGGCGTAGAATTTTGTATAGCTAACCCCGGCACCTCGGAAATGCATTTGGTTCAGGCTCTAGATGCNGTACCTAGAATGAAATCGGTGCTGGCCCTATTCGAAGGCGTTTGTACCGGTGCCGCAGACGGAGTCGGACGAATGACCGGTAAGCCGGCGGCAACACTGCTCCATCTCGGGCCTGGGATGGCCAATGGTATCGCCAATTTGCACAATGCGCGCCGGGGCAATGCACCAATAATCAACATAATTGGTAATCATCCTAATTATCACGTGGGCTTTGATGCGCCGCTTACCTCTGACATTGATACNCTGGCTAGAAATTTCTCCTGCTGGATAAAGTCTTGTTCAACGTCGGAAACCCTCGCCCAGGATGGCGCAGATGCCTACACCGCTTCGCTGCGACAAAGTACAGGTACCACTGGACAGATNGCAACGCTGATTATGGGTGCAGACGCTGCCTGGGGAGACAGTCGCGGCCTCGCCACNCCCAATCCTGAACCCGTCCGTGCCACGGTGAATGAAACCGCCGTAATAGAAGTTGCCGATATCCTGTCCAAGGGCAGAAAAACCGCGCTGCTTCTGGAGAATCAGGGCGCCGAGCAGGCCGCAATGGAGGTTGCCAGCCGTATCGCGAGCAAGACCGGATGCCGTTTGCTGAATGGGACCTTCCCCGCTCGCGTTGATGGCGGCCCGGGCCGGGTTTCCGTTGAAAGACTGCCTTATTTTCCAGAGCAAATACTGGCCGCNCTGAAGGGCACCGAGCACCTCATTCTGGTGGGCGGCGAAATCCCCGCTTCATTTTTTGCCTATCGTGGAATTCCCGGGCAGATGGTACCGGAGGATTGCAAAGTGTCCCGGCTATCCTTCATTGAAGAAGACTCCTTCGAAGCACTTCAGCGGGTTGCCGANCGCGTCGGCGCGATGCAATCCGAAGTTACCCGTTTTCAAAAAGCCGACATCGGCAAACCCNCAGGAGAACTGNACCACAAATCGACAATCCAGGCTATTGCCGCAACCATGCCAGAAGACGTCATCGTATGCACCGATTCCGGCGGTGGAAACGCCGCCTATCCATTTTGTCAGAACACGGTTCCCAACAGCTGGCTGAGCCTCACAGGAGGCGCAATTGGTCAGGGGGGGCCCTGTGCTACNGGTGCGGCGCTGGCCTGCCCGGACCGGCCTGTGCTGGCCTTGCTGGGAGATGGTGGAGCCGCTTATACCATCCAGAGCCTCTGGACTCAGGCTAGAGAGCAGCAGAATATCACCACCGTTATCTTCGCCAACAATTCCTACAACATCCTCAACGTCGAGTATGCCAGACTGGGCGTTGAGAATCCGGGCGACATTGCCAACAGCCTGTTTGACATAGGCAATCCTGAGATTGACTGGGTGGACCTCGCTAAAGGGTTCGGCGTGCCCGGGGCCAAAGCGCAGTCGGCCGAAGACTTCTGCGCACTGCTGGAGAAAAGCTATGTGACCCCAGGGCCGTTTCTGATTCAGGCAAGAACCTCACTGCAAAGATAATCAGGCCCAGTCGAAGTTTGGTTTGATGCTACCCAGCCTGACGTAAAAAGACTCAGCTCTTTCTTCATCACCGTCTGGTCTGGATCCCATCAGGCTTACCGCCGGGATCACTATCATAGGCAGTATGAGAGTCAGAAATGAAGGGTCCCGCCATTCACCAAGAAAGGTAATCAATTCATACCATGCCTGCGCAAACCCGCCGGCTGTGGCATTTTCCGCCCCACCGAACAGTGTGTTGAGCAACCACATAACCAGCCCGCCTGCAAACCCGGTCGCCATACCCCAGAATACGCCCTGCTCGGTTGTNCGCCGCCAGTAAAATACGCATCCGACCGCAATGGCCGGGGGCACAACCATCGCAAACCCCAAAAGCAGCAGTTGCAGTACCGAGCTGATATTTCCCAGCCAGGCGATCACTGCCGCTGCGGTACCGTAAAGNACCGTCACTATTTTGTAGGCGCGCAGCTTGCGNTCGGAGTCATACNCTTTGGCTGCNGGAATCCAGTCATTCACAAACATGGTAGCGCTGGCTAACAGAATCGGAGCGCCGGACGAAATGACCGCCGCCAATACCGCGGCCAGAGCAATGCCACCGAGAATCGGCCCNGTGTCCATTGCCAGCTGCGCAATATTCAGATAGCTGGTCAGGCCACTATCGGANCCGTATGTTGCCATAGTCAGAATGCCGATAAAGCCAGCCACCAGGGGCATCATGGCNGCAATGATTCCAGCCAGAAAGAAACCGGGGATCAAGTAGTCCTGCTTTGAGGCCGAACTNGCGTAATTGGCATAAACAGACGCAGCGGGAGTATGAATTGTCGCTGAGATAAAAAGTGCAATGATGGTCGCCCAGCCAATGCCGGTGAAGCTCCACCAACTCGCCTGCTCTTTATTAGCGTCGGCGAGCATACCGTCAGCTAGCGTCCTAACGGCTTCCCAGCCTCCAAGGTTATTCATGGCAATTGTGCCAACCAGCAGTAAGCCAAGAATAATCACCGAACAATGCACGACGTTGGCTACAGCGGTTCCTTTCAGTCCCCCTGTTACTGTAAACGTTATAATCAGGAATCCCCCTATGGCAACCCCCACAACGAACGGCAAGCCGGTCACACCGCTGACAATTGAGCCAATGACATAAGGCTCGATAATGTTTACGACCAGATACTCAGCCTGCACGCAAAGGCTGGTAAGCCATTGGCACCGATAGGAACCAAACCGGTAGTCGAAGACCTGACCAACACTGACAATCTGAAGGCGGCGATAGGGAATCACAAAAAACAGGCCCACCAGAAAAAGTGCCGCGAACGAGTTCACTCCATACCAAAGATGACCCAAGCCCTCCCTTATCACATCGCCTGCGACCCCATAGGTTCCGGCGCCGCCAATGCGAGTGCCCGCCACACCCGCAGCCAGCATGAAAACACCAAGACTGCCACCTCCGATAGCCCAGTCACTTGCAGTACTGTTATTGCGATTCAAATAGATGCCTAACGCAGCAAAGAACCCCAAATAGAGAACGATGACGGTGGCGGTGATACTCATGCGCGGCTCCTGCTGCAGAAATGAGACTTGTTGTTATTTTGTTTTCGGCGTCGCACCCGTCCCTGCAGCGCATGCGGCACGCCAGCCGCTTGTCTGGCCCCGCGCGGCCCGCGCCGGTGGCATGGTTACGACTGTCTGCTTCTGATGCTCTGTGAGCAAGCTGACAAGTTGAAACGCAATCGAAGTCAATGCAGACTGCATACTACACTGGCAGAGCATCCGGTATCCACAGCGCATACAGTGGGTCAAAGACAGCGTGCAACACACTCATGAGGTACCACGCTATGGCGTACCAGACACCGGTTAGCAATGACTGGTTAAATCAGGTGGTGGAAGAAATCATCGATCCTGAGCGACCTATCATCGACCCACATCACCATCTGTGGAAAAAGCGATTCGGCAGTGACTATCTGCTGGAGGAACTCTGGTCTGACACCGGAAGCGGGCACAATGTTGTCAAGACGGTGTTCATGGAATGCGGAGCATTTTATCTGCGCGAGGGGCCGGAGTATCTTAGACCCCTGGGCGAAACCCGTTGCGTTTCCGAACTAGCCTCAACCAGCGCCANCACTTCCGNCCGTGCCACTGTCGCCGGCATCATCGGGCANGCTGACCTTAGGCTTGAAGAGNCAAAACTTACCGAACTACTCGGGCTTCANCAAGCGGCTTGCAACGGCAAATTTCGCGGCATAAGACATGCCGGTGCTTGCGATGACAGGCCTGAAGACTTGTTGATCCCGGGCCCGGCCCCCAAAGACCTCTATAGCGATCCAGCCTTCAGAGAAGGACTCAGGATTCTGGGAAGCCTCGGTTACACCTATGACACNTGGCACTATCATCATCAAAACTCAGACTTCATTGAGCTCGCACAGGAAGTTCCTGAATGCCNTGTGGTACTAGATCATTTCGGAACGCCCCTGGGAGAGGGCATCTATCGNAACCACAGGAAAGAAATCTATCACAGCTGGAAAGAGGATATGCAGAGACTTGCCAGAATGCCTAATGTTTATGTAAAACTTGGNGGACTGGCGATGCCGGATAACGGCTTTCGGTGGCATCAGGCTCAGATGCCACCCAGCTCCGATGAAATTATTTCCCAGCAAGAGCAGTACTACCTGCATATGATTGACAGTTTCGGCCCTGAACGTTGCATGTTCGAAAGCAACTTCCCAGTCGACAGACTTTCCGTGAGCTACCACGTGCTCTATAACGCCTTCAAAAAAATGACCTTAAGTTTTTCTGAAGACGAAAAGCATGCGCTGTTCTTCGGCACAGCGGAAAACGTCTATTCATTGGCAGATTAGAAAAAGAAATGCTCTACACCACGTTGATCTTTGATCTGGACGGTACGCTGAGCGATCCTGCACTGGGGGTAGTTCGCTGCACAAATTTTGCGCTTACGTCCTTTGATCAGCCGCCTCGGGCAGATCATGAGATAACCCGGCACATAGGGCCTCCTCTTGAACAAATCCTCGCACTGCTGAGTGACGATGATGATCCAGCATATGTCTCTGCGCTTGCAGCGCGCTATCGCGAGCGCTATTCAGAGCTGGGGTTTCGGGAGAACACCCTNTACCCTGAGGCAAAGGCAACGCTTGCCGCACTGAAAAATTACGGCTTTCGNCTTGGGGTCTGCACCTCCAAGCTCAGACCGAACGCCATTAAAATTTTGGAATTATTTGATTTGACACGTTTCTTTGACTTCATCAGCGGGCCCTTAGCGACTGAGAAAAAATCGGAACAACTCAAAGATCTGCTGCAATGCGGCACCATTGATTCGGACGCGCTGATGATAGGGGATCGNGCAATTGACCTGCAGGCCGCTCATGAGAATCGACTAAAGAGCGCTGGCGTGCTCTGGGGCTATGGTGAGCGCGAAGAATTGGAGCCTGAGCAACCGGCCTTCCTGTTCGACTCTTTTTCACAGCTGTTTCACGTACTGACTCAACGCTGAGCGAGCAGNAAANCTANNTCTTGCCCAGGCGTTTAATGACCGCGCTGCTGGTCAGCACGATTTGGTCACCAGCACGAAGCACGCAACGCATGAATACTATATTCCGGCCACGCCGAATGGTCTCTGCCTCTCCCGTAANCAATTCTCCCTCANTGGCGGGCGCGACAAACTCATTATTACAGCTCACGGTCACAACACTCTCCGCCTCAGAGCCTCCATTCGCACCAAGACACAGCGTGTAGTCCGCGAAAGACATCAGAACGCCACCGTGGACCGTCTGATGCGCATTGCAATGGCGGGCCTGCACTCTGAACGCTGTTCGTGGGTNCTCTCCNTCCATATAGAAAAAGAACGGCCCAATATAGTCCTCTGCCGTGTCGCCCTGCCAATGACGGTAGCTGTCAGGAATGTCGTAATCGATAGGGTTAAAACTCATGATATCTAAACCTTTTGCCTTTTTGCCTCCCCATCAGCGGATGAGCAAATCCACCGCGAGCCCAAGAACCTTGAAAGNCANGGTCACCACTTCCGCCACGACCGAGACAACAGCACCGGCGGCTGCGCTGGCACACGCCGTGAGCAGGATACAACAAACNTTCGCATTTTTTTCTTTAGCCAAAGCGATCCGATGATTGAAATGTTTATAGGCATGTTATCGATCTTTTGCGCGACTTCTGCAAGGCCGGGCCGGTAAGCCGAAATCTGTGCGGCACAGATGAGTAAACCACAGCCTGCTGCACTGGATTACCTTGATCGCCTAAACGGGCCGCTCGGAAAAATCTCTGACAACCAAACGATCCGGATTTTCAACCAGTTCGGCGAACTCCAGCGCCAATTCGTGGCTGGAATCCAGCACCCGGCGCCAGTTTGCTAACCTTTCGCCCTCACTGTATCGCTGAAAGTCATTACGGTCGGGAATTTTGCCACCCGGCAGACGGGCCATGAACTCAGCACTGGGAGTCACTACCACGACATTGTCAAAATGCTCTAAAGGGGGCTGCCGCCAGAAGAGCTTTTTGTCGAACCATCCAGGCGTGATCGTGGGGCTGAAATGTGGATAGAGAACAAGACCTTTAATTAAATGAAAAGGCAGATCAAAATGATAGTCAGTGATGCCGCCATCCCAATAGAGGCCC
>NZJB01000095.1 GCA_002691885.1 Gammaproteobacteria bacterium
CCGGGCCGCATAATTGCAGGTTGCTACAACGCCTCTGCGCTCCGGTGAGCCGCCCACAGCAATGGGTTTGTCGGTCAACTCAGGATTGTCCCGCATTTCAATTGACGCATAAAAACAATCGCAATCGCAGTGTATGATTTTTCTTTCTTCAGACATGCGACAAGTTCGGCCGGGCGGGGACCGGAAACACGTGATAGGCCTGCCAGTCCCTGATAATCGTCTAGCCCATACGGCGCTCAAAATCAGACATAAATTCGACCAGAGCCTCACAGCCAGCGCGTGGCATGGCGTTGTAGATGGAGGCCCGTGCTCCGCCTACCGCTCGGTGGCCTTTTAATGCATACAAGTCGGCAGCCTCAGCCTGCTCTACGAACTCTCCCAGTAAATCTTCATTGTGAAGATTGAACGTAACGTTCATGGCCGATCGATGCGCTGCATCAGCTGTCCCGTAGTAGAAGTCGCTATCATCAATGGCATCATAGATCAGTTTCGCTTTGGCTTCGTTTTGCTTCTCCATCAGTGCTACACCGCCCTGATCTTTGAGCCATTGCAGAACCAGTGACATTAGATAGATGGCAAAAGTATTGGTGGTGTTCGCCAGTGAGTGCTGCTCGGCATAAACCTGATAGTTGAGCAAACCGGGGGTTGCGGGAAGAGCATATTCCAGCAGATCTTCACGTATGATGACCAGGGCGAGGCCGGCAGGACCGAGGTTCTTCTGCAGCCCGGCAAAGATGAGGCCGAATTGGTTGATGTCTAATTTTCTCGAGAGAAATTCCGACGTCATGTCGGCGACCAGTGGCACTTCGCCTGTTTCTGGAAAGCTATGCCAGCGTGTTCCGAATAAGGTGTTGTTACTCGTGATGTGGAGATAAGAGCTGTCTGGGTCCAGCAATCCTAAATCGTAGTCCGGAATGTAACTGAAGTTTCTGTTTTCGCTGCTGGCAAGGTTAATGGACATGCCGTAGCGTGCGGCTTCCTTGCTCGCCTTCACGGCCCAGTTGCCGGTCAGTACGAAAGAGGCCTTGTTGGCGGCTTTGCGATTGATCAGATTCAGAGGAACTGCAGAGAACTGCATCTGGGCGCCACCGTGGACGTATAGAATCTTGTAATTATCGGGAATGCCCGCGAGTTCGGTGAGCAATGCGTCGCATCGCTTGATGATGTCGTCAAACTCCCCCGAACGATGGCTGATTTCTATCACGGATGCGCCGAGATTCTGATAATTTAGAAATTCAGCCTGGGCTTGCTGCATGACTTCAAGGGGCAGCATTGCAGGGCCCGCTCCGAAATTGAAAACGCGTTTCATAGTGATAGTCCTGAGTATCAGATTATTAGAGTGCAGTCACCTTGATGACATCATCGATTGCCGCGATCGCTGCGAGCGCCGATTCTGAGGCGGGGCTTTCGAGGTCAATAAGATTGTATGCTACCTCTCCTCGGCTCTTGTTCAGCATATCGACCACGTTGATATCCTGATCTGCAAGAATCGAAAGAATTTGGCCAAGTATTTTTGGGACGTTCTTATTTGAGATCGCCAAACGTGTGCCCGGGTCTGAATTTGCTGCGCGATCAAGAGCAAGGTTTGGGAAATTTACCGAGTTCCTGATGTTGCCGTGCTCCAGAAAGTCCATGAGCTGGTCTGCTGCCATCATGGCACAGTTCTCTTCAGCCTCGACAGTGCTGGCCCCGATATGAGGCATGGCGATCACGTCAGCCCGACCCATGAATTCTCTTCGTGGGAAATCACAGACATAGGTCCGCAGTTTTTTTGAATCCAGTGCGTTCATCAGCGCGGCAGAATCGACAATCTCATCCCTGGCGAAATTCAAGAGGCAGGTTCCATGGCTCATCGTGGCGAACATACTTGCATCGATGAGCTTATGAGTGGAATCGAGTACGGGAAGATGCAAGGAAATATAGTCCGAACCCGCAACGAGGGCGCTCAGATTTTCAATGCGCTTAACCTGATTGGGGAGTCGCCAGGCAGCGTCCACCGATAGAGCTGGATCGAAGCCTTTCACTTTCATGCCGAGCCCAATCGCCATCTCGGCGACCAGCGAGCCGATTGCACCGAGGCCTACTACCCCGAGTGTCTTGCTTGCTAGTTCGTTTCCTTTGAAGCGTTTTTTTTCCTGCTCCATGAGTTTAGACAATTCGGCATAATCGCTTACTTCCGTCTGTGAGTCAGCGAAACTGATCCCCGGAACAATTCCTCTGGAAGCGATTAACAGTCCGCAAAGCACCAGTTCTTTGACGGCGTTGGCATTGGCGCCAGGTGTGTTGAACACGACGACACCTCGTTCTGTGCACTCGGCGACAGGGACATTGTTGACGCCTGCGCCGGCGCGGGCCACTGCTCTGAGGTTCGGAGCAAGTGCAGTGGATGCTAGTTTGTGACTTCGCAGAAGGATTGCGTCTGCGTTTTCGGTATCTGGGCTAACGGTGTAACGTTCAGCAGTGAAACGGGTTAGCCCCTTGTCAGAAATAGAGTTGAAGGTTTGGACGCGGTACATGCATGCTGTTCCTGAAATGTGTCTGGGCACTTGGTTGCTTTTGATCAGTCCATAGACACACAAATGCCAGATTCGCTCGTATCATTCTAGTCCTTGAGGCGAGACTACTGTCAGGAAGTGGTGGCTGTTTTGTGGGTGCCTAGCTACTGACAGGAAGTATCTCGCGATTTCAAGGGAAACTCCAGTTTGCAGATGTCGTGGCAGTGACCTGTTCTATGAGGCGACGAGCGCGGTATGATGGGTCTTCCGGGCTGTGACTATTCGCCCTTCACTGGAGGCCGTATGCCGTTATCTGAGCTGAAAATCGTTTCACCAACCGTTTCGTCCTGTTTGAGGTCAAAGATCGGAGTTCTGACAGATGCTTGAGCCAGGGCGCCCCCTGCGCATTGGTGATACGGCTGTGCCTGTTCACCAAGTTCTGGGAAACAATCCGGGGCTGATGACAGGCCCGGGCACCAACAGCTATCTGCTGGGAGAGAGGCAACTTGTGCTGATTGACCCGGGGCCCGCTAACGACGAGCAGCTAAGCACGCTGATGCGCTGTTGTGAGCGGGGGCAGCTGCGCTATGTCTGTGTCACTCACACTCATCGAGACCACTCACCGGGAGCGAAGGCGCTGGCTGAAGCGACTGGTGCCGAGCTGGTTGGCCTTGCCGCCCCAAACGCTGCCGGGCAAGACCAAACTTTTCGGCCAGATCGGCGATGGCAGGGAGGTGATGTTCTCGATTGCGGTGATTTTCGTCTCGAATTGATCGCTACTCCGGGTCATGTGTCTAACCACATCTGCTATTTGCTCACCGAGGAAAAGCTTCTGTTCACGGGAGATCATATTCTGCAGGGCACGACCCCGGTTATTCTTCCCCCCGATGGCGATATGGCTGACTATCTGCACTCTCTCAGATCGCTGCAGGATCGTGAATTGCGCTATCTCGCTCCCGGGCACGGCCAACTCATGGATCAACCTCAGGAAGAGATTCGTCAATTAATTGCCCATCGCTTGAAGCGCGAAGCGAAAATTCTTAACTGCCTAGGGTCGCTTGGTGCGGTGACAGTCGATGAACTGGTTTTGGCTGCTTACGATGACGTTGCCGAACATCTGATCCCGTGGGCGAAAAAGACACTGACGGCTCATCTCATTAAGCTGGTCAAAGATCAGAGCGTGCGTGAACAAGACGGCATATGGAGTCTGACTGGTTGAGTGGAGAGCTTGAGCAACACGTTTCTGCGGCACGCTGGTGGGTCTATATGATCCGAGCTGATGATAGCAGCCTGTACACCGGCGTGACGACAAACGTTGAGCGGCGTCTGGCAGAGCACAAGGCAGAGGCCTCAAGGCCTTATCGGGGAGCCAGAGCCCTGCGGGGTAAACGACACCTGAAGCTGGTGTATTCTTTCGCCGCGACAGATCAGTCTCAGGCGCTGAAACTGGAATATGCAATCAAACAGTTAAATAAAGCTCGCAAAGAAGCACTGGTGGCTGGGCGGCTTCCAATCGAAGAATTGCTGGCAGGCGACAAAAAACACGGAGAGAATTAATCAATGCCGAACAAGCTAGGATTCCGGTCGGGATAAGCAGCTGTCTGTCGGGCTAGCGAGTGCGCTATGATGGCGGACACAAAAAGCACTCCTATCTAATGCACACCCTAGGTGCCTATTTTGAGTTCAAGGGATTTTGTATCCGCTGTAGAGCACATTGTGCTAAGTTTGGGCTCAGGTGGCAGCATGACTCGTTTTCATTGCTAGATGCTTGGCTGTCACAAGGCGAGGGAATTTGAGGAGCCTGGTCTTGTGCAGTTGCGGGCAAGTGATAGTTTGATTGATCTGGTCGCTCTCCATGGTGAGTTGGGGAACTCGGAAGGTATTGCGCCAGGCCATACGAGTCACAATATGGATAATTTCTGCCCTAGCATTTCGGCTGTGTCGGAGCTTTCATTGTGCGCATAATTGGCCATCCGGTCCATTCAGCACCTTGAGATGGCAACGCGGTATGGCTCGCAGAGCTTCCGGCGGTCGCTGTATCTGAGTGATCCAGAAGGCAATACCGTCGAGTTAAAATTGGCAGCCTGAGCCGTGGATTCAGGAAGCTGGGATAGATCCTGGTTCCTGTTGACTGGCATGAACGATCTTGAAGTTGAGAAAGCCGTAGACCGCAGCAATTAGCGGATTGATCAGGTTAAAAAAACAGTAAGGCAGATAGGCGAAGGTGGCAACGCCGAGGGTGCCGGCCATATAGGCTCCGCAGGTGTTCCAGGGAATCAATGGCGAGGTAATCGTGCCTGCGTCCTCAAGCGTTCTGCTGAGATTTTTCATATCCAGATTATGGTTTTGAAACTCCAGCTTGTACATCCGTCCCGGCAGGACAACGGAAATGTACTGGTCTGAGGTGATCAGGTTCGCGCCGATACAGGTGAGCAGGGTCGTGGCAATTAGACTACCGGTGCTGCTAACGAAAGACAGGGCGTAATTCACCAGGCACTTTAGTAGTCCGGTATGTTCCATCACGGCGCCAAATATCATAGCGCACAGAATCAGCCATACCGTATTGAGCATGGAACTCATGCCGCCCCGGGTCATCAGGTCATCCAGAGTTGTGTTGCCACTGTTGAGTGAGAAACCATCGAACAAGGTTTGCCAGACTCCACGGAAATAAGCCAGAAAGATATTTTGCGTCTCGCCCGCAAGCGCCAGCACCGCAGGTCTCTGGAAAATGAGGGCGAGTAACACTGCCAGCGAAGCGCCAGTCAGGATGGTCGGGACGGGCGGAAATTTCTTATTTGCCATTACTAGGAGGGTCAGCACAGGCAGTAGCATGATCGGGTGAATCGTGAAGCTGTTGCTGATCAGTCGCAAGGTGAGTTCGAGGTCAGTGTTTGCGGCTTCCGAGTCAATGTTTAGGCCCATGAAGGTAAACAAGATCAAGGCGATTACAATGCTCGGAATGGTCGTCCACAACATATGACCAATGTGTGAGAAAAGATCTGTCCCAGCGACTGCCGGTGCTAAATTCGTGGTCTCGGAAAGCGGAGACAGTTTGTCGCCGAAGTAGGCTCCAGAAATTATCGCACCAGCTGTGACTTCGATAGAAACGCCGAGACCTCCCGCTGCGCCGATCAACGCGATGCCGACGGTGCCCGCCACAGTCCAGGAGGAGCCGATGCTCAAGGAAATCAGCGCGCAAATGGCACAGCTTGCTGCGTAGAATATGGCGGGATCGAGAATCAGCAGGCTATAGTAGATCATGGTCGGAACCGTTCCTGACAAAATCCAGCTGCCGATCAGCAGCCCGACGCAGAACAGAATCATCACTGGCTTCAGGGCCACACTGATACCCGCTATCATGCTGGCCTCAAGTTCCGTCCAGGTTTGTCCAGCCCTCCAGCCAAGCAGACACGCGACGGCGGCGCCCACGCACAGTGCAATTTGGTTCGGTCCGTAGCTTGAGTCCTCACCAAACAGATAAACAGAGAACGACAGCAGACTGATCAGAACGCCAACAGGCATAAGTGCCTGAATGACTGTGGGCGAAACAGTACTCTGTTTCGTATTTTCAACGGTGCTGTCTGGGGCTGCCATCGAGAGTCCTCTATAGATTCATTAGCAAGCATATCGAGATTCCTCACTGCCTGTCTAATCTTGGATAGGGTATACTCTTCTTCTAGATTATAACCAGGCAGTCTCCATTCAAGAGGGCAGAAACTCATAAACCTTGCGGGGCTATACAGGCAGAATTTTGCTCATGAACAGTGCTGAAAACCATATCACCGATGTCGCGGAATACATGCAGGCCGTGGGGGAGCGAGCCAGAACTGCATCCCGATTGATCAATCGGGCGAGCACGGCACAGAAAAATTCGGCCTTGCTGGCCATTGCAGACTCTCTGGATGTCAGGCGCGACCAATTGATCTTGGCGAACCAGGAAGATCTGGAAGCGGGCAGAGAAAAAAAACTGGGCGTAGCCTTAATGGACCGGCTGGAGCTTACGTCGGAGAGAATAGATGCGATGATCGATGGCCTGCGTCAGGTTGCNGGCTTGGAAGACCCGGTAGGTGCCGTNACTGATCTGACGTATCGCCCAAGTGGGATTCAGGTTGGAAAAATGCGNGTGCCCCTGGGGGTGATCGGTATCATCTATGAATCAAGGCCTAATGTNACTTGCGAAGCAGCCAGTCTCTGCCTCAAGGCCGGGAACGCTGCCATCCTCAGAGGGGGCTCAGAAGCGCTGTTGTCTAATCAGGCGATTGCTGAGTGCGTCAAGAAAGGTCTAGCGGCAGCGAGGCTTGATGTGAATGTTATTCAGGTAATTGATCGCGCTGACCGGGAGGCGGTGGGCCAGCTGATTACCATGCCGGAGTACGTAGATGTCATCGTGCCGCGCGGTGGCAAGGGATTGATCGAAAGAATCAGTGCTGACGCCAAGGTGCCCGTAATCAAGCATCTTGATGGCAACTGCCATGTGTATATTGATGACAGGGCAGACCTTGAGAAGGCTGTCGCCGTCGTGGTCAATGCTAAGACTCAACGCTATGGTACCTGTTGCACCATGGAGTCGCTGCTGATCGCACGAGCGGTAGCGGAGCAGGCCATCCCTAAGATTGCAGCAGAGTTTGTCAGGCACCAGGTTGAGATGCGGGGCTGCGAAGCGGTGAGGGCAATTATCCCTGAAGCTTCTGCGGCATGCGATGAGGACTGGAAAGAAGAATATCTGGCACCTATTGTCTCGATCAAGGTAGTAGAGGGGCTAGAAGAGGCGATTTCTCATATTAATTCTCACGGTTCNCAGCATACAGACTCAATCCTCACTGAGGACTTCAATCGGGCTCAGCGCTTTCTACGTGAAGTGGATTCGAGCTCTGTGATGATCAATGCATCGACCCGGTTCGCGGACGGCTTTGAATACGGTTTGGGGGCTGAAATCGGAATATCGACNGACAAGCTGCATGCCCGAGGGCCGGTNGGCCTNGAGGGTCTGACATCGCAAAAGTTCATAGTAATTGGTGACGGTCACATNAGGCAATGAAATCGCGCCTCGGTATCTTCGGAGGGATGTTTGATCCTGTCCATAAGGGGCACATTCAAGCCGCGCGCTTCGCACTGGAAACTCTGGATCTGGACGCGGTCAAGATGATCCCGTGTAATGTTCCTAATCACAAAGACTCCTTGTCAGCCAGCGCAACGCACCGCATGGAGATGCTGGAACTCGCNNTGCGGGATGAGCCCNTAATCACGCCGGATGATTGTGAAATCCGCCGGGGCGGCATTTCCTTCGCGTCAGATACGGTTAGCGCGTTCGCGGAGGCCGGAAGNTGGCAGCATCTGATCTTTGTTATGGGAATGGATGCGTTTAATGGTTTGCCTGGTTGGCATGATTGGCAGGGCTTTCTGGAGTTCTGTCATATCCTGGTGCTTGGCAGATCTGGTCAGCGCGTTGATGANCTGGTGGCCGCGGAGTTAGGTCTCGCACGCCGGCAGGTGACAGAGCCCCATGAATTATTTGAGCAGAGCGTTGGCAAGGTGCACTTGGCCCGGCTTTTTGATGTGGAGCTTTCTTCCACCCAAGTGCGGAGCCTGCTCTGGGAAGATGGCGATGTCAACGGGCTCCTTAACCCCAGTGTAATAAATTACATCGAGGAACATTCGCTCTACGGATGTAAGCCTCCAGTGCAGTGACAAGACANAATGAGTGGGCAGGTAAAAGAGTTGAAGAGTAAGAAAATCGCACAGCTGGTCGTGGAGGCGCTGGAAGATCTTAAGGGTGAGTCGATCCGTTCTATTGATGTGCAGAAATTGACAGAAATAACCGACTATATGGTTATCGTAACTGGCCGTTCCAGTACCCACATCAAAGCTTTGTCTGACTCGGTTGTGAAGAAGGTTAAAGAGGCAGGGCTCGATATTTTTGGTATAGAGGGCAGGCTGCAGTCTGAGTGGATTCTCGTTGATGTCGGAGGGGTAGTCGTGCACATTATGTTTGGATCGGTCAGGGCCTTATATAACCTCGAGGACTTATGGAGCTTTGACGCGTCTGAAGGTGCAGCGCGGGNTGTTTCTGCTGAAGGCCCTACTCAAGGCTCATGAAGACGCGATTGCTGTCAGTNGGCACCAAGATGGCGAATTGGGTGATCGCGGGGACAGAGCATTACAGCAAACGCATCGAGCGNGANATGAATTTTTCTCTTGTTGAGATTCCCTTGGCCAAGAGGGNAAAAAACCAATCGCCAGCGGTCGGCAAAGCCAGAGAAGCCGCCGTTTTNTTATCTCAGATTAAACCGGACGACTACGTCGTGGCGCTGGACGTTAAAGGCAGATCACTTAGCACTGCGCAACTCGCCGANAAGCTTCGTGATTTCCGGATGTCAGGAAAAAATTTGGCGCTTCTGATTGGTGGTCCTGACGGCCTGGATGGAGATTGTCTGGGGCGGGCCGATGAGTGTTGGTCTCTATCAAGNTTAACGCTTCCGCATCCGCTGGTCAGGGTGCTGGTGACAGAGCAGCTGTATCGGGCGATTTCGATGATTCACGGCCATCCCTATCATCGTGANTGAGATTTCCGGACACGGATAGAGACAGCTGGAAGCGGTAAACTTTTGGTCTTTTTTGGGGTCTACANNCCCAGCAGCCTGATTTTCAAGCAGGAGAACAAATTGCCGACTAAATTGACTAGTTCATTTTCATGATGATGGATGCATTGAGGGCGCTGAATCTGCAATGAAAGGGAAGTGGCAGCAAAAAGATCATGAGGCTGAGACGCGGCTTTTTACCCGAATGAAAGGTAAGTGGCAGCTAAAAGACCATGAGGCTGAGAAGCAGCTTTTTACCCGGCGGCTGGCTGTTGCGGCGGTGATCGTAGCGCTTCTATTCTGCGCGCTTATTATCAAACTGCTGAACCTGCAGGTTGCNCAGTATGAGTATTTCTCGGCCCGGTCCGATGGCAACAGGCTCCACTCTCAGTACGTGCCTCCAGCGCGAGGTCTGATTTTTGACAGCNAGGGAGAACTCCTGGCAGATAATCAGCCAATATTCAATTTAACCATTGTCAAAGAGCAGGTAGAGGATCTCGATTCNACCCTAGCCNACTTGGCGACACTGNTTCGGCTGTCAGACGGTGATATTGAGCAATTTCAAAACCGCTTGAGCCGCAATCGGGTACCTTTCTCCTCCGTAACNTTGCGGTATCTGCTCAGTGAAGAAGAAAAAGCCAGAGTTGCGGTAAACAGTCACCAGCTTGCCGGTGTGGCAATTNAGTCGCAATTTGTCCGCAGCTATCCGCTGGGCTCACTGACAGCACATTCGCTGGGCTATGTCTCCGAGATAAACCGCGAAGAGATGAATGCGCTTACCGATGCGCAAAAAGAAAATTACGGAGGCAGTTACCATATCGGTAAAAGTGGCGTGGAGAGAACGTACGAGGAATTGCTGCACGGCACCGTGGGTTATGAAATCGTTGAGAAAAATAACCGGGGCCAGATCATGCGACGATTGGACCGTACTGACCCTGTCGCCGGGAAGAATCTGACTCTCCACCTGAATGCAAAGCTGCAAATTGCGGCAGAGCAAGCATTGGGCGATTTTCGCGGTGCTGTCGTTGCCATTGAACCGGCTACCGGTGGAATTCTCGCAATGGTCAGCAAACCCGGATTTGATCCGAATCTCTTCGTCACCGGTATCACCAACAAGGATTACTCCGTGCTGGTAAATGACGTGGTGAATACCCCACTTTTCGATCGCTCGACCAATCCTTATCCACCCGGTTCAACAGTTAAACCGTTCATTGGTCTTGCTGGGCTACAAAGCGGCACGATCGACTACGAGTNCACGATTCAGGATCCGGGGTATTTCAGGCTTCCAGGAGTGTCTTACCGCTGGGGTGACTACACGCTTCGCACCGCCATCGGGGGCGGTCATGGAGAGACAGACTTACAAAAAGCTATTTATCAGAGCTGTGACACCTTTTTCTATGATCTGGGTCACCGCCTTGGTATTGACAGCATCCACGGGTTTCTTTCCCAATTTGGGTTTGGTGACAACTTCGCGCTTGACGTCGGCTATGCCAGAACCGGCGTCCTCCCCTCCCGCGACTGGAAAATGGAAAGTCGGGGAGAACCCTGGTATCCCGGTGATACCGTCAATTCGTCGATCGGGCAGGGGTACATGTGGGCAACACCGCTTCAGCTGGCGACAGCTACNGCCATTCTGGCCAANCGGGGCGCGNTNATTCAGCCGCGAATGCTCAAGGCAGTCGATGGCGTGCAATTTGAGCCATTTAACAGTGACCCTAAGCCGGACGTCTTTACCGACGACGCCGATTATTGGAGTTACATTCATGAAGCGATGACGATGGTAGTTCATCGGCCCTATTCTGATGTGTTCCGGGACTACGGCACAGCCTATGAAGCAATCGCCATGCAGGATCGCGCCATGCCTTACATCATGGCTGGCAAATCAGGGACCGCGCAAGTTGTCGGAATCAGTCAGGAGATCCTGTCCAGCGATGATATTATCGTTTCTGACCTCAATAAGGATCACGGACTGTTCGTTTCTTTTGCTCCGGCGATGCATCCCGAGATTGACCCGAAAATCGCCGTCGCAGTCTTTGTCGAAAATGGTGAACATGGCAGCAGTGTTGCCGGGCCCATTGCCAAGCAAGTAATTGATAGCTATCTGCTTGATATTCTCCGATTGGATCTCCACGTGGCAGATCTTGAAGTTGCCGGTGAAATTGTGTCGAAGTTAGATGAATAATCCTAATTTTGTGCGTCAGTCCAGCAGTCTTGATGTGCCCCGCAGAAGAGGCGTCAGCCTGTGGCAAACCCTTCACATTGATCCTCCGCTCCTGATCGGGGTCTGCTTACTCTGTGCATTCGGATTATTCGTGCTTAACAGTGCCACCGGCGGAGACGAGTCAGTGATTCAGCGTCAGGGGATTGTCATGGTCGTTGGTCTAATCGTCATGTGCGCTGTCGCGCAAGTCAATGTGCATTTTTTTCGGCGATGGGCACCACCAATTTACGGGGCTGGGGTTGCGTTGCTCATACTGGTTCTGTTCGTCGGTGCTGAGGTAAACGGTGCGAAAAGCTGGATAGATTTGCCTGGTTTCCCCAGATTCCAGCCCTCAGAAATTATGAAGTTTGTCGTGCCTGTGCTGCTTGCATGGTACCTGGCCAGCCGTCCTTTGCCGCCCAAGTCCAAACATCTTTTCTGGTCTGCTGTCATGATCGTCATTCCTGCTGGACTGATTGTTCTGCAGAATGATACGGGCACGGCGATTATGGTGTTCATGTCTGGTGTGTTTGTGATTTTGCTGGCGGGAATTCGCTGGCGTATTGTATTTGCAGGACTGTTCGCAGGTTTACTGGGCTCGCCCGCCTGGTANCTGTTCCTNGCTCAAGCGCATCAGAAAAACCGTATTCTGACCTTCNTGGATCCCTATCGCGACCCTACGGGTGCCGGTTACAACATCATCCAATCNCAGATCGCGATTGGATCGGGCGGCATTTATGGCAAAGGATACGGCAACGGTGCGCAATCTCATCTNGATTTTATACCGGAAAGCCACACAGACTTTATNTTAGCAGTTCTGGCCGAAGAATTCGGTCTGCTAGGTGTGTTGTTTCTGATTGGGCTTTACCTGTTTGTATTGCTCAGGGGTTTTGCGATCGCTTATTCCNCAAGAGATTTATTTGGCCGCCTGTTGGCCGGCAGTATCANCCTTACGTTCTTTCTGTACGTTTTCATCAACATGGCCATGGTGTCGGGACTGGTGCCCGTCATCGGCTTACCGTTGCCGCTGATCAGCAGAGGGGGCACTTCGATTGTGACCCTGTTTATCGGGTTCGGGCTGCTTATGTCAATCCAGACCCATGATCGCCAGAAGTTTTCCTAAAGTACTGAAAAATCGAGAAATATATTATTTCTGCCCAGCAGGGCCTGCCTTTACCCTGCTTGCTGAACTATTCGCTATAGCTGAGGGGGCCAAGGTGTTAAAAATTTTATGCAATCGGACGTTAAGTAATTCAAACGATTGACGTTTTTCGGTGACTGATTGTGTTAAACCTGTTCAAGAACGTGTGCTTCCGGCGCTCGCTTCCGGGTCTAGTGGTGGCAATGACGCTGGCAGCCTGCAGCTCCGCGCCGAGTTCCTCCCCCACATCGAATTCGGGGAGTCGCTATTCGATTGCTCAAGATCGTGCCCCATCCGGGCAGGTACGCCTTGGCTCTATCCGTGAAGTCATACCCGAACCTGTGACCCGTACCCAGGCAGGAAACCGCAGCCCCTATACGGTCTTGGGAAAAACCTATACGGTCCTGCCGACGGAGAAGGGATATAGCAAAACCGGTATTGCTTCCTGGTATGGCGAAAAATTCCACGGCCATAAGACGTCAAATGGGGAGGTTTTTGACATGTATCAGGCCTCGGCNGCTCATAAATCTTTGCCCATTCCCAGTTTTCTGCGTGTGACCAATCTTGATAACAATCGCAGTTTAATTGTGCGAGTAAATGATCGCGGTCCTTTTCATGGAGACCGGATNATAGATTTGTCCTATGCAGCTGCTCTGAAACTCGGATATGCGAACCGAGGTACGGCACGGGTCCAGTTGGATGCGATTGTTGTTAATGAAGACGGTCGGGCTGTGACGTATTCAAATAGTCGGGTGGGTTCNCCCGAGCAGGGNGCCAGAGAGGAGGTTGGCGGTAGAAGATATCTTCAGGTCGGCGCTTTCTCGGAGNTGCGTTCCGCTCTGCNGGTTTCCGATCAGNTGCGCCANCTCACCCNACANCCAGTGTTCATTCGGTCCGTAAAAAATGGTTCGGGTAACGTGCTGCATCGCGTGAGAGTAGGCCCTTTGCGGGACATCCGAGAAATACGGGAACTGAGCCAGCGCGTAGTTGCTGCTAACCTGGGAAGCCCGTACACTGTGGCCGAATAGCAAGGATTTAGCGTGCGCAAGCGATTGTCATTGCCGGAAATGCCGGCCTTTTTCGTTCCATCAGTCCAGATTTTGCCTATTGGTATTCGTTATGTCCTTTAAGCTCCTTCAACTGTTCATGATTCGCCTATTCTGCAGTNTCGTACTGCTTGTGTCTCCGTCTCTCGCTATGGCGCAGGTCATCATTCCGCGTGCACCTGATATCGCCGCCAACAGTTATGTGCTGCTGGACGCGCAAACTGGCCAGATTCTGGTAGAAGAGAATGCTGATGAGCCCCTGCCGCCTGCCAGCCTGACTAAAATTATGACCGCTTATATTGCTATCGAAGAGATCATCAATGGCAATCTGGAACTGACTGACCAGGTACACATCAGTGAAAAAGCCTGGCGTATGGAAGGCTCCAAGATGTTTGTCGACGTGAATTCCCAGGTTAGTGTTGAGGATCTGCTCCGCGGCATTATNATTCAGTCCGGTAATGACGCCAGCGTTGCGATTTCTGAACANATCGCCGGAAGTGAGGAAGCGTTCGCCGATATGATGAATCAATACAGCGAAGTTCTAGGCATGAAGGACAGTTTTTTTATGAATGCCAGCGGGCTGGATACNGAACTCTACTATAATACGATGTCAGCCAGAGATTTGTCGATTNTTGCCACCGCGACCATTCAGCGGCATNGTCAGTTCTATCCCATGTATGCGGAAAGAGAATTTACCTATAACAACATCCGTCAGGGTAATCGAAATACGTTGCTCTTTCGCGATCGTAATGTGGATGGCATGAAAACAGGCTGGACCGACGCCGCNGGCTATTGTTTGGTGGCCTCCGCCGAGCGTGACGGTATGCGATTGATCTCNGTNGTTATGGGCACGAGCAGCGAAGAGGCCCGGGCGATAGAAACGCAAAAACTGCTCACCTATGGCTTCCGATATTATGAAACACATAAGCTGTATGATGCCGGTCAGGTCCTGGCCTCAGTGCCGGTCTACTCTGGTGTCNGTGATTCTGTTGAGCTGGCCATTGAGGATGAGGTTTACGTGACGGTTCCGAGAGGTGCGTCTGATTCTATGACGGCGACAGTTGATGTTGATGAAGTCATTCAAGCGCCCGTTAAGAAGAGTCAGGCCATGGGAACAGTGAATGTGNTGCTCGGTGATGAGCAAGTTTTCAGCGGCGGAGTGGTGGCTGCGCAGGCGGTCGAAGAGGGTGGGATGCTCAAGCAATTTGCAGACTGGATCAACTTGATGTTCAGCGACGCGATGGNGGAATAGACGGTGTCAANNGATGATGATCCGAAGCGAGACCTCTCTTCGCCTGAAGAGGNGCCGCCGAAAATTGATTTCCCGTGTCTTTACCCGATTAAGGTCATCGGTTACGCTGTGGACACTTTCAAAGCCCAGGTACTGGATGCTATTGGGCGACACACTGGCGCGATTGATCCGAATTTGATTCAGCTAAAACCCAGCAAGCACAGTAATTATCTGTCAATTACAGTCACGATTGCTGCGACCGGTGAGCCTCAGTTAGAAAGCATCTTCAGCGACCTCAAAGAGATAGAAAGTGTCAAGTTGGTGCTGTAGCTTGCATCTGTCGGACTACAAGTGGTTTGCTGCACAGGCTGCAGAAAGCGGCCCATCTGCTGCGCTGGTGGTGCGGCGGCTTGGCTTGCAGGACTACGAGCCGATCTTTAAGTCGATGCGCTATCTTGCAGAACATCCTCAGCCAGATCGGTCAGATGAAATATGGCTTCTAAGCCACAAGCCTGTTTACACCCAGGGACAGGCGGGCAAGCCAGAGCACATTCTAAACTCGGGCGATATTCCTGTAGTGGAGGTCGATCGCGGCGGCCAGATTACCTATCACGGTCCTGGCCAGCTGGTCGCCTATTTGCTAATTAATGTCAGACGCAGAAAAATGGGTGTTCGCAGTCTGGTTGACTTAATAGAGCAGGCGATTATAAAGACCTTATCTGATTATGAAATCGAGGCGGCAACTCGGCCGGGTGCTCCCGGCGTGTATGTAAATGATGCTAAAATTGCAGCGCTAGGACTGAGGATAAAGAACGGATGGACCTACCACGGTCTCAGTCTGAACGTAAACATGGACTTATCTCCTTTTAGTAATATCAATCCCTGCGGCTTTGAAAAATTGCCAATTACGCAGGTTGCTGACCTTGCACCGGGCGGGAAGCAGTTGCTGCAGTTGGTAAGTCGTAAGCTTGCTGATGCGCTTTTACAGGGCCTGGGATATTACCCGCATTATGGTCTGTCAGCATCAGAGGGCAGCCGAGCCACTCAGTTTGGATGAAATAGATTATGGCCGAGCGCAAAAGACGAAACGTATTGGTGGAAGGCGAGAAGCTTCGGGGTGCAGAAAAAGTAAAACGCATTCCCGTGAAGGTCATCCCTACCGTCGAATTGCCTGCCAAGCCGGACTGGATACGGGTCAAGATCCCGGCTTCTCCTAAGATAAGCCACATTAAACAAAAGCTGAGAGAACATCGCTTGGCTTCTGTGTGTGAAGAAGCGTCTTGCCCGAATCTCGGTGAATGCTTTAGTAACGGTACAGCGACTTTCATGATTATGGGAGATATCTGCACTCGGCGATGTCCGTTCTGCGATGTGGCGCACGGTAAACCCAGACCGCTTGACCTAAACGAGCCGACTGAGCTTGCCCGGGCAATCCAGGAAATGGATCTGAGTTATGTTGTGATTACATCAGTAGACAGGGACGACCTGAAAGATAGTGGTGCGCAGCATTTCGCGGACTGCATCACGCAGACTAAATTGCATAATCCTCACATTAAGGTCGAGGTGCTGGTGCCTGATTTCAGAGGGCGNATGGACATTGCGCTCGACATCCTGCAGTCTNCGCCTCCCGATGTGTTTAACCACAATCTTGAGACAGTACCAAGATTATACCGTAAGGCCAGACCGGGCGCTGATTATCAATGGTCGTTGGGGTTGCTCAAGGCTTACAAGGAGAGATGCCCGGAAGTGGTCACAAAGTCCGGCCTGATGCTGGGCTTGGGTGAGACCCTTGATGAAGTGAAGGAAGTTCTGCGTGATCTCAAGGCGCACAAGGCAGACATGATCACGCTGGGGCAATACCTGCAGCCCAGCAAGGACCACCTGAAGGTAGAGCGATTTGTGCATCCTTCCGAGTTTGACGCGCTAAAGACGTTTGCCGAAACCCTCGGATTTGATCAGGTTGCCAGCGGTCCTCTCGTGCGATCTTCCTATCATGCTGACAAGCAGGCCCTTGGAGAAACGGTTGCCTAAGATAGAGGCATGATGGTCACACTCCGACAATTGGCTTTCAGCCTTTTGGCACTTCTGTCCGCATCGGGCGTCCTAGCGGTTTTTATCGGAAATCCTGAGTTCGTCGGTTCTCAAGCTCTAATAATCCGGGCTGCCATCCTTGACTCCGTCATAATGCTGGTCATGATTGCCGTTTATCCGCTAGCTCCGGTGTTCGTTAAACGACCCGAAACTTATGGCTTCGCGGTTTGCCTGCCTGCACTCGTGCCTGCGATTTTGTACTTTGTTTGGCTGTTACCGCGGCAAAGTTCGGGGCAAATACAGGGAGACCAGCTGGACAGTGCGCTGATCACAGACGCATCCAGCAATGGATTGATAGAGATTGGCTTTGCGTATCCGATTTATACGCCTCTTATCACCCTTCGAAATACTGGGTTATACACCGAATACGTCAATGTGTTTCTCAGGGTGACCGATGCAAATGATGGATCTGCTTTATTCCGCGCGGTACGAGCCGAAGTGCCTGATGCTGGCTTGAGCGTAGAGTCTTCGGTGCGCGGGATGCTTAGCAATAACGGTGACTACCGTTTTAATCCGCTAGCATTGCCGCCCGCGAAGACAGTNCAAGGAAGGATGGTGTTCATCATTTCAAGCCTGGATGATGGCACCAGCTTTACCGATGCGCTGTCTAGTGCCTTCAAGGCTGAATTCGAAATCAGAAATCCCGCGACAGGGGCTTTGATTACAAGCTTCCCTCTGGATAGGCTCTAGGGATACAGCGAGGTGTGATTGCCCATGCCAGATTGTCCAGCGCTTCGCATTCCGAGCCAGAGCAGAGCCAACGAGACGATGAGATAGCCGGAGTACACCAGTTGGTATCCGGCAGTCAGCTGAATTAAAGGCAGAAGCAGGACAACACCGCCGAGTCTCAGTAATTCATGCAAGGCACTGTAAGCTCTTCCTTCTAACCAGAATCCGTGAGCGAACAGCGAATAGGTTACAAATCCGACCATCCACACGATTTTCTGATAGTCCCAGCCCGGTGCATTGATTATGGTATACAAGGCAAGCCCGGTGGTGATCAGGAATTGCCCGAAAACATAGATTCTTCCGAAGCGATTGATCTGCGGGTTGAATTTTTCAGCCCTGGTTGGATGTATTCTTTTGCTTTGACAGGTGCTGGTATGTCCGGGTGCCCGCCATCCGGGTCGACGCAACGGCAGCATGAGTTTGTTAAGAAGGCCAGGGGTATGCCAGCAATCCAGCATGAGTCGCCAGTAAACATGCCCATTTGCCCACAGTGGATTCCAGCTTTTGAGCGGTTTGCGTAGGCCAAAAATGACAGGTTCCTCCGCCAATTCGTCCTGAAAAGTTCCGAACAGGCGGTCCCAGAGAATAAAGACGCCCCCATAGTTACGATCAATATACTGCTCGTTTCGACCATGGTGCACCCGGTGATTCGAAGGGGTGACCAAGAGCCACTCCAGAGGCCCCAACTTCTGAATATGTTCGGTATGAACCCAAAACTGATAAATCAGATTGAGACTGACAACAGAGAACAGGACTTCTCCTGGAAAGCCGGCAGCGAAGAACGGGAGATAGAAAATAAAACTGTAAAAGTCTGTGCTGGTTTGACGGAGGGCGGTGCCAAGATTGAAGTCTTCGCTTTGATGGTGCGCGACATGAGCTCCCCAGAACAGCGCCACTTCGTGTCCCCATCGATGCTTCCAGTAGTACGCCAGATCGTAAAGCACAAAACAAGACAGCCAGGTCCAGAGGCTCTGTTCTGATAGCTGCGTCAGCCTGAAAGTGGTCACTACAAAGTCATACAGGCCAGCCGAAGTCCCAACGACCATCAGTGCCTGCAACCTGCTGAGAGTTCCCATTGACAGGCTATTGATCGTGTCATTAAGACGGTAGGTATTTCGAGCGCACAGCAGGCCGTAGCTAAATTCCACGAGAATCAGCAATAGGAACACCGGAATAGCGTACAGTATAAGATCCATGAGTCTCTAAAACCTGCTCACCGATTCCGGTCCGCTGTAGGTCTGAGCGCCTAGACCCTGATACTCTGCGATTGCCAAGCCTGCAGCAACGCTGGTGAATGGGTCATGTTCAATCACTTTGTCGGGAAACGACTCGTCCAGTAAGCGTTTAACGGCAGGGATCAGTGAGGAGCCCCCGGTACGAAGGACCAACTGTATCTGCTCAGCTTTGATATTGGTGCGCTGCAAGATCGTCACGATCGCCGCTTGCAACTCTGTCAGGACAGGTATGATGATTTCCTCGAAATGTTCACGGGATACCGTAAGATCTATATCAATCTCAGGGATATCCAGTCTAGCCGTGTCATGATCAGACAGCTCAGCTTTTAGATCTTTCAGTGACTGAAAAACAAGATAGCTGTAATTGTTTTTTATCAGATCGTACAGACGTCTGAACTTAATCGACGCTTCGTCTTTTTCTTCGATACGCTGCATCAGAGGCGTGGTGAAGCGATTTTGGTTGAGCATGTAGGAAACTGCCCAATTCAGCAACAGTCCCTCGAAGTCTTCGAAAGGGAAGAACGTTTCTATCTCTCGGTCTGAGCCTGCACGCCGCCAACGCTCGCCCTTTCCCAGAAGAGGAAAGAGAATTTTTTTAAACATCAGCTGGTCAATATGATCGCCGCCTAGTCCAATTCCGTGGGTGCCGATGACTTTGAAGCCTTCTTCAAAACGCTTGAGCACACACAGATCCAATGTTCCACCGCCAAAGTCCACGGCAAGAATGGTTCGCTGACTGGCGGCTGGATATTGATGCAGATAGCTTAAGGCTGCTGCGACGGGTTCCGGATACAGACTCTGACGGCTAAAGCCGGCATATCCGTAGGCTTCTTTGAGCAGAGTGAGGGCGAGCTGATTTCGTCCTTGCTCGGTCCCTTCGAAATTGACTGGATGGCCGATACAGGCGTGGTCAGCTGGCGTCGGATCTGACTCGAATCTTCGAGTCAGCCGTTCGACATTCTGCTGAATACGCACTAACAACGGGGTGATTAGTGCAACAAGGCGGAATGGTCGGTCAAACACCATCAGGCGCGGCGCATTCCGGTTTCCCAAGAGTCTTTTTATACCGCGGAACAACCGGCCCTGAAGTGCTCCGTCAACGAATGATTGACCATAGATTAGTTCGGTCTGCGCCTCTTCCGGAAGTCCTTTGTCGCCGATTTGACCTGTGGTGGAGCGGCCTTCACCGAGTATCTCGGCAGTGAGTTCAACCGTTCTTCCCATGTTACTTTCAACGTAGCGATCTATGGCTGCCTGTCCCGTGGTGATTTTCAGCTCTTTGTCTATGTAAGTCGCGGAAGGCATCACGACAGCGGTCTCCTCGAGTGGGATCAGGTGTATCCGTTTGCCGTCATAGACAGCGGCGGCACTATTACTGGTGCCGAAGTCAACGCCGATGCCGAATCGCGGTGAAAATTCTGTTGAATCAGGGGGGTTCACTGTCTTGCTTGTAATCTTGGTTTTGCTAGGGCCCCGAGCGTCTGCAGACCGAAGTGCAGGGAAAAAGAGTTAACGTCGATTTAATCCGTCTTGGACCAGGCATTATAACTCAGAATAAGGCGATGGAGAAAAATAAGCTGAGTGTCAAACTATTTGCATTTGTTATTGAATGTGTTGATGTTTTTCGGCAGTTGACCTATTCTTCGAGCGCTTATTCGGGCAGGTAATACCGTGTTACTTTCATACCTTCATTTACGTCAGTTCCTGCTGCTGCGCCGAGTGGTGGTGTTTCTTGGTTGCGTCGTTATTCTGGGTTTCAGTTCCCCTGGTCAGGCCGGTACGATTGTCAGGGTGAGTACCTCTGTCGGCGATTACTCGATCGAGCTTCTCGAAGAGTCCGCACCGGCTACGGTTCAAAACTTTCTGAACTACGTCAGACGCGGAGATTATACTGCCACCTACCTACACCGGGTGCCCGATGATTTTGTCGTGCAGGGCGGTGCCTACAGATTTCAGCCTTACGTGGGGCCTGTCGATGTTGCGACTGATCCTCCGGTGATTAACGAATTCGGTGCCTCCAATATCAGAGGCACGGCAGCTATGGCCAAGATAGACGGCGATCCCGACAGCGCGACCAACCAATGGTTTGTAAATCTCAGTGACAATACTTCGTTAGATGCTTCAAACGGTGGCTTCACGGTGTTTGGCAACGTTCTTGGAAACGGCATGGCGGTGCTCGATACGATTAACGGTCTGCCGAAAATCAGCCTCGGCTTCAAAGCTCAGGATGCACCCTTTATAACCGAAGTCTACAATGACCCTCGCGACCTGGTTTACATGAACGTATCGGTTGTTGAGCGCTACAGTGAAGCGGCCCACGTGTTTGAATCAAATTCGGGGTTGTTGATTACTTCTGTTAACGTCAATAATGAAGAAGACGTAGTAAGCCTGTACCTTCGCGAGATTCCGTCCAGCAGTGGGTTTCACTTACAAGTCGATCTGGGCTCTGTCATCCCTCGCACCAGTTTCACTGGCATAGCCACGTATTCCGCTTCAAACAATCGTCTGCAGATACCCTCGCTCGAAGTCAATCAGAATGGTCAGGTTGTCGTTCTGAGCAATGTGCTGTTCGAGCTTACCGACCCGGACGCACTGATTTTCGCGCTTGTCTCCTACGATCAATAAGTCTTCATTTACGCGCTCTTCGCTTTGATTTACTCTTCATGTAGGGATCCGCGTCGGNCTTNAAGNCAAATAGACGATCAGCGGGGAATTAAAAATAAAAAGAGAATTGACGTCATGGCGGCTCCCCGAGGTGAATTCACGTCCAGGTTCGGATTTTTGATGGCTGCATCGGGCTCAGCGGTTGGCCTAGGAAACATCTGGGGCTTCCCGACGAACGCGGCCTCTAATGGCGGGGCTGCTTTTTTATTCACGTATCTGATTCTGGCCTTTGCTCTGGCCTATCCGGCGCTGATGGCNGAGCTCATCATCGGGCGCTATGCNAGAGCNAATGCGGTGACGGCGCTGCGCACCATATCCTCCGGCAAAAAGACGCGGCTCGCTGCCCTGCTGGTCGGTTTCATTGGTATTGTCACCGTCAGCTTTATCCTCAGTTTTTACGGCATCGTCAGCGGCTGGATGATCGCGTTTTTCTTCGATCCTATTGCCCGCCTGTTGGGCGCGTCGCAACTGTCAGCTTGGCTGACCANTGATGCGGTCATGCGGAATAGCCTGTTCGTGGTGTTATTCATGCTGCTGACCATCTGCATCATCAGTGCGGGGGTGAAGGAGGGTATCGAGAAATGGGCTTCGCGCCTGATGCCATCTCTGATTGTGATTCTTGTATTGCTTATTGTTTATGTCCTGACACTGCCGGGCGCAATGGATGGAATCCGTGCCTATCTTATCCCGGATTTTTCTCTGATAGCAGATCCTTCGCTGCTCGTTGATGCCATGGGTCAGGCTTTTTTTTCTTTGTCTTTAGGGGTGGGTACGATGCTGATCTATGGTTCCTACATAAGCAGTAATGAAAATCTACCTACCATTGGCAGTCTGGTCGCGCTGCTTGATGTCGGCATCGCGGTGATGGCAGGGATGCTGATTTTGCCAGCAATGTATGTCGCGCTTGCCAGTGGTGTAGAAATTTATGATGACGCGGGCGGCTTGATCGCCGGACCAGGATTGATTGTTTCAGTTTTACCATCGCTGTTCACTACCATGGGTGCTATCGGTGTATTTGTCGGCATTGCCTTTTTCGCACTTATGACGATAGCCTCCCTGACGTCATCTATTTCGATGCTGGAGGTGCCGGTCGCCTACGCGGTTGAGCACCATGGGCTTGAACGCCGTCGGGCGGCGATGCTCATAGGGTCAGCCATTACCGTCATTTCGCTAATTATTGTCTTCAATTTTGATCCGCTTTTCGATCTTGTTGTGACAGTTACGACTGAGGTAAGTCAGCCGCTTCTGGGGTTCGCTTTCTGTATTTTTGCTGCCTGGATTTGGCAGCGCAGTGAAATTCTTGAGGAGATTAAACAGGGGTGCCCTGAAGTCGAGTCAGGAATCTTCTGGAAAATCTGGCCTGTCTACATCAAATTTATCTGCCCAATCGCGATTCTGTTGGTGTATTTTCAGTAATCNAGTNAAGNGGCCTCGGTTTGCTGGACGCAACCNACGCAAGNTGCTGTGCCTACTGTCTCCAGTATTGTNGTCAGAANCGGTCAATGNCCTGCATNAAGCGCTCAATCTCACCGCTACTGTTGTAGTAGTGCAGAGAGACTCTGATAACGTCANCCTGCATCTCTCTGTCCAGATCCAGTCTTGCATTGTTTCTTTTGCTAATCGATGTNTTGATGCCCTGCTGATACAGGTGGCTCTGAAGCGCAGCTGCTTCTGCGCCGGTTTTGCTGAAGGTCACAATCCCNGATCGAGGCTCACTCAATTCATGTATCCGAACCCCTTGAAGACTCTGAAGNCCAGCCACCAGCCTCTCAGCCAGACTCTGGATGCGGGCCGCAATGTGTATCATGCCCAATGAATTGGCATACTCAACGGCTCGACCTAATCCAATCTGGCCGGCGAGATTGCGCTCAAAGCTTTCGAACCGGGCGGCGCTTTTTTTTACAGTAAAGCTTTCTGCTGTGTCCCAGGAAGCGGACTGTAAATCAAGCACTGGTGGGATGAAGCTTGCTGTGCTTTGACCGCGTGCGAATAAAAATCCGGTCCCTCTGGGCCCTCTCAAGTATTTACGTCCGGTAGCGCAGAGAAAATCACATTTGATCTCCTGCAAATCGAGGGGCAACTGGCCAACGGACTGACACGCGTCTACCAGAAGGCAAATGCCTTCTGCCTGCGCGATTTCTCCTATTGCCTTGATATCTTGGATATCTCCCCGCTGGCTGGCAATGTGGGTAATTACTATGGCCCGCGTTCTTGTGCTTAACTGTTTTCCTAGCTTTTCAGCACTTATACGACCATCAGCCTCAAGGGCAAGTGTCCGAAACTCGATACTTCGGTGGCGGGCCAACGCAAGTAAACTGAGGTAGTTTCCGACATACTCGTTGTCAGCGGTGATGATTTCGTCTCCTGCTTTGAGATCTAGGGACAGCAGTGCGGATTGCCATGCCCTCGTAGCGCTCTCCATGAACGCAATTTCTGAACTTTCGCAGTTAAGCAGCTGTGCCAGCTGGGTGTAGAAATTGGCGACTTGTTTTTCAGCCTGTGAAGCCGCTTCGTATCCGCCAATTCGCTGCTCAAGCTGAAGATGACTGATCATCGCATCGGTTACGGGATGCGGGCTCAGTGCGCATCCGGCATTGTTGAAATGGATGATCTTGTCGCATCCGGGTGTCTCAGCTCGAACTGTTTTTAGGTCAATCATAGGAGTGACGATTCGGCATATCTGGAGTGATTTAGGCTTTGAGTCAGAATATCAAATAGGTATGCTGATGTTCTATTATTCCTGATACTGAGACAACAAAGGCACTTTTCCTATGCGCCATTTCAATACAAAAGATGAGATTTCTGCTGATGACTCTGAGGCGACCAGCCAGTTTGCCCTGAGGCGAAAAGCGATGCGGTTTGTGGGGCTCTCCTCCCTTATGGCCGCTTTCCCACTATCGGGGGCGGAGACGGACAGTTCTCCCTCTCTGCGCAATAGCATCAGAGCGCTGCTGTTTGATGTCTTCGGTACCGTTGTTGACTGGCGCGCTTCTATCATCAGAGAGGGTAGACTGCTCGCACAGCAGAAGAACCTGCAGGTCGACTGGGGAGAATTTGCGGACAGCTGGCGTGCAGGCTACGGACCCGCNATGAATAAAGTNCGCTCGGGAGAGCTTCCCTGGACTGATATTGATGATCTTCACCGAATGATTCTGGATGAATTGGTTGTTGAATTTGGCCTNGAGGGCCTTTCAGAAGCTGAACTTGATTACTTTAATCGTGCNTGGCACCGNTTGTCTCCCTGGCCAGATACCGTAGGAGGCCTGAATCGACTNAAGAGNCAGTTTGTAATTGCGACCTTGTCGAACGGCAACGTATCTTTGCTGACCAATATGGCAAAGCATGCAGGCTTACCCTGGGACGCGGTGTTTTCGGCCGAGCTCGCGCAGCACTATAAGCCAGANCANAGNGNGTATCTGAAAGCCGTTGGTTTACTGGATTTGGAGCACAGTCAGGTCCTGATGGTCGCTGCGCACCCCAGAGACTTGCGTGCAGCAGCACAAGCGGGCCTAAAAACCGCCTATGTCTACCGGCCTCTCGAATGGGGGGAAGAGCGGGTCAGAGAGCGAAATACAACTGGCGAGTTTGATTTTGATGCGGATAGTTTTCTTGATCTTGCTCTTCAGCTGGGGGCATAGTGTATGGCGTCAGGCGGCATGCCCGATGTGCTCAATCGCTCAGTGAGCCCGCTTGCCCGCCCCTGGTTAGTTCACAGTGAGAGCTTCGGCCGGGCTGCGGCTTGTCGAGAAAGTCATTAGAATATCCTCAAAGCGCCCTCGGGCTACCGGCGCTGAGTACAAGTTTTAGCATTTGCAGTTAAGCAGAGCATTGTCTGCCAAACTTTTTCACCCTGTAAGACTGTTCTATGACTAAGGTCTATTCACCATATGAGAATTCAATTTTTATCTCGAACGGCACCTACAATACTTGCGGTCGGTCTGGTCGCGTGCTCAGAGCCACAAACTCAGAGCGTCAATAATCCTGCCTCAGTTCAATCCAATGAGTCTGCTATGTCAGAAAACACCGATGTCTCTACCGTGGCGACAAATCCATTTTTCGAAGCGAGTCCGCTTATTCTGAATTATCCTCAATTTGACCTGATTCAGACCATGCATTACTTACCGGCTTTTGAGCACGGTATGGCTGAACAATTGGCAGAAATTGAGACCATCGCTAATAACGGTGAGGACCCGGATTTCGAAAACGCAATCATTGCGCTGGAACTTTCCGGTCAGTTGCTCGACCGAGTGTCCAGGGTATTTTTCAGTATGAGCAGCGCGCATACCAATGACGAAATCCGATCGTTGCAGCAACAGCTTGCGCCCCAGCTGGCCGCACACCGTGACGCCATTCTGTTGAATCGTGCCCTGTTCGCAAGAATACAAACTTTGTTTGATCAGCGTCAGGAATTGCTTCTCGAGCCTGAGGCGCTGCGCCTGTTGGAGCAGTACCATCTCGACTTTGTGAGGGCCGGAGCTGCTCTGACTGAGGCGGAGCAGGACAGAATGCGGGAGATTAACGCCGAGATGGCGGCCCTGCAGACGCGATTTAGCCAGAATGTCCTGAGTGAGGTCAATGACCTGGCAATCGTTGTGGATACTGAAGAAGAAATGGCGGGAATAGATGAAACATTGAAGCAGGCAGCCAGTGAGGAAGCTGCCAAACGAGACCTTCCGGGAAAGTATGTGATCCCTTTGCTGAATACCAGTGGTCAGCCTGCATTGGCCAGCCTGCAGAACAGGAGCCTCCGGCAACGGATTTTTGAAACATCCTTGTCCCGTGGCAGCCGGGGGGGTGATTTTGACAATCGGGACGTTCTCTCAAAAGTTCTGAGCCTCAGAGCAGAGCGCTCGGCATTGCTGGGGTTCGCAAATCACGCTGAGTTCATCCTGGCCAATCAAACCGCTCAGACCGTGGAGGCGGTGAATCAGAGGCTGGCTGAACTTGCAGCGCCTGCTGTGGCCAATGCACGACGCGAGGCGAACGATCTTCAGGCCTTAATTGAGTCGGAGGGGGATGACTTTCAGCTTGCCGCGTGGGACTGGGATTTCTACACGGGAAAATTACGAGTGGAGAGATTTAATTTTGACGCCAATCAGTTGCGCCCGTATTTTGAGCTGAGCAATGTCCTGAATCGTGGCGTTTTTTACGCGGCGGAACGGCTGTTCGGGATTAGCTTCGAAGAGCGTGAAGAACTGCCTGTTTACCAGGAGGATGTTAGAGCCTTTGAGGTTATTGACGTCAACGGCTCAACGCTGGGGATGTTTATCGCAGATTTCTATGCAAGGCCCAGCAAACGTGGTGGGGCCTGGATGAATTCATATGTTCCACAAAGTGCGTTGATGGAAAAATTGCCGGTTGTTGCAAACCATCTGAACATTACGAAGCCACCTGCTGGTGAGCCAACCCTGCTCACTTTCGACGAAGTGACCACCATGTTTCACGAGTTTGGACATGCCCTGCACGGTTTGTTTTCAACAGTAGAGTATCCCTATTTCTCCGGAACAAGTGTCCCACGTGACTTTGTTGAATATCCGAGTCAGGTTAATGAAATGTGGGCTACTTGGCCCGAGGTTCTTGAAAACTACGCTTTGCACTATGAGTCTGGTGAAGCCATGCCACGCGAGTTGCTGGAGAAGGTGCTATCGACTCAAACCTTTAATCAAGGCTTTGCTACGACCGAATATCTGGCGGCCTCTATCGTTGATCAGGCCCTGCATCAACTGACTGTTGACGAGGTGCCGTCGGCAGAGCTGATTTTGGATTTTGAAGCGCAGGCTCTGGAGGCTGTCGGTATTCACGTTGATGAAGTCCCGCCTCGCTATCGCGCGACCTATTTCTCACACATTATCGGGGGCTACTCGGCGGGCTATTATTCCTACATTTGGAGCGAGGTGCTGGACGCAGACACCGTGGAATGGTTCCACGAGAATGGTGGATTACTGCGCGAAAATGGTGCCCATTTCAGGCAATCTTTGCTTTCGCAGGGGGGCAGCAGAGGCGCCATGGGTTTGTATCGAGCCTTTAGGGGCCGGGACGCGCAAATCTCGCCGTTACTCGAGCGTCGAGGTCTCAACTAGTTTCGGCTGGGTGCCCGGTCGCGGTACAAACCTGGCTGCCGCTGAGGCGAATCAGCAGCATATTCAGTTCATCCCAAGGATTGGCCGGGCTCATGCCCTTGCAGGCCTGATCTACCAGTCGGGCCCGCTCCAGCAGTTCCCAGATGAGGGAGCTAGACAGTCTTGAGATTGCCGTTCTGACCGCCTGTTTGCGATTGAAGAATATGCGGGCGGATTGCAGGATGGCCGTAAGAGGCTCACCGTCTTCTCGTTTTTCAACCATCGGCTGCAATATTCTGAGCTCCCGCGTTACGACCCCCAGGATGACCAAAGGATAAACGTCCTCAGCCTGCAATGCATTAAGAATTTTCTGTGTACGTGCCAGATCTCCCACCAAAGCCGCATCAACCAGTTGATAGGAATTGTAGCGGGAATTGTCTGCTACGATCTGCATAACGGTTTGCGCGTCAAGTTTGATCGTGGCACTTGCTCCAGCCAGCAGTTTGAATTTTTCGATTTCCTGCACGGCTGCTAGCAAGTTCCCCTCAATGCGATCTACTAATATCTTAAGGGCGTCCGGTTCCGGGTTTATATTTGCCTGCAGCATCCTCGCCTCCAGCCAGCGCGGCAGATTTTCCCGATCTAGTGGCCATATCTGCACCACTACCGACCTTGATTCGATTGATTTGAACCATTTCGTCTGCATGACGCTGGACTCAAGTTTCGGGCTGCTGATTAAAACGATCAGATCGGCAGTGTCGGCCTCGAAAAAATCTGCCAGAGCAAGCTTTCCCTCATCTTCAAGTTTGGGCTGCAGTAGACGAAGCTCTATGATTTTTCGTTCAGCGAAAAGAGAGAGGTTTTCGGTAGATTGTCTGAACTTTCCCCAGTTGAAATTCCGGTCGACAGTGTGGGTTTCTCTATCGGTGAAACCTGCGTCGCGGTGATATTGTCGAGTCTGGTCGGCGGCTTCCTGTAACAGTAACGGCTCGTCGCCATTCAACCAGTAGACTGGATGTGCATTGGCTTTCAACGTTCTGGCCAGTTGATCGGTCTTGATCTTCATTCGGGGGCTGATTCTAATCGACGCATCAGTTGATTTATCAGTTCTTGCCGAAGCTCATTGGCAATTATCTGGGCTTCTTCCTGATTGCCGGCAATATTCTCGATATCCTGAAAGTAGGTTCTGACAACGGTGAGTGTCTCGTCGGGGATTAATGGCTGTCCGCCGACCATCAGTGCGATGCTGGCGCTGAGTCTAAGTTCTACCTGTGAGGCCCGAGCTCTCGGATTGATCGAAACAGGTCGGATTAAAATCTGTTCATTGCTCACCTTTAGGATCGGCGCGGCCTCGAGCTGCTGAGCCAACAGAGTGACGCCTGCGGCTGTCAGACTACGCTGTAGGAGGGCAGAAAAATCACTCTGCGATTGCTCCAGTTCCAGATTCAGGCTGTTGAACCTCGATACAATGGCGTCATTGCCACGTAGTGTGAATCCGCAGGCCTGTACGGAAAGTGTAAGGATAAAGCCGAGTAATCTCAGAGCGGTTTTGCGCATCGCTAGCCTATAACGATATTGACGAGTTTCCCCGGGACAACGATAACTTTTTGGACCGATCCGTCGCCGATAAAGCGCTGTATGATGTCATCCCCAAGAGCTAGCTTTTCGAGGTCGTCCTTGGCGATATCCCGGGAGACTTCGATTTTGCTGCGAAGTTTGCCGTTTATCTGCAGTACGATCAGCATGCTGTCCTGAATAAGGGCGCTCTCCGCCACTTCGGGCCACAGTGCGTCCATAGCTGCGCCTTCGTGTCCAAGTCGCTGCCAGGCGGCATGGCAAAAGTGGGGGACAATCGGAGCTAGCATCAGAACGCTGAATTCCAGAGCTTCCTGCACAACGATGCGGTCTGTTTTATCCTGGTGATCTTCGGAAAACTTTGAAATCACGTTCAGTAATTCCATCGTGGCAGCAATTGCAGTGTTGAAGGTGTGTCGTCGTTTATAATCGTCAGTAACTTTGGCCAGAGTTTGATGGCTTTTGAGCCGTAACTTCTTCTGCTCGGCCGACAGCGTCAGGCTGTTTATCTCCGGAAGGGGCAGCGCCTCGTGTTCCGAAAGCTGCTTCCAGAAGCGTTTCAGGAAACGATAGCTGCCTTCCACGCCGCTGTCAGACCAGTCGAGCGACTGATACGGTGCTGATGCGAACATGGTGAACATCCTTACAGTGTCCGCGCCATAGCGCTCTATCAGGGACATCGGATCAACGGTGTTCCCTTTTGATTTCGACATTTTGGCACCGTCTTTCAGGACCATACCCTGAGTCAGCAAACGGGCAAAGGGTTCATCGCTGTTGACAAGGCCTTCGTCCCGCAACAGCTTATGGTAAAAGCGCGCATACAGCAGATGGAGAATGGCATGCTCGATGCCGCCGATGTATTGATCAACCGGGAGCCAGTAGTTTGCTCTAGCGTCCAGCATGGAAGTATTCTGATCCTTGCAGGCAAAACGGGCGAAGTACCAGGAAGACTCCATAAAGGTGTCAAAAGTGTCTGTCTCGCGCCTTGCTGGGGCGCCGCAAGTGGGGCAGTCTGTATTGTAAAATTCAGCCATTTTGCCGAGCGGTGAGCCGGATTCATCCATTTCAATGTCTTCGGGTAACAAAACGGGCAACTCGGACTCGGGAACCGGCACCGCGCCGCAGGCGTCACAGTTGATCATTGGAATCGGTGCTCCCCAATACCTCTGGCGGGAAACCCCCCAGTCGCGCAAACGGTAGTTGACGGTTTTCTCGCCTCGTCCTCGCTCCGTCAGATACGCTGCGATTGCTTCGAATGCTTCGATAAAGCTCAGGCCGTTGAACTGGCCGGAATTGATCAGCCTGCCTTTTTCAACAAAAGCCTCCCGGTTCAGGTCACAGATCAGCTCATCGGATAGCGGCTCTACGACCTGTTTGATCTCAAGGCCGTATTTTGTGGCAAAGTCCCAGTCCCGCTGGTCATGTCCGGGAACAGCCATCACTGCGCCAGAGCCGTAACTCATGAGTACAAAATTGGCGGTGTAGATTGGTACGCTCTCACCGCTGATCGGATGAATGGCTTTTAGTCCGGTATCCATCCCGAGTTTTTCCATGGTTGCCATTTCCGCTTCTGCAACCTTGACTTGATTTTGTTCCGCGATGAATTGAGCCAGCTCGCTGTTCGTCTTGGCAGCCTTTGTGGCAACTGGGTGCTGAGGAGCTACTGCAACATAAGTCACACCCATAATGGTGTCAGGACGGGTGGTGTAGACAGAGAGGCGCCTTAGTGATTCTTCTGTTTCTCTAGCAACCTCGAAATCCAGGTTCACGCCCTCAGATCTACCGATCCAGTTGCTTTGCATGATCTTCACTTTTTCGGGCCAGCCTATGACGCTTTCGACGACAAGTCGGTCACACCCATCTCTCCTCCTAACGGCAGCGGCAAACATGACAGCGACTATTGAGCTAAACGATGCTTGCCCGGGTCACTGGACTCCCGATTATGACTTTTGCCTTCGTGTTCTGACGACA
>NZJB01000096.1 GCA_002691885.1 Gammaproteobacteria bacterium
TAGCTATCTGCAAGAGCAGTCTTAATTCGCTAGAGAGTAGTGTCAGAGTAAAAGTAAAGTGCAGGAGATTTACTCTGACCTCTCTGGTCGTTCTTAGACAATCATGGTAAAGCGTCATGACCAGATGATCTAAATCTCCACACCCAAAGACTCAGTAGAACGCCAAAAACCTGTAGTAGAAACCGAATAATATGACCTCCTGCCGTAAGTGAACTGCCGTCTCCAAGCTCTAGACCATATATCCACATATAGATATTTGCGGGGTAAACGCTAATGAGAAAAATTGCACTGGCCAGTCCAGTGATTTTCTTCAAGCTTGGTAAAATGAATCCGACTGCTAAAGCTAGTTCTGCACCGCCACTGAGATATACCCAAAACCTTGCTGAACCAGGGATAGGAGGCACTATCGGTTCGAACCATCCGGGATCAGTGAAATGTAAAGTTCCAGCATAAAGCCAGAATAAAGCGGCAGCTAAGCATACAAAATGCCAGATAAGAGCTTTCATCTAGCAGCTCGAGATCCAAAGAATCAAATATTGGGTCACCGTAGACGGGTCAATAGGTTTTTTGTTCGAGACACCTCGGAAGTGAACAGATTAGCGAATGAGGCAATTGGAGTCTACATCTCACTTCAGTAAGTTATATCCAAACTTTTCTATCCGAAAACTAGATATTTTTCGCATTCTCATGCACTAACACGGCCCGGAGTTGCCACAAGAAACATATCAGTACTCGAGACCATATGAAGCTATTCCGACCAGATCTATGTTTCGCAGATTCAATTCATATTCAGCAGCTGACCTGGCAAATTCCAAGGTTGATAGCGAGCCGTTTTCCAGTAAATCACTGTAAGTCAGCAAGACCTCCTCACTCGCTGGCACGCCGGTCAGGGCATTGTGAAAATGATTAACCAAGTCAGTCGACGAGGGGCTCTCGCCAAAAACAGAGGATAACGCTTGCAGTAAAAGATCATCATACGATAAACCGCCGTCGAGCAAGCCTAAAACAGTGCTGACCAATTCTGCATTCTGAACGGCATCTGCGCCTAAAAAAGCTCCAAGCACTTTTGCTGCTTCGCCGGCATGACCAGAACTATCAAAAGCCAGTTTTTTATCTAGGAACTGGACACGCTCTACGTCGGTAAGGGAATGAGACCACCCGTTTAATTTATCAGTTATTGTGAGCGTATTGTTTTGGNGATTAAGATCGAAAGACTCAGAATTCATATTGTAGGTAATGGTATCAATGCCCTGCCCCCCATCTATGGACTCGTTGTTCCCCGGAAGGTCGAATGTGTCATCTCCATCTGTTGTTCGACTTGGGCCGGCCTGGGGGCTCCCGCCCTGGCTACTCTGACTTAGAGGTATTGGCTCGCCCTTTGACCAGATGGTAATCCCTCGCTCACCAGGAGAATCCATGTCACGGCTAGCGACAAGCAAAACTTCTCCGTTGGCAGAAAGATAGGCCCACTGTGACTGCTCGCCCGAACCATATTCTTGGTCTGAGTTATCTTCTGATTGAGAAAGTAGTTTACCAGTCAGATCACTGATGCTTACCTGACCTCGGTCCGCCTGTATCAAATATTTGCTGTCGCTGCTGAACAAAGCGATTGCTTGGATACCAGTTTGTCCTATCAACTTTCCAGTGCGAGCCNCAAAGATATCCCCATAGAAATTAGCCACATAATTGCCATCAGGCGAGATTATGGCATCAAGGGAACCTGTCTGCTTCAGCCAAAGGACTTCTCCTGTATTAGCATCCAGAACTGAAGTGTCTTTCGATTTAGTTCCTACCGCAATTATTTTCGATTGTTCATTAATCGATAAACCCAAGATAAATGGCCAGCCGCCAACATAGCTCTTCCACACCTCGGAACCGTCTTGGATGTTTGTTTTGACAAGAAAGCCGTCGCCAGATCCGATGTAAAGATGCTCATCAGTGAAGACAAGCTTGCGTACCTGGCCGAATGTCCCGTTATCTTTCTNCCACAGTAACTCTCCGGTCGTTCCATTGAGTAGGCCAATTGCCCCATTTGTGGATCCAGCTGCAACATATGACCCGTCTGGACTGATGGCTGCCTCCAACCCCTCGAGGTACTGATCAGCACCTGATACTTCCCAAAGTAAGCTCCCTGTTGAGCCGTCAAGCACACCGAGTTGCCATGAACCCGCGCCGTATTGCGTGATATCAGGATTTCTAAGAAATACAACCTTGGAGCCGTCCGTGGTCATGTCGCCACCCCAGGTCTCCCAACCGGGCTCATACTGCCAAAGTAATTCACCAGAAAAAGAGTATTTTTGAATGAGAGATGTTGCTCTCAAAACGGTATCGCTCGGGTCAGTCCAGTTCTCTTGGCCCGGGAAAAGCAAAAAAGATTGTTCAGATTCACTGACCACGCCTCGCCAAAAGCCCGTCGGAGTTGAAGCGCTGGTTTTTACATGAAACCCGAAATCGAGCGTCTCTGATGGTACGAGATTGATAAGTCCTGTATTTCGAAGCTCCGCCAAAGAAAGGGTTTGAGATTGTTTATTTTCAGCTGTAACACGGATGAGCCAGTCGTCCCTCTCTGGAACGGATACAGAAAAGCTGAAGGACTCGCCTAAGTCTTTTGCATCCACTCCAAACCACTTGCTGTATGGCGTCGAAACCTCCACACGTAACTCAGACAAGTCACCTGAAGCCGCGATACTGCCAGAAAGGGTTTGAGACCCGCTGGGAAGTGAGGTGTCCGGGGCATGAGTGAATGAAATGGCTTGTGACAATTTTCCCACTGCAGCGGGGTCGGAGGCAGGGTCTGGTTGGCGCCAAGAATCTATAGAAAACGAAATTAAAAAATCAAAGTTATATTCTTTAGTTTCACCCGACTCGGGCGGGATGTTGCTGTACCGCGTCTCATAAACGCCCTGCATCCAGTTCTGTGCCAGAAAAGACTCACCTGGAGCGAGGTCGATGTTGCCGCCATTTGGGAATACTGCAAAACCTCCATCCCCGGTCGTTGCTGGATAATTACCAATGCCTTGGATAGCGACTTGGTAAAAGATATCGCTAAGCAAAGTATCCCCAACGTTAGTCAACCTTACTATTGCGTTACGGTCTTTGCCGTCTAACGCATAGTCAATAGAAAGAGGTCCAACATATTCAATTTTTATGTCGTTCCAAATCACAGGTTCTGAATAACCGGACATGTCACCTCCAATATTCCACTCTATCTTCTTTTAATTCTTCTTATGGCTTCAACCGCATTTAGTGATTCATTCACGACTGTTATGGTCCCACCGTTCTTAACTCTCGAGTCGGTACTCCATTTTCGCAGAGGCAAGGGATCTTACACGAGACCGCGAGGCTCCGATGCGCAAGCTTCCGATAAATTGCACTGTAAGCTTACAGGAGTCTACCCCACAGGAGTGCGCGGTTTCATTACGCACGAGAAAAACGAGCTTTAAGAGTTTAAATATTGCTCTAGGTGATTTTGATATTTACTGGGGATGGCAGCCCGGGAACCCGGGCTAGCCTTTAATCAATGCCTGATTTTTGCTGCTTCATGCATTCTCGAGCGACTGTGGCCTGGACTCAATCATCGGCACTCTCAGCGGGTTCTGACGGCAGTTTGAATACATAAAGTTGGCCACCCTCGGGAACGGACACATCGGCCCCAGAAAAAGCAGCGATACCCTGAAAATTCCCGGAGGCTATGGCCACATATGCTTCGCCGTTCAGCTCGTATGCTATCGGCTGGCTACGCACGCCACCGCCAAGCCTTCTCTTCCAGAGCACTTGGCCAGTTGATGCATCTAAGCCAAGCGCATGGCCGGTTTGACTACCAGTGAAAACCAAGCCTCCTGCTGTGCTTAGGGTTCCAGCCATCATCGGCTGAGGATCGTAGTATCTCCACGCAATCTCGCCCGTGTGGTAGTCAACGGCTGAAATATGGCCATATGCGGGGACATTTCCCTCACTGTCTTCCATGCCATCCACTGAAATCGGCAGCCCGCCAGTGAAAAGATTGCCCTCCACATGCATGCTAATTCCCTTTTCCATTAATTGGCAGCTTTCAATCACAGGAATAAAGGCAAAACCTAGATCAGGGTTTAACGAGCCTGCAACTGCTCCATTCATACCTCCCAATGCACCTGGGCAGACTCGCATGGTCGGCTCTTCACTAGGCATCGCTTCAACATTTATTACAGGTCGACCATCAGTCTCCATGGCATCAGCCCAATTAAGTTGCTCCATGTAACTAGTAGCCCTGATGAATTCACCGTTTTCTCTGTTAACTGCGTAAAAAAATCCATTNCGATTTGCCTGGACTATGGCTTTCGTCGGCTCTCCNTCAACTACCATGTCTGTNTGGAACAGATGNGAGTTGCCATCNTAATCCCACACATCATGAGGGGTGAATTGGTAGTACCACTCCCGCTCGCCAGTGTCTGGTCTTATAGCAAGCACACTATCCGAAAAAAGATTGTCACCAAGTCTTGCGTCTCCGTTCCAGTCAGGCGCNGGGTTTCCTGTAGTCCAGTAAACTAAATCAAGTTCTGGNTCATAGGTTCCGATNGTCCACGCNGGGGCTCCNCCNGTTTCGTAAGAATTGCCAGACCAGGTTTCGTAACCCGGCTCACCTTCCGCGGGTACCGTGTAATGTCTCCAGACACGATCTCCAGTATTGACGTCATATGCGTCAAAGAAACCCCTGACGCCGAACTCTCCGCCACCAACACCGATAATTGCTAGATCTTTTACNATTAACGGAGCTGAAGTAGCACTGAATCCTTTGAANTACTCNACGATTTCNGTATCCCATAACAATTCTCCCGATAACCGATCAAATGCCAATATTCGAGCATCCAGGGTCGCCATAAGAATCTTATCCTCATGNATCGATGGGCCCCGATTCGCTGGCCCACAGCAGAGACGCAAGTCAGTGGGTAGNTGATGGTCATACCTCCAGAACATCTCTCCCGAAGTAGCATCCAAAGCGATCAAACGATTGTANGATGTTGTGACATACATGATGCCATCGTAGACAACTGGAGAGACAGCGAATTGCCCAGTGGTTCCAGAAGGAAAGCCCCAAGCAAACTGCAAGTCGTCAATATTATTCGGAGAAAGCGAAGTTATGGGACTATGCCTGTTGTTTGAATAATCGCCCCCATACTGAAGCCAAACATCAGACCTAGATGACTGGGGCTCAAGGAGCATCTCTCCAGACACCGGGCCAGATCCGTAACCGATCTCACGATCATTTGTCCAATGTGTGGTAGAGATAACGATTGTTTCCGCCACATCGTCCGGTTCCATACCAGCAGAACTTGAGTCTGTTGCTTCAACTGGAACATTCGCCATATTTGGGCTTTCATTGGTTGGCCCGCAAGAAACGAATAACAGCAGCAAGGCGAAACTTAGAACTCTCATTTCACTAACCTCTCTCGAAATTTTTTCGATTAATTTTGGTTTAAATACAAGCATTTGACTGATGAATTGAAGATCCGGTTAGACGCAGGATTCTCTATTAGATTTTAGGAAGGCAATTATCTTCCATAAATCGTTTTCGCCTTCGGGAAAATTTGTACCGAACCCTACCATTCTTGTATTCGACACTCCATTNGTAATCGTGTTGAAGATTTGTTGATCNGAACCGCCATGTTTCCATTCACAATCAAACAAATAAACGGCGTCNANTCGCTCTGGAGTAAGTTTATGGCAGTAGCCGGCNCAAGTTCCAACAAANAGCGATCTCCCGCGCGAAAGCGCGTTGGCGTCGGCAAGCAACGCGTCAGCCGGACTACCAACNTCTNGAGNGTCTCCGCACGCNACCATAACTANGGAAACGACCGCAAAAACCGTCAATTTNAATCGANCCATCATTCTGATTTTCCCTATAATTNGGACCGNGTTNNTNNTACNAAANTGNACTTTTTGTATCTACCAGTCAATACCTTANTCTCTNAACTTNNNACCAGATTCAGCCANAATTCNTAGGTATCTGNGCGCACTGATTTTGNGCATGAANATANTNCCCGNAAACAAGGACAAGGCTTGAATCAAGCTTGACTCCGAAATACGCAGGAGGAAGAGCTTACTCGAGTGCTGGTTCTTAAGCATAAATATTTAATAAACGACACGGCAGAGTTGTTACCTGGAGAAAGGTACGGGAACCAATCATTGCTGCAGTGTGAGAATTTATCATTATAGAAAATAGGCAAGCAGTCATAGGAGATAGAAACTTTGCATCCGCATGACACCTCTACGAAAGTTGCCACTTATTTAGTTACCACAGTCTCCCNNGGGGNAAGCCTTCGAGCAANATACAATTNCNGGCTAAACANCTCTCATCTACGGANTCATTCGAACAGCTTTCGAGANAATAAGTATGTANCNATGAAAGCTAGATGNAAAAAGAGCGTGGATAGAGNCAAAAGGCNCTCCCAAATCGGNCNATCTCGAAGTCCTAATCAAGATCAAACTCTTGCCTTAACTCNANNATTCTTGCTCCCGCAAGCGACCCAGNCATTGAATAATTGCCTTCATGGCACGCATACTCGTAGAGTTGATCTTCTGTTAGATAAAAGCTCAGCTCAGCAGTCCATGGTCGNGAGTAAATGTTGCTATCTTCCACTGTAAACTGGTACNCGATNTCGTCATCAGAATAGCGACTAAATNGCTCTATGATGCGACCTTNTTTAGTAATTGGTATGGCGCTCTGGCGAAGTTGCTGNGGATGGATATTAATGCTTTCTACTNGCAACGTTTCTTCCTCATACCANCCGACAGAATCNCCNAACCATGGTTCATGAGNGTCAGGACGACGGTTTGCCCGCGCTTCTTCTTTCGATGAATAAATCGGTATGATTCTGGCGTCATGAGCCATCTCAATCAGAATAACCACGTAATGGTCTGTCTGGATAAACTGGTAGGTGTTGTTGTAAAGCGCGCTCATCATCCCCGGACCGGCTTTATTGCCAAATCCAAGAAGGCAGCGCTCTGAATTCGGGAATGCTTCAGGTCCGCTGAAATCAGCAATACCTGTTGCATAACGAGAACCAAAGTTATCCCGATCGAAGTCATACTGTGGNTCTGCTCGTCGAGGAACGCGACCGTCAGACGGATCGATGATATAGGAAGTGCGATACTCTCCTTTAACGAGGGCGAGATTGTTCCCCGGCTCAACCCAGAAATTATTGTAAGCCCGTACGCCGAAGTCTCCGGCCCCCGCCTCTGGCGTATTGTTTACGCCGTCGCCTTCGTCCAGCCCACCCTCAAGACCTGCGATAGGCGTTCTGGCCGATATCGCCAGAGCTTCTTCGGGCGAAGCAATTAAATGCTCCACGCCTTGCGGGCGCTGCAGCCCGGTCAACGATTTATTGGTCCAAATCCCNTCCAGATCAGGCAGCTGCGCCATGGCAAGGGGGCTGGAAATAAGCATTCCTATCGCAGTGAACAAAAAAAGCGCTGAGTTGAATCGGTTCATAGCAAACCCCCAGAAAATGACAATTCAATGAATTGACCAAGTTGCGACGGTATTGCATTTAGTAGCAGAAAGCAAAAGCCTCTTCCCGACTGGATGAAGCGCGAGCACTTATAAGATAAACAACAATCCAGCGAGTTAAAGCTGGCTCCCTCGCATGTTAGGGTGCCACTAATTAATTACTCATACCTCAAGGCATCAATAGGGTCCAACCTCGATGCCTTCGCGGCAGGCAAGATGCCAAACAGCATACCAACCGCACCGGAGAACCCAAGCGCAAGCAGTGTTGCCCAGAGCGGGACGCTGGCAGGAGGAAAATCTGGAATGCCGCTGGAAATAAGCACCCCAAGACCGTAGCCTGAGACGAGCCCAATAGCGCCGCCGATTAATGAAAGCAGCATGGCTTCTATCAANAATTGCATCANAATATGATGACTCTTGGCACCTATTGCTTTACANATCCCGATTTCNCTGGTCCTCTCAGTCACCGAAACTAGCATTATATTCATTATCCCAATACCGCCCACGAGGAGTGAAATGCTTACGATTCCACCCACTACCAACGTCAGAGTTCCGAGAATTTCATCAACCTGCTCTGTGAGCTGCTCTGGTGTTTGTATCCTGAAATCATCCTCTTCACCAGCGCCAAGATTGTGTGCATCACGTAGCAAAGCAGTCAGCTGAATCGTAACAAGATCCAACTCTGTATTAGGGCTCAAAGTTAATTGGATACCGATGTCTGTGCGGGTCTGATTACCTAGAATGCTGACCATGGTGCTATAGGGGATTAGCACTAAGTTGTCCCGGCTTTGACCCATCACTTCACCACGGGATTCAACTAGGCCGACAATTTTGAACCACTCGCCGCTGAACTCGATATATTCATTAATCGGATTATCCGGCAAATTCAGATTATCCCTGACCTCCTCTCCGATCACAGCCACTCTGCGTCGCGTCAGATTATCGGATTGAGCCAGAAAGCGTCCCGACTGGGTGTATGACTGCGAGACGTCCTGGAACGCATAAGTGGTTCCGAGAATCTCACTGAAGGACGTTTGCGGTCCATACTTAATCTGGCTCGATCGGTTCGCTGCCAGTATCGGTGTGATCGAGGCAATACCCTCAGCACGGCGCTCAATCAGTTCTAGGTCTTCCGGCGAAAGCCTGGAGCGAACTCCTTTCATAAGATCTTCGAAAGGGGTATAAGAAGAGATGGTCAAGCTGTTGGAGCCCAGCGCTTCGAACGAATCTCCTATAAATGCACTCATGCCCCCAGTGAGTGATACCACGCTGATCACGCTGGCTACCCCGATGATTATGCCAAGGGTAGTTAGGAAACTCCTCATACGATTGGCGAATATGGCAATTAGCGCTGAGCGGAAGCTTTCGATTAATGAAAAGAGCATAGGTCCGCCTCAATGCCTGCTGTCTGCGAATATTCGGCCATCTTTTAATTCGACGACTCGCTTGCAGTGGTCTGCGATTTCAGGTTCGTGCGTGACTATAATCAGGGTGTGACCGTCATGGTGCAATTCATCAAACAGGATCATGATCTCGTCTGTCGTTCTTGAATCAAGATTACCCGTCGGTTCGTCTGCCAGGAGAATCGAGGGTTCGGTAACGAGCGCTCTGGCGATGGCCACTCGCTGACGCTGCCCACCCGACAGTTGATTGGGAAAATGTGAGACTCTGCTATCTAACCCCACGCGTTGCAGTGCCTCGAGCGCCAGTTCTTTTCGGCCTTTGTAGCTGATATTTCGGTAAACCAGAGGCTGCATGACATTGGCCAGCGCAGTCGAGCGCGGCAGTAAGTTAAAACTCTGAAATATGAAGCCGATCTCGAGATTCCTGATTTCTGACAGTTCATTCTCTGTGAGACTGTCAACATCCTTGCCATTGAGGTGATAAGTCCCAGTCGAGGGACTATCGAGGCAGCCAAGAATGTTGAGCATGGTTGATTTGCCCGAACCCGACGATCCAATGAAGGCCAGGTAGTCATTCTTAGCAATATGAACGGTAACGGAATCCAGAGCCTTCACCGTCTGATCGCCCATCTCATAGTGCTTGGAGATGTCGATTAGGCTAATCAGATCCATATCAGCTTCCAGGTCTGAATTGAAAGCGGCCGCCTCTTCCTCTTTGTCCTGAGTCATCAGATTCAACCAGCTCTCCAATCCTATCTCCATCAACGAGGTTCCTGAGCTCACGATTCGGCCCGACAATGACATCAACATCAGAATCTATCTCGCTGAGAAGCTCCTGGAATTCATCATCTGACAAACCCACTTCGACCTTTGTCTTTTTCGCGACACCCTGATCATTGAGGAAAATAAAATGATCGCTCCTGTTTTCAGCTTTATCCTCTTCGAAAAGCACCGCTTCGATAGGCACCGCGGTCACCAGCCGGTCATCTTGAGTAAAAATCTCTGCTCTGCAGGACATCCCGGGACGCAGAGTTACTTCCCCCGGATCATCTATATCAATTTTTACGACNAAACTAAGGCCGGTGCGGCCTTGCGCAGTTTTTGCTGTNTTGGCTATGAAGCGAACTGTGCCCTGCATTGGGTCATCGGGATANGCAATAGCCACAATTTCTGCTTTCTGGCCAACTCGAATATTCGCGATGTCCGCTTCATCCACCAGCACCTCGGTATAGATGCTGGACGGATTAGCAATCGTCATCANCGAAGAACCGGGTATGTTGGTCGAACTGGCAATCGCCGTCTCGCCCACTTTGATGTCCAAACTGGTCACAACACCATCGATTGGAGAAATAATCTNAGTCTTCGATAAATTATCTAGTACCTGGTCGAGCTGAGCTTTCGACTGTGCAAGCCTTTCCTGCGACGATAGATAATCGATGCGAACCAAGTCTAGTTGGTTCCTGAGGGACTCGTATTCTTCCTCTCCGATTAATTCACGACCGAATAGTGCTTTACTCCTTTGAAATTGCCTCTCGAGGTTCTCAACCCGAACTTCCTGCCTTTCGATGTCAATAGAATTGATCCTCACGGCGGCTTCAGACTGCTCGAGTCCTGCCAAAAAGTTTTTGTCATCGACACGGAGCACTAAGTCACCTGTACTGACGGGTTTACCTTCCTCAACGAACAATTCAGCCACCTTGCCTATGACCTCTGAACTAAGCATCACCTCTTCCTCATGGGCCAGAAAACCAGAGGCCAAAATTGACGGGCGGATGACCCTGTTAGAGATACTTTCGACCAGAACCAATTTCTCAGCGGGAGAAAATAAGGTAGAAATTGGTGCGATTCCGGCAAGGCCTGTAACGACTAACACTAGGATAATGACTTTCTTTTTCATGGCATATGCATCGAATAACAGGTCTGCTCGGGAAGCGAACGGTTCATAACATTATACCAAACAGGANCACCGGGAAATGCCAACCATCGTAGGAAGGCATCCACTCATCCCGCCTAACACGGTGATGGACAACTCAGTCACTGGCGGAAAGCTGAGTTGCCTGATCCTACACATATCTCTTGTATCTCTCATCGCTTTCAAGTCTTCGCAAGTCATGTTTTAGCGCGGAACGTTTTCAATGCAGCTCTTTAACTGNGNGCTGACGCATAGCCGTGCCTGTTTTTGAAAGTCTTGTCTGAACTTCGAGGGCTACAGACGACTGAAGCATGAGCTTGATGCGTGGTTTGATTTGGTATGAGCGGCAAGGCACACGATCAGGGGCAAGCGTGGGGACAGGCAAAAGGATAGCAAGGTTTGGAGCGGCACCGAGATACTCGGGCGAACGCCATGACGANATTTTCGTGCAAAGTGATGCGCTAGTGACCTCCNGCGTAGGCCTCAACTCTGATCAGGCGAAGTTTGAACGGGCCATCCGTCTTATCGTACTGATAGAGCGCAAACGCTCTGATCTTACTTCTGTCCAGTTTCGGCCCGTCCAGCTTGAATCCGCGAAATTGCGGCAGAAAGCGCTCAAACGGAACATCGATCACGTTGACTTCACCGGAGACCGTATCAAAATCTGCCCAGTAGTTGATTTTTCGGCCACGCCAGCGTGCATCGGTCTGCAGCGACCAGGTATAGCGTCGGCCATCCGCTTTCACCGTGAGCCGGATCCCGTCGTAATCAGCCAGATCCAACTCAAGGGGCTGGGAGCGAATTGAGCTGAAACCGCCACCGTTGGTGTTGGTGCTCCCAGAGAAAACCAGTTCAGGCGCATGGATGCTGAAAGCGCCCTCACTCTGGCCCCCCATCACGTTATCGTTTTGGACATACCAGCCGACATTAGGACTGTCCTGTTCAAAGGCAGTAAGCAGCAAGGGTTTCACAGGGTCTGGCTCCTCAGCCGTCGACGACTGACTCAGCAGGAGGCAGGCTGACAGACCAGTCATGACTGTCTTTCGCCACATGGCAGCTTCGGGGATCATGTAGGTAGAACGCCAGTTACTGAAAGACAGTTCAAACCGGAACTTATATGTGCCACGGCGTCTGACGCGCGGTATCAAGACAGTTATTACACAACTCTCATATCTCTTATCGCATAAAGAGCACAAATATCGGAATCAGCGTTCAGACAGCCGCCGCACTCAGTGATTGTTTTACTGCAACAGACTGATTTCGTCTTACCACTGCCCTACCTGTTCATTAGAGCAAAGAATCCATCGTCTCATACATTAAAAGAGAAGGTTAGTTGCTGGCTTGCTGTCTGTCCCGGGCGCGCCCGGCGCTGAGGATGTTCTCAATGGCATAGTTCCCCTCGTGGCAGGCGTATTCATACATTACGTAGTCATGATCCTGAGTCAGGGGCATTGAGATAGTAAAGGGCCTGGTCAGTTTCTCCGGGTCAGTCACCCGCGCTTCCCAAATAATTGTATCCGCGCTGACCCGGGTGAAGCGCTCAAGCACGTGAAAATCTTCCGAGATGGGCACGCCCTTAAGGCGTCCTCCTGCCATGCTGTTGGCCAGCATGCCCCGATCATTGAAATTAGTCGTTTCTATCTCCAGCGTGTCACCATCCCAGCGCGCCACTGAATCCCCCATCCATAGCTTCACCTTGTCATCGATGTGTGCGCTCTTAGTCAGCGAGATGGTACGCACGTCATGGATCATCTCATAAACGATAGTGAAGCTGTCGTCGGTCTGCAGGAAACGATAGGCATTGTTATAGCCTGCCGGCAGCATGGAGCCCGGTACCCCTCTCGTGATGCAGCGATCCCAAACCGTGTGATAGATGTAGTCATTCTCGACGTTGGCAAAATAGAAGTCCCGCGTCGCCAGCGCAGACTCGCGAATGGGCGCACGCCCGTTCGGGGGATCAATTATCATAGATGTCTGACCGGTCGAGAGAACGGTATCTCCGGAATCGAGCCAGACCTGATTGTAGCCGCCAACGCTGCCGCCCGCTTCAACCACAATATTGTTGTCGTTACGCTCACGCCGCTGCGCGATGTTCTGCTCCATCGAGGCAATTTCATCCTCGCTGAGAAATGCTCTGTCTGACAACGCAGCCGGTCGCTCGATAGGCGTGATAGTATCGTTTGTCCATGCGCCAGAAAAATCAGGCTGACCATTTGCAAGCCGGGGCACCAGATAATCCTGTGCACTGACGGCAGAGCAGGTGAGCACGGCGTAAGCCGCCAGTGTTTGGGAGAGAGATCGTCGTAGCATGATTTGTTTCCTCACAGTGACAATGAGCGCGAACCGCAAGCCTGCAGCATACACCTGAGGCAGTTTTTGTGGCAAACCGCCCGGCGGACGCCCCACAAACCTGGCGCAGCCAGACTCAGAAGATCATTTCCTGACGAGGAACCCAAAAATGGTCCATGGGTGCCCTGAGATGCACGCCGCTAGTGCTTCAGTATCACCGGCGCACCGAATAACCGGCACGCCNTGAACGAAGCCCGNCGCCTCGTCCCACCGGACTAGCGATCGGCAAANTAGTCGGGGTTCTGGTAGATTGTCCTGACGCGGGAAATCGTCTCGACAATATCAATGTCCGCCAGGTCACCGGGCTCCACTGCCAACGGGCTGGCCGCGAGCACAACCAGATCTGCCCGTTTGCCCACTGAAAGACTGCCTTTTTCATCTTCTTCAAAGTACTGATAAGCCGCGCCCCGGGTGACAGCCNAGAGCGCCTCNTCAACACCGATTGGCTGATCCGGCCNCAGCACATAACCGGATCGGGTTTCTCTGTTAACGNCGATCTGCACCAGCCGCAGAATATCGGGTGGCACGACGGGTGCGTCATTGTGAATGGTAATCGGACTGCCTAATTCCAGCGCATCCCGGGCCGGCGAGATGNAGACATTCCGCTGGAATGANAGCACCANGGCGGGTCTAAAGGATTACAACCTGCTGGATCTGAACTCTGAACAGACTTAATCATCGAGTTCATCCGAAATGACCGCCAGATACGCCGTTTCCAGCCGCTCTATGGCGCGCACATAGCCCGCCGGATCATAGAAAGTCTCCGGTGAGTAGGCCTGTCCGATTTGATACTTGCTGTGCATGTCATACTGGCCATTGTGCGCGGAAACCCAGATATCAATCGGCAATTTTTTCTGGGCGTTGTAAGTTGATGCAAAATCTGATGCGACATTCTCATAGGTGGGCTCGACCACCAGACGCTTGCCGCTGTTAATCGTTCCCATGTTGATCACGCCAACTACATAATCCCGGCCGTGCTCCCTGACGCTGAACGTGTAGCTAGAACTGCCCTCGGTGTGGCCGGGATGCTCGTGGACTTCAATACGAAGATCGCCAAGCGTAATAATGTCGCCCTNGGTGATGCGCCGGTCAACGGTCACCGGTTCAAAGCTCTGTCTGCCGCCAAAGTGAGGGTCGCTGAATCCGCCATCTTCCAGAATTCGGGCATCCTTCGGTGTTGCCCAGACCTCGGCGCCGGTTAGCGCTTTGATCTCAGCCATGGCAGCGGTGTGGTCCCAGTGCGCCTGCATTGTCAACAGTATTTTGATGTCCTGAAAATCAAATCCCAGCGCTTCAATATTGTCCTTGATGTGCTGAGTCGAATCGACCAGCCCGGTATTAATCAGAATGTGACCTTCCTCCGAAGCAATCAGAAAGACACTCAGATCAAGCATACCGACCCCATATAGCGGACCGATGATTTTGAAAGGTGGGTGCGGCGTGACCCAGCCGGGAGGGGCCCCGAACTGCGCGGTCGCGGCCGTAGAAAAGATCACGGAACAATGGGCCACAAAAAACAGGGCAGCGAAACGAAGTGGGGAATTCATAATGCGGTTCCTGATTGTTTTTAGGGTTATGACTCAGCACTGGCGCGTGTTGCNCACGATCCGCTGAACACTACCATAAGATTGAGGAGCGTGCCCACAGCGCGCTCTGCCCTCAGACCAGTCGCCGTGGCGCAACACTTGCGGTAGGATCTGAAGATTAACCTAATGGGTCCGGCCACCATGGAACTATTTGGAAGTCTGCTGGGCGACCAATCTGCTGCCCGGGACAGGTTCGCTTACTGAGCGCGACTCGCGATCTGTGCAGACCGGCCGCAGGACATCACCTGGAGAAATTCATGAAGAACAAAAACAACAAAGAGATTTATCTGTCTTCTCGCGGGCGTCGACAATTCCTCAGAAAAGGCGCCGGCAGCATGGCTGGCGCCTGGCTATCAGCCTGGCCCTGGCATGAGCTCATGGCGCAGCAGGATCTCAANCCNATTGAAGAAAATTGGGATGCCGGGGTCGTCAGACATCTGCTACCGGCTGTAAATCATTCGACCTTTCTGGTCAAAGCCTCGTTCAACCGCCCTCTTAAGTCAGCGCCGACCCTACGGATCCGGGAAGGGTCAAACCGCCGCGAGACAGTCGGTATCTTGAACGACACTGCAGGCCAATTTTGGCAGTTCTACACTTCCGATCTGCGTCCCGATACGCGNTATGAACTCACGCTCCGGGACGGCGNAGGCAATTCACTGTGTGAATCCTGGCCGCTTTCTACCTTTCCTTCACCACAGCAAAATCCTGACCGGGTAAGGGTCATGTTTTACACCTGCGCCGGTGGCCGTGAAGGGGAATATTTCGGCATCGGGGACCGTCGAGANAATTTACCCGTTGCGATTCGCAAGAGAATTTTACAGAGAGGCCTGTCCTTCGCACCACAAGCCACGATTGCCAATGGCGATCACATCTACTGGGATCTGCACACCTGGCAGGGAGAACAGGCGGGCGAATTAAGTGCGCAGGGACGACAGTCCAACTTTGACTTCGCAAACAGAGTGCTCGGTGGCAGCAACGAAATGGCCCTGAAACTCGCCGCCGGCCCGCAGATCGTGCCACTTTACGGCACCACCTTCCGATCAACACCCGTCTATTTCCTTCAGGACGACCATGATCACTGGGAGAATGACTCGCCCCTGACCTATCCGGTCCCCTGGTTCCAGCTGCAGCTGGCCCGGACGACTCAACAACTGTATTACCCGGAATTTCTCCCCGATGCCAATCGCTCTGTCGGTCTACCCTATTCCACCAGCTCAGAACGCGGCGAGCTTTCCGAGAGCTTTGGCACACTGCGTTACGGAGATTTACTGGAGGTTCTGCTGTATGACGTCAGGCGCACTCTCAATGTGGGAGATCTGAACTCGGTGTTTCTGGATCGAACCGTTGAAAACTGGCTCGCCGAGCGGACCGCCTCAACAGACACACGGCATCTGATTCACGTCCCGTCCAATCCACCGGGCTGGACAGCAGGAAAGTGGGGGGAGTGGTATCCGGATGTCTTGCATCCTGAAACCGGTGAGCTGAGCACTCAGATTCCGAAGCCACACTGGCGACAGGGCTGGGCTGACCAGCATGACAGAATCATGCAGTCTCTGGCGGATATGAAGCACCGCAACCCGATGGTGATTTCCGGTGACCTTCATGCAACAGGGGTGGGTACCATGTTCGGCTCCGGCAATCGCAGTTTTGCCGACAACCCGATCACCGCGGTCTTATGTGGCCCTGTCAGTACCGCAGAGAGGGGATTTCCCTCCAACGTCAGAGGTGTCGCGGCAGCGCCTTCAGCCTATCTGGATTTTCAGGAGCAATCTTCACCTATTGAGGAGCATGGTTTCAGCATTGTCGATTTTGAGCGGGATCGCATTGAGGTCAAGCTGTTCAAATGGGACGTCAACTCACAGCCTCTCAGTGCCATTGATTCGCTGGAACCCTACTATGCATTTGCGGTGGAGCGGCCCTAGAACGAGCAACCTGATAACAGTCTCAACAAACGGCTGCGTCGGCACAGCGTCGCTTTCTGCGGGATACTCTGCAGCCTAGACAGGCGATAGGAGGCGAATCCTGCCCGCTTATCAGCAGGAGAGAATTTTGCTGCCCGCCAGCAGTTTTTCAATTACTATCGCGCCAACAGCAGCGCTGCAGTGAAGACAGCGCACCAATCCTGAACTCACGTTCAACCAAAGAGCAAACAGTCCGTGTCGCAAGAAAAATCCTTCAGCAAAAGCGTCGATCATATGTTCGCCAGAGCCGCNGATCTGGTTGACATTTCACCGGGCCTGCGAGAAAAAATCCGAGTCTGCAACGCGACCTACACCACCCGATTCGGGGTACGCCTGCGCGGAGAAATTCACACCTTTACCGGTTATCGGGCGGTTCATTCGGAGCACATGGAGCCAGTGAAGGGTGGTATCCGTTANGCCCCTTCAGTAAACCAGGATGAGGTCGAAGCGCTGGCCGCGCTGATGACTTACAAGTGCGCGCTGGTTGACGTGCCTTTCGGCGGATCCAAAGGCGGATTATGCATTGATCCCGGGGATTACAGCGCAGAGGAGTTAGAGCAGATCACGCGTCGTTTCGCAGCGGAACTGATCAAAAGAGATCTCATCCACCCTGCGCAGAACGTCCCTGCCCCCGATATGGGGACAGGCGAGCGCGAGATGGCGTGGATAGCTGATCAATATTTGCAAATTCGGCCCACCGATATTGATGCAAAGGCCTGTGTCACCGGCAAACCGGTGTCGATGGGAGGGATCGCCGGCCGCACAGAGGCGACTGGCCGGGGAATCCAATACGCCCTCAGAGAATTTTTTCGTGACAGTGACGATGTCGCCCGAGCAGGCCTATCCGGCTCACTCGACGGTAAAAGAATACTTGTTCAGGGATTGGGTAACGTGGGCTACCACGCAGCAAAATTCCTCAGTCAGCAGGATGGTGCAATCATCACCACGGTGGTTGAGAGAGACGGAGCGGTTGCGGCAGAATCTGGTATCGATGTTGATGCACTCAGAAACTGGATTCAGCAGAATGGCGGAGTCACTGGATTTCCCGGCGCAGAAGCTGTTGTCTCACCCGAGACGGCCTTGGAGCTGGAATGCGATATTCTGATTCCGGCTGCCACTGAAGGGGTGATCCATGCCGGTAATGCCGCAAAAATCTGTGCGCCGCTTATCATCGAAGCTGCGAATGGCCCGGTGACGGCTGAAGCAGATCAAATTCTTCGCGAGAAAAACGCCGTCATCATTCCTGATCTTTATGCCAACGCAGGCGGCGTGACCGTATCCTACTTTGAGTGGGTCAAGAATCTCAGTCACATGCGCTTCGGTCGCATGCAGCGCCGGGAGCAGGAGGCGCGCAACGAGCTGATTATCAGGGAACTGGATGCCCTGTCGGAATCCCTGGGTAACGCGTGGGCGCTTTCGGAAAGTTTTCGGGACGAGTTCAAAGCCGGCGCAAATGAAATCGATCTGGTGCGCTCAGGTCTCGATGACACCATGCGTAAAGCCTTTCAGGAGATGCGGGCAGTGCTGCAGGAAAAAGACGGCGTCAGCGACTTCAGAACCGCAGCCTATCTGGTGGCCATCGAGAAAATCGCAGAAAGCTATCGGATAAGAGGACATTAAGCACAGCAAGAAGTCAGACAGTGCCGCCTAGCAATCTCGAGACTTTTCGCCGGGATCTTGAGCAGCGGTCTGACCCGATTCCCGGCTGACAATGCCGGCAATCTGCCTGCAAGCGGCTACATCGGATGTGCATGCCAGAACTGACCACTTCCGGTCGGTCATNTGCGGTTCNGTCGACNCGAGGCCGACTCTCGGNTTGTCCCGTAATCCAGCCGAGAGGTCACTTCCCGTCGCACGACTCGGGCGTGTATTTTTGGCGCATCCGTGATTAACTCAGTCGGGAACAGGCAGCAGAACCCACGGCTGCACCTGATCATTCAGTCATAAGAACAAGAAGCGGAACATCATGATTGACAATTTTTCTCTCAAACCGATGATTCTGGTCATTCCNGTCCTGCTGGCTCTGGTCTTTATCGAGCTGGGCTTTGCGTACCTCAAAGGCCGGAAAGTCTATAACTTTCAGGATTCGATCACTTCTATCAACATCGGTCTACTCAGCCAGTTCGTCAATTCCACCGGCGCAGTGTTTGGCGCGGTGATGTATGCCNTGATTGAAGCACGCTATGGCACCTTTGAATGGTCCACTGCAAGCCCATTCACCTGGATCTTCGCCCTGCTCTTGTATGACTTCCTCTACTACTGGGTGCACCGGACCGGGCACATGGTGAATATCTTCTGGGCGGCTCACATCACTCATCACAGCAGCGAAGAATTTAATCTGTCCACTGCGATGCGACAGGCTTCAACGGGCTTCTACTTCAAATGGGTGTTTTACCTCCCTCTGGCGGTTCTTGGCATTCCCGTTGAAGTTTATGTCATTGTTGGCCTTGTCGATTTGCTGTATCAATTCTGGGTGCATACCCGCTTGATNGGCAGACTCGGCTTTCTGGAATGGTTCCTCGTCACCCCTTCAAACCATCGGNTACATCACGGGCAGAACGACTACTGCATTGACCGGAACTTCGGCGGAATCTTCTGTCTGTGGGACAGGCTGTTTGGCACCTATGCCGACGAACGCGAGGAAGAGCCCATTGTGTACGGAATCAGAAAGCCGCTCGAAAGCTGGAGTCCAGTATGGAGTAATCTCCACTACTACGAAACGCTCTGGCTGAAGGTAAAAAATGCCAGAAGCTGGCGCGAAGGACTGATGTTTATCGTGGCCGAGCCGGATTGGTCGCCGGCGGACACAGAAAATACGTCAACAAAATCCCCAACGGTCGATTCCTACCAAAAGCACAGATCTCTCGCGCCGACCTCAATCCGACTTTCAGGTATCGCCACCACGCTGGTGTCCCTGACGTTGTTAATACTTTATCTGGGCACGCGAGATCAGATGCCGCTTGCCCAGCAGCTCATATTCGTCACGATAGTGGTCGGGCTGTTCGCAGGTATCGGAAAAGTCTGGAGTCTANAGAAATTTCAGGCGCCACAGCATGACTAGCCTGGTCATTACCGACGGTCTGCTGTGTCTGGTTGCCGCGGCGGCGGTCGCCAACTCCAGACTGCCGCTGGCGTTTCGCATGGGGTCGGCGCTTCTTGCCGTCACCGCAGGCCTGGGGGTTCTGAGATTCAGCGACTTGCTGCCGCTGCCCACGCTGCACGGTTTCTTCTCAGCTTTTAGTGCCTCTTCCGCCTTTCTGCTGATGGCAGTCAGCACCATCTGGACGAGCAGTGCCGGAGCCACCCGGGCCAAGTATGCTTCGATCCTNCTGATCGTTTCAGGTGCTGCTGGATTCGTGATGGCGGATTTGTTCGAACTGNCCCGGTTCGGACAAGTTGTNGCGGTGNTGTGCGTGCTNCAGATTATCGTTTACGCAGNCANACACAGACTGCNGAGTGCCTTNGTGGGCGCGGTCGCNCTGGAATTGGGGTTCATCCTGTTTGCGACAGGCCAGCGCGTTCCGAACCTGCTGCAGCCGGGCGACTTTCTCCATCTGCTGACTGCGGCTGGCCTTGCGCTGCTAGTGTGGTATCACCGGCGTTCGCCGCACGCCAGCTCGGTGCGGTCACGCTAGTACCGCCGGGCTCGCCACGGGTTACCGGCTGTTTCGATTCTGAATGCCGCGGTTAAGAGTGCGAACGTGCTCGGCAATCGCCCTGATCTGGGCCGGCTCAAACGTTTGTCCAAACGACGGCATGTTGTTCTGGCCGTTGGTAATAATGTTGGNCACNTNNTCTGTCGAAAATGCAGCAAGACCCTCNAGAGGCATGCCGTTATGACCGCCCTCGCCTCGGAGCCCATGACAGAAAACGCAGGTGCTTCGATACAGACCAAGGCCTTCTGTGTTGGCCTGCGGTGGTGTCACCTTCTCCAGTGCGATCGCCGTTTCCTCTCCCTCTTCGAGCAGCTTGAACATCCAGATGCTGTCACCCCGTGCAGAGCCGGCCAGCAAATTGCCGGCAGACAACACAGTCACATATTGCTCGCCGTTATGTTCGAAAACAGTCGGGGGCGCATTGACGCCGGCATCGGTCATGAACTCCCAGAGCTTCTGACCGGTCGCGGCATCCATNGCGGTAAATCGTCCGTCATTGCGGCCTGCGAACAACAGATTCCCCGCGGTTGCGACTAGTCCACTATAGCAGCGGCCCGGCCACCGCTGCGACCACAGGCGTTTATTGGTTCGCAAGTCCATGGCCGCGACAATTCCGGTCACCGCAATGGGGGCAAAACGCATGTTACCACCGGTGTAGCGATCACCCGGCTCGGCTGACTCGGTATCGGCGTTGGTCGTGTAGGCCGCCTGGCGGTCACCTGCNCAGACATAAATCACGCCCTTGTCCGGANCAACGGCACTNGGTGGCCANTTCGCTTCCCCACGCCGAAGCAGCACCGGNTCATTCCAGAAAGGCGTGAAGATATCGCCGTCGTTCACCATGCGAAATCCTTCCGGGGCGATATCAAGCGTATGAGTCACGAAAGCATCCCCGACCGGATAGGGCTGGGTAGCTGCGGTAGCCTGTCGCTCTTCCTGCGGAACGGGACGTTCTTCGATGCCGACCAGTGGCTCTCCGGTGAGCCGATCAAGGATGTACACCCAGCCCGTCTTGCCNGCCTGTGCAAGCCCTTTTCTCAGAACACCCTCATAGTCCAGGTCAAACAGAACAACAGGATTCGGCGCGTCGAAATCCCAGATGTCGTGGTGAACCTGCTGGAAGTGCCAGCGGTATTCACCAGAATAGGCGTCAAGNGCAACAATCGAGGCTGTAAACAGATTGTCACCGGGCCTGATTGCGCCGTTGTAGTCAGGGCCAGGATTNCCGGTCGAGAAGTAAATCAGACCTAGTTCAGGATCCACCGCTGGCGTGTGCCAGACTGTACCACCGCCGGTTTCCCAAGCATCACTGTCAGCAGGCCAGGTATCCGAACCNAATTCGCCCGGTGCCGGCACNGTATAAAACGTCCAGAGCAGAGAGCCATCCGCTGCATCATAGGCCTTCACCCGACCTCGCGCAGCGAACTCAGCGCCAGCAAACCCGCTGATGACCATCCCGTCAAAGTACAACGGTGCGCTGGTAATGGTGTNGCCCTCCTCCCAGCTTTCCGCCTGAATCGACCACACCTGCTCTCCGGTTTCGGCATCGAGTGCCTTCAGCACACCATCGAGCTGGCCCACAAAAATTTTGTCTTCGCCATAACCCACGCCCCGACTTGTCCAGCCACAGCAAATGGTTGAGATTTCACTGCTGAGTTGGGCTTCATTCGACCAGAGCATTTCTCCGGTCTCGACGCTGAGCGCGAAGACATCATCGGCACCGGTGATGACATATATGATGCCGTCAATGATTAGAGGCTGCGCTTCACCCGAGTATTTCGCTTCCAGACCTGAACCATTCAGGTGTGTGCGCCAGACGGGCCCCAGGCGACCGACGTTGTCAGTGTTAACCTGATCAAGCGGAGAAAAATTCCTGTTGTACAGATCTCCCCCGTTGGTCAGCCATTCGGTCACCGGCAGCCGCATCAGGGCATTGGCATCCGGTCGCACCTGCGAAAATTCCGCGGCCTGGCCCTGCGCGGACAGCACCATGACCCAGGTCAGTACGAGAGTGTTGCGGCGTGAGAAGCTCATGTCTTGTCCCTGTCGAAGAAAGNCCTGAAAACGGTAGTCGCTGGAGATCGATCNCCTAGCCCGGCCCGCAGGCTGGTGTCGGTCCCGGCAAGCTGGAGCATTTCGTCTCACGTCCAGATCAATTACCATGCCTTTTATTATTGACCAGACTTTACCGCGAAGGTGACTCCATGCGCCACNCCAGCCTCCAGACTCTGCTGGTCCTGCTGAGCCTGACAAGCCTTGCACAGAGCAGCTACGCGCAGATTGCTGCAGAGCATTCCCCGTTTACATCCGATAACCCCAACGCGGTGGTGCCGGGTGAATTGTTCACCGAACCGCCCACCCTCATCAATCTTGGTTTTGAGTGGTTGATTCAGG
>NZJB01000097.1 GCA_002691885.1 Gammaproteobacteria bacterium
CGAATTCCGAGCATTGCCGGCATAAAATATTCAATGCCGACTGGACTATTGACGGACAGGTGCAGGAGCAGTCGTTGTTCGGCATGATCCGGGGCAGTCTTGAAAAGTCCCCTGATCGGGTGCTGTCTGCCTATTCGGACAACGCAGCCGTGATGGAAGGCCACACGACTGAGCGATTTTTTCCCAGCGGCGATTCTGCAAGTTATGGGTTTCATCAGGAGCCCGTACATATTCTGATGAAAGTAGAAACGCACAATCATCCGACCGCAATTGCACCGTTTCCCGGCGCGTCGACCGGGGCCGGTGGTGAAATCCGAGACGAAGGGGCGACCGGGAAGGGCGCGAAGCCAAAAGCCGGGCTGACCGGCTTCAGTGTTTCGAATCTAAGGATTCCGAATTTTCCGCAGCCCTGGGAAAACGGTGAGAGCAAGCCGGCCCACATTGCGTCACCGCTTGAAATCATGCTGGAGGGGCCGATTGGCGGGGCGGCGTTCAATAACGAGTATGGACGCCCGAATCTTTGTGGATATTTTCGTACCTACGAGGCGGCAGTCGGCAATGAGTCCGGCCTCATGGAAATGCGTGGCTATCACAAGCCGATCATGATTGCCGGTGGCCTCGGCAATATTCGCGAGCCGCACGTGCTCAAAGGGGATATCCCGGTTGGTGCGAAGCTAATCGTTCTTGGTGGTCCAGCGATGCTGATTGGGCTGGGCGGCGGTGCCGCTTCCTCGATGGTTTCAGGTAGTGGCAGTGAAGATCTGGATTTTGCTTCTGTGCAGCGCGAAAACGCGGAAATTGAAAGGCGCTGCCAGGAGGTCATTGACCGCTGCTGGCAGCTGGGTGAAAGCAATCCGATTCTGTTTATCCACGATGTGGGTGCCGGGGGTCTGTCCAATGCGTTGCCAGAGCTTGTTAAGGACGGGGGCACCGGTGGTCGTTTTCAGTTGCGGACCATCCCTAATGCTGAGCCGCAAATGTCACCACTGGAGATCTGGTGTAATGAAGCTCAGGAGCGATACGTGCTGGCTGTCTCGGAAGCTGAACTCGAACGGTTTGGAGCCATTTGTGCCCGAGAGCGCTGTCCCTTCGCCGTCGTCGGAGAGTCTACTGAAGACAAGCACATCGAGCTGAAAGATAATCACTTTGAAAACAAGCCGATTGACTTGTCACTAGATGTTCTGTTTGGCAAACCTCCTAAAATGCACCGAAACGCTCAGTCAGCAGTGGTGTGTCCAGTCAATGAGGGTCTTGAGGGAATCGAACTGAATGAGGCGATACGCCGCGTTCTGGCCTTGCCAACGGTTGCGAGCAAGGCTTTTCTGATTACTATCGGCGACCGGACGATAACCGGGCAGGTGTGCCGCGATCAGATGGTCGGCCCCTGGCAGGTCCCCGTAGCAGACTGTGCGGTCACGGCAACGTCTTATAAGGATTACGTGGGTGAGGTAATGGCAATGGGAGAGCGGTCACCGCTTGCCCTGGTCGATGCGCCAGCTTCTGGACGCATGGCCATTGCGGAGACAGTGACCAACCTCCTGGGCGCCGATGTGCCTACGCTGGGGCACATCAAGCTCTCTGCGAATTGGATGGTTGCGGCAGGACATGGCGCTGAGGACGCTAATCTGTATGCCACTGTGAAAGCGGTCGCCGAGGAATTGTGTCCCGAACTTGGGATTTGTATTCCTGTCGGCAAGGATTCGATGTCCATGCGCATGGTCTGGGAAGAGCGTGGTGAAGCCAGAAGCAATACTGCGCCGTTGTCTCTTATCGTCTCCGGATTCGCGCCGGTCGCGGATATCCGCCAGTCGATAACGCCCGAACTCGCGCGGAAAGAGGATTCTCTCCTGGTGCTGATCAGCGTGAGCGCTGACCGTTTCAGGCTGGGGGGATCTTCTCTGGCGCAGGTGTTTGGCAGATCTCTGGGTTCAGTCCCGGACCTTGACAGTGCCAAAGCGCTGAAAGTCTTTTTTGAGCTCATTAAACAGTCCAAGGCAGAAGCATTGCTTACTGCCTATCATGACCGGTCCGACGGTGGGCTGTTCGCCTGTGTCGCTGAAATGTGTTTTGCGGGACACTGTGGTGTCGATCTCGAGCTTGGTCAGTTTTCAGGGGCGGCAGAGCCAGTCGAGATTTTGTTTAACGAAGAATTGGGCGCCGTTGTGCAGCTCGCCGAGCATCACCTGCCGCGCCTCAGCGAACTGGCAGAGCAGTATGGCCTGGGAGGTTGTGTCACTACAATTGGGAGAGTGAACGACCGAGATGAACTTGCTATCCGGCTGTCAGACCAGCTGCTTTTCTCTGCGGCGCGTCACACGCTGCAGCGACGCTGGTCTGAGACGAGCTATCACATGCAGGCGCTGCGGGATAATTCAGACTGCGCCCGAGAGGAGTTCGAGGGTTTGCTTGATATCTCTGATCCGGGTCTGCACGCAGAACTCACGTTTGACCCCGGTGATGATATTTGCGCGCCTTTTATCCATCTGGATGCCAAACCCAAAGTCGCGATCCTGCGAGAGCAGGGTGTGAACGGCCAGATTGAAATGGCGGCGGCATTCGTCCGTGCCGGTTTTGAAGCGATTGATGTTCACATGACTGATCTGATCGAGTCACGTGAGTCTCTTGAGCAGTTTAACGTGTTGGCGGCGTGCGGCGGATTTTCCTATGGTGATGTACTTGGCGCCGGCGGAGGTTGGGCCAAATCCATCCTGTTTAATGAACGTTTGAGCCGGCAATTCCGGGCCTTTTTTGAGCGTGAGACTACACTCAGCCTTGGAGTCTGTAATGGCTGCCAGATGATTTCTCTGCTGCGCCCACTGATCCCCGGTGCTGAGCACTGGCCGCGCTTCATGCGAAACCGGTCTGAACAGTTTGAAGGTAGACTTGTCATGGCCGCTGTGTCAGAAAGTCCGTCGGTCCTGCTGAGGAATATGCAGGGTTCTCGTTTTCCCATTGCCGTAGCGCATGGTGAGGGGCTGGCGCACTTTGAGGGTGCAGCGCAATATCAGTCACTGGTCTCGTCGGGCGGTGTTGCTATGCGCTTTGTTGATGGCTTCGGTGCCCCGACTGAGCGCTATCCCGCAAACCCTAATGGGTCGCCGGGGGGCATCACGGGCATAACCTCGATGGATGGTCGGGCGCTCATCATGATGCCTCACCCGGAGCGTGTCTTTCGGACGGTACAGAGCTCCTGGCACCCCTCGCATTGGGGCGAAGATGCACCGGCCATGAGGATGTTCAGAAATGCCCGTAGCTGGCTCGGCTAAGCGTGTCATACCCGCTCTATAAGATTGAACTTTATGTGCCTGAATCGCATCTGGCTGCGGTGAAAACGGCTATGTTCGAGGCAGGTGCTGGCAGGGTCGGTAATTACGACTGTTGTGCCTGGCAAACCAGAGGTGAGGGGCAATTCCGACCACTGGATGGCAGTACGCCTTTTCTTGGCAAGCAGGGTCAGATCGAAACGGTAATCGAGTACAAGCTTGAGTTGGTGTGCGAAGAGCCATGCTTAGAAGCCGTGGTCGCTGCGCTCAAGCGGGGGCATCCCTACGAGGAAGTCGCTTATACGGTGATCCGAACCGAAACCTGAGCGGTCTCTTTAAGCACTGTTTGGGCCGCGGTTTCGTTAGCGTTGAGGCTTCAGCTTCAGTGTGTGCAAACCGAAACCTGGCCCTGTGCGCACCCGCATGCTCTGACAATACCTCTTCGTGAATCTGAATCAGTCCTGCGCGTCAGGTGTGCTCTGGCTGATCAACTTTGTAGAAATACTGCGGTCTCCGCTGTGCTGGACGTCAAACATCCGCACGGGGAAACAGCCCCGTGGCCGGTCTTTTAGAAAGCATTCAATCGTGGTCCTGACGACCGGGAACGCAATTTCGTTCCAGGGGATTAGCGACTCAGAGAATAGAGCAACTTCGAGAGACTCTGCGCCCGCCTCAAACTCCGGAGTTGCCAGCTCGGCACGAAAGAAGAGGTATACCTGATTTATCGAAGGCAGGTTAAACAGGGTATACAAACTGTCGTCATGAATCCTGACAGTGGCCCCGGCCTCTTCCGCGGTTTCGCGGACGGCACCTTCAAGGCTGGTTTCTCCATTTTCCATAAATCCAGCAGGAAGAGTCCATTTACCGAGGCGGGGCTGTATTGCGCGCTTGCACAAAAGAATCTTTTCCTCATAAAAAGGTAGCGTGCCAACGACATTTTTCGGATTTTCATAAAACACGCTGTCGCAGTGATTGCAGCAGTGGCGGACCTTGTCATCGCCGTCTGGGATTCGAAGAACAATGGGTGAAGCACAGTGGTGACAGAATTTCATGGAGCAGCCTTGGCTGAATTCGGAGAGCCTAGCGCGCAGTTTACTGCCTAATATGGGAAAGAGGGAGTGCTAAGTGCGCTTTGGCAGGTGGCGTAAAGCCTTCGCCCTAAATTCGCTTGATTTCAAANCCACTGTGAAGGACTTTGAAATTGNCCNGTTACGCCGGGCGCTGGAATAGAATCNATTCAACCNGAAAANGGCTGCCGAAACTNTCAGCCTTAGCTACCANCAGCTACGCGGTNATCTNAGGAAGTATGACCTGCTGGGCTAGTCTCGCATAGCTTCGTAGATCATCCGCTGCGCGACATTATTNTTGAATGGGGCTCTGGGCCCCCCGCGCTTCTGCTCCATGTAGATCATATAGAAATCGTTTTCTTCATCGACCAGAAACAAGGTGCCACCAATTCCNCGCCAGCCGAAATTGTGCGGCCCGTCCGGATCCTCCGTAGTCGGTTGCAGATGAAANCCCAGTCCCCAATCGCCGGTGTTACCATAGAAAAAGAANTCTCGGGANACCTCACTACCGATTCGTTTNTCACGCATGAGATCCAGCGTGCTTTCTTCTATGATTCTCGCACCACGGTATTCGCCGCCCCGAAGCAGCATCTCGGCGAATCTCACATAGTCTTCTGTCGTTGAATTGAGTCCGNCGCCTCCGGAGAGCATTGCCNGGACTTGCGTGTTGTCAGCCATGGCGCCGAAGTTGGGCTCTGCAATGCGCTCAGACTTGTCGCTTGAAAGGTAGAATGATGTTTCGTCCATGCCGAGCGGCTCAAATATCCGTTCGTTAAGCACCTGATCGAGAGTCTTTCCGGCTGCTACTTCGAGCACGGCACCGAGCACATCGGTTGAGTGACCATAATGCCAGGCGCTTCCCGGTTCAAAGTACACGGGAAGCTTGCCGATTCGGCCAGCAAGGTCCCGTGCTGTGATATCGGAATAGTCCGTAAAGTCTCGCTGGTACATTTTGCCCAGTTCACTGTCGGGCGAAAAAATCGCCTGTATCAGACCTGATTCATGAGTTAACAGGTTTTCGACGGTTATTGAGTTTTGCGCAGCGCGGATTTCGCCATTATTTCGGTCTATCACCTGCAGGTTACTGAACTCGGGAATGTACTTCTCGATGGGGTCATCCAGAGCCAGCAAGCCATCCTCAATCAGGGACATGGCGGCCACACTGACGATTGGCTTGGTCATCGAATAGATTCGAAATATCGTCTGGCTGTTTACCGGATTGCGGCCCGCAGATGTCTGGAATCCTGCCGTTTCAAGCAGCCCGACTCCGTTGGAATTGCCAACCAGAATCAGGGCTCCCGGAATCAATTCGCTATCGACCGCGTCCTGCATACGCTGTTTGATGGTGTCTATCTCCGATTGATTGAGCTTGAAAAGCGAGGGTTCAATCATTCTGATAGAGTCTTCTTCGTGGTGGTCGGCACTCGCACAGTTTGACGTGACGCTGAGACTTAAGAGGGCAGTGGTATAAAGACAATGAGCGAATTTCATGAATCGGTCTCCGATAGGACTCGCCGCTGTGAACGCAGGCGATAAGNTATTCCGGCATTGTTGCAGTCTATCGGAACCAAAAAGGCTCCTCAACGACTATGCGCAGAGGAGCCTTTTGCGAAACATGGGCTAGATGTTAAGCGAAATCCCTCAGCAGGGATTCGGCGATTTCCGGCGCCACAGGGTCGCTGGTGTGTTGATAATTCAGATGCTCTGATCGAATACTCCAGGAGGCGCCGTTTTTAGCCGCTTCGATCATGTCATCCGTAAATTCGAAGCGCAGGAAGTGGACCGCTGAAGTCTTTTCCTCCGTGGAGCGCGGCAGATCTTCATTGGCAATCGGATAGACCGGATCGAAGCCTGCAATTTGAATTGAAATCAACTCTTCAATACCGGTGAGCTGACGCAGCCTCTCCTTCCTCTCGGCTTCTTCGGGGTATTCAAGCATGAAGGTAACTTTTAGGTTCTTGCCGTCCGGAATGAGCGGATTGTAGGCCTCCAGTTCGCCTTCCAGCTCATCATCAGCGGTGATCTTTTCAGCCCGGATCAATTCCATAATCTGGTAGCGCATCACCATATAGTCTTCAAAGTGCAGTGTCGCGTTTGGGCCCAGCGGCACTCTGCGGGTTTTCTTATGATCCATAATGGCCTGGCGGATTACGGGCCGCTGGGCTTCGTAGGCTTCAAGAGAAAGCAGGTCAGCCAAAGCGATTTTCTTCATGGCAATCTTTACATCAGAGTTCATAAAGTGGTCTCTTAGTGAATGTGAATTACAGGCCGTATGCGAGCCTGAGTAAGTCAATNGGGTGCACCGTTGCCTGGTCGNTCTGCAGGTTGTTTTCGATGTGTTTGCCGGCAACCGGGCAGTCGCTGCCGTAGTAGTCGGGTTCTTGCTGCGTAATCTGCCGGACAATAGGTTTGGCGATTTTGTTGGCAAATTTGAGTGTCTCGCTTTTCACGCCATAGGTGCCGTCGTGGCCTGAGCATCGCTCAATATTATTGACGCTGGTGTCTTCTATCAGCTCGAGGATCTGCTTGGTCTTCGGTCCGATATTCTGTACTCGTTGATGGCAGGCGACGTGATAGCTCACATTGCCAAGTTTCTGTTTGAAGTCGGTCTTGAGCTTGCCGNCCTTGTGCAGTTTATGCAGGAATTCGAAAGGATCGTGGAAGGCGGCAGCGACCGCTTNCACTTTTTCGTCTTCCGGAAACATCAGTGGTAACTCTTGCTTGAACATCAGAACACAGGAAGGAACCGCAGCGATGATACTGTAGCCCTGGCACACGAGTTCGTAAAGCGCTGGAACATTGAGCTCTTTAAGCTTGCGCACGGTCGTCANATCGCCCAGTTCCAGTTTGGGCATGCCACAGCAATGCTCTTTGGCGGGCAGGCTCACTGCCACTCCATTGTGGTTGAGGATCTTGATGACACTGTCGGCGATGTCCGGCTCGTTGTAGTTACAGTAGCAGGTTGTAAAGAGTGCAACTCGGCTCAGGGGGTCTGTTTTAGCGCTAGCTGCTTTGTTCTCAGAACCTAAGTTGTCCTGCGGGTTGTAGATCTTTACCGCATGTTGCTTGCGGGCGGTTTTACGGTGATATTCCGGCAGCTTGGCGTGTTTGTGTATGCCAAGGCCGCTGTCCAGTGCCGCTCGCACCGCGCTGTTTTTGTTCCCGCTGTTGACCAGCGTGTTGACCAGTGGCAACGACGCCATTTTGCCAACCATGTCAGTGCTGGTGATGATGTTGTCTCTGAATTTCGTGTCTCCCTTTTTGAACTTGATGGCCTTTGCTCTCAGCATCAGGTGAGGAAAGTCCAGGTTCCACTCATGGGGTGGCACGTAGGGGCATTTTGTCAGGTAGCAAAGATCGCAGAGATAGCACTGATCGACGACATTGGTGTAGTCCGCGACGGCAACTCCGTCCACTTCCATGGTGTCGCTGTTGTCAATAAGGTCGAATAGGGTAGGGAAAGAGTTACACAAGCTGACGCATCGCCGGCACGTATGACAGATGTCATAAACCCGCTCGAGCTCCTGATTAAGGTCGTCTTCATCCCAAAATTTCGTATCGTCCTGTTTGAGCGGGTGTCTGGTAGGCGCGCCAAGCCCGCCTTCTCTGCCATGCTCTGCCATTGAAGGGCTCCTGAATGCAAAGACGGTAAATTAAAGTTGGCCCCTGCGTAGAAATTTGCAGGGGCCGGAATTGATCAGTCTTCCAGCGAGTCTAAAGCTTTCTGAAAGCGATTGGCGTGAGAACGCTCAGCTTTCGCGAGAGTTTCCATCCAGTCAGCGATTTCCTCGAAGCCTTCGTCGCGTGCGTCCTTCGCCATGCCGGGGTACATGTCGGTGTATTCATGAGTTTCACCAGCAACGGCTGACTTCAAATTGTCTTCTGTGCCGCCCATTGGCAGGCCGGTCGCTGGGTCTCCGACTTCCTCAAGATATTCTAGATGCCCGTGGGCGTGTCCGGTTTCGCCTTCCGCGGTGGAGCGGAACAAGGCGGATACGTCGTTGTAGCCCTCAACGTCAGCTTTCTGTGCGAAGTAAAGGTAGCGTCGGTTGGCTTGAGACTCGCCAGCGAAGGCGGCCTTCAGATTTTCTTCGGTCTTGGAACCTTTAAGCGACATGATAAATCTCCCGTCGAGTTGAATAGTTGCGTTGGTTCTAACGCATCGATTAGTCAGTTGGATTACTGAAACGAGCGATAAGGTAAGGGTATTTACTTATCAAATCCAATAGATTTAATTGATGTCTTAATCGGTTTTTTCGATTAGTATTCTGACCCATGCTGCCGTCCGTTAAACAGCTGCGCTACATCTGCGCGGTCGCCGAGTACAAGCACTTCAGCAAGGCTGCTGAGGCCTGTCATGTCACGCAGTCGACACTAAGTGCCGCTATACAGGAGCTGGAATCACAGCTGGGGGTGGTGATATTTGAACGGAATAAAAAGACCGTACTGATTACGCCGCTGGGCGAAAAGCTCCTGCACCAGGCGCGCCTGATTCTTGGCAACGTGGAGGATTTCGTCGGACTCGCGAAATCCCATGACGAAGCGTTGACCGGGGAAATCCGCCTNGGTGTGATTCCGACGATAGGCCCTTTCATGTTGCCACAGCTGCTTGCGGAGTTGCGGCATCACTATCCGAAGCTCAAACTTTTTCTCAAGGAAGATCTGAGTGCGAATCTGCTGCAGCAATTGCAGGAAGGAAAACTCGATCTGGCGATTCTGGCGTTTCCGTACCCATTGCCAGACATGGAGACACTACCCTTGTTCAGGGATGATTTCTTGCTGTGTCTGCCACCCGGGCACGAGCTTGAGCGCAGAAAACTGGTCAAGCAGCAGCAGTTGCAGGGTGAAAGCCTGCTGCTGCTCGAGGAAGGCCATTGTCTGCGCGACCATGCGCTCGAGGCGTGCAAGCTGCAGAGTTCAGCAACCGATGTGGTTTATCAGGGCACCAGTCTGCATACGCTCGTTCAGATGGTCGCGAATGGCTTGGGCGTGACGTTGNTGCCCGCCATTTCCATCGCAGCAGATGTNTTGGGGGACACTNATCTGCAGGTCAGAGAATTTGGCCCCGAGAATGTCTNTCGAAAGATCGGCATNGCNTGGCGAAAATCAGATCCGCGCCGCGAGGAGNACCTGCTGCTTTCTGAATTCATCAAAGCTAACACCTCAGGCTCGATTCCAATCAGCTAGCCGGCTCGTTCAGACAGGCGAGGCGCGGTCAGCAGCCGGCCTCGGTCATGACNTCCGGGCCGTGATCTTGTTNTTAAATAAGGTGGCTACCCGTGATGANACATGTCAATGACATTCCGGNCCACTCAGGTATAGTTTGACTCCTNTATCACCAGATNAGGAGACTTCATCCAGCTGGTTGTGTTTGNAGTCNCAGCCAGGTTNANAAGNGTATCGAGCTCGATGGAATAAGCTNTGTGAATAATACTTTTGCCACCCCTGTAGAAACGCATGTTGTGCGGAAGGAACTTCTTTGCTTATTCGATACTTAAGCTGTGCCAAGCAGTTTAGCTGGAGAGAATCGCCGTGAATCTGCCTGAGGATGAAATTCATATCTGGCAAGTAGCGCTCTCTGANGTCGACCCAGCCGCGCTGACGCAACAAGCGCTGGCCTGGCTGCAGGCGAAAGACGTCGTTCGCTACGAAAGGCTTGTTCAGCAGCGGCATCGCCTCGAATTTCTATTAGGAAAATGGCTTACGAGAATCTGCCTCAGCGAATATACGGGTCTTGCTATGGGTGACTGGCAGTTCATCGATAATGCCTATGGAAAGCCTCAGCCGCGAGAAGGGCTTGGCGTGCAAGCCCCCTTCTTTAGTCTCTCACACAGCAATGGGCGTGCGGTACTGGCTGTAAGCCGTACACCTGAACTCGGTGTAGATATCGAATTCACCGGCAGGAAGCGGCGGGCGGCCAAGATTGCCCATCGCTATTTCGCAGACGAAGAAATCCAGACTCTGCTTGCTCTGCCAGATTCGGCTCAGCAATCGCGTTTTTATGAGCTCTGGTCACTCAAAGAAGCTTACATCAAGGCCAGAGGATTGGGCCTCGCCATTCCGCTGAGAAGTTTTGCGTATACATTTTCACCGAACAGGGTTGGTCTGAATGAAATGACCAGATCGTCTGCTGCGCAGTGGCGTTGGCAAATCTGGCAGCTGCACACCGGGCTACCATATGCTCTGGCACTCGCTGTGCAGTTGCAGGCCGGAGACTCCAGTAGAAGTCTCAGAGCCTTCAGTTATCGAAACATGACTCGACATTCGGAAGAGGCGGTAGCTGTTTTACGGGCGTCTGCTTGAAGGCGCTGGCGTGAATTGCCTGCTTGTCGTCAATCGGTGAACGGCAGGGTTTCCTGCGGCGTGACCTCCCACATCTTAACTGTTCTGAATACATTGTCTTTAACCTGAAGAATTTCGGCGTGGTAGCCGTCGAGCTTGACACCGACGCTTGCGTCAGGAATCGACTGGAGGACCTCCATTAACATGCCGTTCAAGGTGTTGGCTGATTCGCTGTCTAGCTGCCAGGAAAGTGTGCGGTTGATGTCTCGAATGCTGGTACCTCCATCAATCAGATAGCTGCCATCCTCCTGCGCAAAGATGTCTCTGTTGCTGTCGGCTAAATCAGTAGTGAATTCGCCGACAATCTCTTCCAGAATGTCTTCCAGCGTCACGATGCCTTTGACTGCACCGAATTCATCGACCACTACAGCCAGCCGCAGTTTTTTACTCTGGAAATTGAACAGCTGGGTATGCAATGGAGTGCTGTCCGGAATAAAGTAAGGCTCCGTGGTTTCCTGAATGATGGCTGCTTTGTTGAGGTTTTCGGTTTTGATCAGCCGGCCCGCACTGCGCATGTGCAGCACGCCAACTATATTGTCGATATCTTTGCGATAAACCGGCAGTCTGGTGTGCTGCGCACTGGCGATCTGCTCGAGCGTTTCTTCCAAATCATCTTCTATATCTAGCCCTGTCACTTCATTACGCGGAACCATAATCTGGTCTACCTGCACTTTTTCGAGGTCAAGGATGTTAAGCAGCATGCCCTGTCGCTTTTTTGGCAGTCTGCTTTTTGATTCGTGCACTACGGTGCGGAGTTCTTCCTGACTAAGCTGCTGATTGCTGCTATCCGCCTGCGGGTGGAACCCAAGGGTACGCACCAGCATGTTCGACACGAAGTTGACCATCCACACCATGGGATAAAGCACTTTAAGCAGTACGCTAAGCACGATACTTGAAGGGTAAGCAATTCTTTCGGGATATAGCGCAGCGATTGTTTTCGGGGTAACTTCAGCAAAAATTAGTACAACAAGGGTAAGTACCACTGCGGTGGCAAAAGGTGCTGGTTCGCCCAGAATTAAAATAGCGATCGAGGAGGCGATTGAGGCGGCAAGAAAATTAACAAAGTTGTTGCCAATCAGGATTACGCCGATCAGTTTGTCTGGCTTTTCCAGCAGTTTACTCGCGCGCGTAGCGCCTGAATGTTGATTACGGCGAAGATGGTTCATACGGTATTTGTTCAGGCTCATCATACCGGTCTCTGAGCCGGAGAAATAGGCTGACGCCACAATTAGAGCCAGAAAAGACAAGATTAGAACGCCCAGTGAAGCTTCGCCGGCTGCCATGGTCTAGGGCTTAGCAAGCTGGNAGAAGTGAAAANGCTTGTTCACCGCGTGGTCCGATTAGCTGACCAGAAATTCAAGGGCGAATTTGGAGCCATAGAAGCCAACCAACAACAGGGCAAATCCGGACAATGTGCCGCGTATAGCCGTGGCACCNCGCCACCCAAGTTGATGGCGNCCCCACAGCAGAACAGCGAACACGATCCAGGCNAGCGNGGAAAAGAAGCTTTTGTGAATAACGCCGTCCCGGCCCCAGATGTCATTGATGAATACAAACCCTGCGATAATCCCGAGGGAAAGGAGAAGCTGTCCTAACCAGAGCAATTCAAATAGAAGGACCTCCATATCCTGAAGNGGAGGAAATCGTCTAAGAAATCCGCCTGCGTGTCCATGCTTTAACTGGTAGTTCTGATAGGCAAGGAAGCCGGCTTGAACTGCAGCAATAGTCATGAAGCTGTAGGCAAGAATTGAAATTAGCACGTGACTTGCCATGCCAGCACTAAGAAAAGTGGGCGGATAGTCACTGGACACGGTGAGCGATAGAATGATGGNAACTATAGCGAGGGGGAACAGACCGAGAAAGAGATTGTCTAGCGGCTTGCGTAAACTACTAGTTAGTACCAGGAGGGAAATCGAAGCGGCGATGAGTGTGCTGATCTCGACAATTCCGAAGTGGTACCCGGTGCTAGTGTAAATTACACCGGACGCGCTTGTGGCATGGGCAACCACGGCCAAGCCGCCGGCCACAAAAACGGGCAGGCGATTGCTGGCGGCGAGGCCACCAGTTCCGCCGTTTGCCAGCCGGGATAGCTGTAGCGTAAAACCGGTCGAATAAAGCGCGATAGCAAAAATGCCCGCAATAAGAGTAAGTTGCATACGTAATGTAGGGGCTTGTGACCGACAAAGTGTCGCACATGTACCAGAGTGGTAGAAGCTCTTTTTCACGGCCGCGACGAATAGGGCTATAATCTCCGCCTTGCGGCAATGCCCTGCCGCCGGTTCTTGCATAAATGAGCAGGTAATTGTGTGTTTGAAAATTTAACTGAGCGTCTAAGCGGGACTTTCCGTAAGCTGACTGGTAAAGCGACCCTGACGGAAAGCAATATCCAAGAAGCTCTGCGAGAGGTTCGTCGTGCGTTGCTTGAAGCTGATGTCGCGCTGCCAGTGGTCAAAGATTTCATCGACCGGGTCAGCACGCGGGCCGTCGGACAAGAGGTGTCGAAAAGTCTGACGCCCGGGCAGGCTTTTATCAAACTGGTCCAGGCCGAAATGCAGGCTATCATGGGCTCTGCCAACGCAGAGTTGAATCTGAAGTCTGTGCCGCCCGCGGTAGTACTCATGGCGGGTCTGCAGGGTGCCGGTAAGACCACAACGACAGCCAAGCTCGCCAGGCTGCTCAAGAATAAATCGCAAAAAAAAGTCATGCTGGTCAGCGCAGATATCTACCGACCGGCTGCGATTCAGCAGCTTCAGACCCTGGCCAATGAAATCGACGTCGAGTTTTTGTTATCCGACGCCAGCCAGGCCCCTCTTACGATCGTCGATTCAGCGCTGCGGGAAGCGAAGAAAAAATTTGTCGATGTGTTACTGGTCGACACCGCCGGACGACTGGCCATTGATCAGCAGATGATGGATGAAATCTCTGCGCTGCACCGCCACTTAAATCCGGTTGAGACTCTGTTCGTAGTGGATGCCATGACCGGTCAGGACGCTGCTAACACCGCTAAGGCCTTTAATGAGGCATTGCCATTGACGGGTGTAGTCCTCACCAAAGTGGACGGTGACGCCAGGGGTGGTGCCGCGCTGTCGGTGCGGCATATTACCGGCAAGCCAATCAAATTTATCGGTACCGGGGAAAAAATTGACGGGCTTGAGCCTTTCTATCCGGACCGTATTGCCTCCCGCATTCTTGGTATGGGGGATGTCCTCTCGCTGATTGAAGAAGCAGAGCAGAAGGTCGACAAGAAGCAGGCTGAGCGACTCGCTCGCAAGATAAAAAAAGGCAAAGGCTTTGACTTGCAAGATTTCAAGGATCAGCTCAAGCAGATGCAGAATATGGGCGGCGTTGCGAGCATCATGGAAAAGATGCCCGGCATGGGCGCGCTGCCGCCGGGAGCTGCCGGTCAAGTTGACGATTCTCAATTCCGCCGGATGGAGTCGATAATCAACTCAATGACGCTGCGCGAGCGTCTCAACCCGGATCTTCTGAATGGTTCGAGAAAGCGGCGTATTACGCAAGGTTCAGGCACTCAGATACAGGACTTAAACCGTTTGCTGAAACAACACAAGCAAATGCAGAAAATGATGAAAAAGATGAAGGGTGGCGGCATGGCCAACATGATGCGAGGGCTCGGGGGCTTGCAGGGCAAGATGGGCCCTGGAGGGATGCCTGGAATGCCTCCCGGTGGAAAACTTCCGCGATTTTGAGGGTAGCGTGCGGTGGAAAAGCCCCGAGCGGCGGCTGTTTCAGCGCTTCCAATACCCACGCATTTGACATAGAATACCCGCCCTTTTGACCAGTGGGATCTGCGGCCTGGTTTTGATGCTGCTAGGTATCTGAATTAATTCGTAAAATATCGATTAGGAAAATAGTATGGTTACGATACGACTGGCTCGCGGTGGCGCAAAGAAAAAGCCTTTTTACCATATCACGGTGAGTGACAGTCGCCGCGCCCGCGATGGCCGTTTCATTGAAAGGATCGGGTTCTTTAACCCTGCAGCGCGTGGTCGGGAAGAGCGATTGCGCCTCGACCTGGATCGGATGGCCTACTGGCAGTCCCAGGGTGCGCAGGTCAGCGACAGGGTGTCGAGCCTGGCTAAGGATGCAGC
>NZJB01000098.1 GCA_002691885.1 Gammaproteobacteria bacterium
TAGCATTTCGCTGACTCATGCTCTGCCCTCTGGAGATGGTTAACCCGCCACCTTGCCGGCTGAGCCCACTTTATTAATGGCTACCGATACCACTGAGGGTAAGCCCGTAAAGTTTCGCAAGAATGATAACTAGGGACTGCATCGTGCAAGCGCCATGATCGCTTTATGATGCACCTGTCGCTTTGATGCAGTGAACTTGAGGTACATAGATGTACCCCTCACTGGCTTTGCCAAAAACTTTGCTGCCATAACCTGCCTGATACAGACCGGCAATGTACAAACATACAATGGCATCAAGGGCATCCTCGTTATGCTTCAGCGCACCTCCCCTCAGTTCGGAGATTCTAGACTGACTGAAGTGGGCGCCGAATTGCTCAGGAATCTGCAAAGAAAGCACCGGTGAGGATCCAAGGCGCAGCAGCATATTCGCTAACTGGATCTGTCCGTCGCGCTTCTGACCAACGCCTCCTTTTTTATAAAGATGGCGCTCTTCAAGTCGGAAAATTTCGATCAGAGCCGGATGCGGATAGCATTCAAGCTGCCAGCGCCCTGCCCTGTCGCCGAGATGCCTGAAGCCGTGAGACTGCAGCCAGTTTCCGAGGGCCACCCCATCTGATTCAGGATAACGCGACAGGTTAGTCGCATGACAGCCAGCCTTGCGCCCACCATATTCCATCGTGAGCTGATTTTCACAGGATCTCCGGCCCGTTGCATTGGTGACCACGGTAGGCCCGTCGACCGTCACACCATGCAGCTGCTTGATTGCCGACAGTCCGGAGACGATCTGTTCCACACCGAAAAGGTCAGTCAGCAGCGTTTGCAGGACCAAGGTGCGTCCGCTCAGACTGCCGACTGCGATCGCAGTGGGATTGCGCGTACTCACCCAGGCAAGATCAATACCGGCAAGAATTGTTGGCAAGCGGTTCACATCCTTGCACTGAACAGCACCCCAAGCGTGCGCACACAGAGCCTAATTCTGATTGAAAATATCAAGTGGCAGAATTGCAGTGACTCCAACATTCTGCGCATCTACCAGTTGCGCAATTCTCAGGTCAACTGCAACACTGGCGATGATATAGGCCTGCTGCCGGTTATAACCATAAGTTTTTACGATAACGTCAACAATTTCAGACACCGCGTTGCGTGCAGCAAGGTTGATATTGTTAGACAGATTCGCAAGCCCGGCTGTCACATCCGACTGAAGATACTGCATGTCGGGTGGAACCTCGCCCTCGTTCTTGACAGGAATTCCAGTAACGGCATAAAAACGACGCGAAGGGATGCAGTCAGCGCCGATTCCACCCACCTCCACGACGCTATCATCTGCCTCATGCACCGCTGAAGCAATCAGCCAGAATGAGACAACAGCAAGCTTCAGAACCCGATAGGCTAACGTAAATAACTTGGCTATGACGTTTCCTCTGCTGCCCACGCTTCGAAGGACTCTGCTCGAGAAAGTTCCTTCAGCTGAGGACGCGTAAGCGATTGAATTACATGCTATTGCTGACTGAGATGGAAGATTAGCGGCTCGCCGCTGACAGGGCAACCCCGTAAGTCCAGCCCCTGCCTGTTGCCGTACTAATAGACATGGCAAAAACGAGCACAGCGCGGGCTGAAGTCGCGGCGACCGAAGCCACCGCGGAGCTGACCGCATTGGCGTTATTCCACCCCTGCACACGGACATGGTTCACCGAAGCTTTTGCAAGCCCTACCAGGGTGCAGTCAGAAAGCTGGCCGTTTTTGCGTACGGGCGAAAGCTCCCTAATGCTCGCACCGACAGGTTCAGGCAAAACGCTCGCGGCTTTTCTCGCTGCCCTTGATGGACTGCTTTTCGGAGAAAAAAAACCGGAGCCGGGCGTCAAGGTCATCTATATCTCACCGCTGAAAGCGCTTGGAGTTGATGTCGATCGAAACTTAAGAGCCCCGCTGGCCGGAATTTCGGCCGCTGCTGCCAGAGAAGGCACCGCCCACAACGCTGTCACCGTCGCGATCCGATCAGGGGACACGGAGTCACGCGAGCGTGCTCGCATGCTCAAAGAACCACCTGACGTGCTGATCACCACCCCTGAGTCGCTCTATCTCATGCTTACCTCACGCGCACGTGACATTCTGCAGAGCGTCGAGACGATCATCCTCGATGAAATCCATACCATGGTGCCCACCAAGCGTGGTACACACTTATTTCTCTCTCTGGAGCGTCTTGAACAACTGCGATGCCAGCAGCTACCCGGCATCAGGCCGATTCAGAGAATTGGCCTGTCAGCGACTCAGAGACCACTTGAGGAAGTCGCACGGCTTATGGGTGGGTTCGAAAGAGACAAGAGCGGCCAGTCGCAACCGCGGCCGGTGCAGATCATTGATGCCTCAGAAAAGCGCCCCTTTGAACTGACGATCTGTATGCCCCTCGGTGATCAGGTCGATCAGACCGCCGATGAGTTTAATGTTGTTGGCAACGCCGCAACGTCTCCGGTTCCTGCATCCATCTGGCCGGCCATTTATCCGCGCCTTGTGGCACTAATTGGTGACCACCGATCCACCATGATTTTTGTCAACAGCCGTCGTCTGGCAGAGCGGCTCGCAGCCAGCATTAATGAAACAGCGGAACAGGATCTGGCGCGGGCACACCATGGTTCGATGTCCAAAGATACCCGCTCAGAAGTGGAGGATAGGTTGAAGCGAGGGGATCTGCGCGCGATCGTTGCGACGTCTTCCATGGAGCTTGGCATCGACATGGGCGCAGTAGATCTTGTCATTCAGGTGGAGGCGCCCCCCTCAATTTCCTCGGGGCTCCAACGCATCGGCCGCGCCGGACACAGCGTGGGGGCGGTTTCAAAAGGCATCGTTTTTCCCAAGTATCGCGGCGATCTGCTTTCGGCAGCAGCAGCTGCGCAGCAGATGCTGAACGGACAGGTTGAAAGTTCGACCTATCTGCGAAACCCGCTGGATGTCCTGGCACAGCAAATTGTCGCTATGGTGGCCATGGATGAGTGGGATGTTGAGGCGCTGTATCAGACACTGCGCTGCGCTGCGCCGTTTGCCGAGCTGCCGAGAGCGTCTTTTGAAGAAGTCCTGAATTTGCTCTCCGGACGCTACCCCAGCGATGATTTCTCCGGTCTCAAAGCCCGCGTTACCTGGGACCGGATAAACAATCGCCTGATTCCCAGACGCGGCGCACAGCGAACTGCCATCCTCAATGCCGGCACGATTCCCGACCGCGGGCTCTACGGGGTATTTCTGCTTGGCGGCAGCGAAACTAAAAGCCGCGTCGGTGAACTGGACGAAGAAATGGTCTTTGAACTGCAGATTGGTGAAGTGTTCCGGCTCGGCGCCTCAATGTGGCGCACACTGGAAATTACCAAAGACCAGGTCCTGGTCGAGCCGGCACCGGGAGAACAGGGTAAGATGCCATTTTGGCGTGGCGACGGAGTCGGTCGACCGCTTGAATTCGGCAGAGCAATCGGCGCTCTAACCCGTATACTCTCGCGAGCCTCAAGAGCGGATGCTCAAAAACTGCTGACCCATGATCACGCCCTTGAGGACGAGGCAGCTGACATCCTCTATGATTACGTCGCTGGTCAGTTCGAAGCAGCCGGCGACGTTCCCTCGGATGAATGTATCATCGTCGAAAATTTTATCGATGAAGTGGGCGATTGGCGCGTTGTCCTTCAGTCGCCTTTCGGCGCTCGCGTCCACGCCCCCTGGGCAATGACGGTCGCCGCACAACTTCGAGAGCGTTTTCCCGAAATCGACGTAGTCTGGTGTGATGACGGCATCGTCTTTCGAGTGCCCGAATCCGATTCTCCACCGGATGCCGAGTGGTTCATTCCAGATCCGGAGTCACTCGAAGAAGATGTGGTCCGCGCACTCAGCGACACGTCTTTGTTCGCGGCTCGCTTTCGGGAAAACGCGGCCAGAGCCCTGCTGTTACCCCGCCGCTTCCCTGGTCAGCGTACGCCTCTGTGGTTGCAGCGCAGAAAGTCCGCAGATTTGATGCATGCGGCCAGCCAGTACCCCAGATTCCCCATGATCCTGGAAACCTACCGGGAATGCCTGAGGGATGTTTTTGATATCGATGGACTGAATCAGGTGCTCGAGGACATGCGCAGTCGTCGGATCAGATTACACCCCGTGAACAGCGATTCTGCATCACCTTTCGCGCAAACCGTGTTGTTCGATTTCACTGCCAGTTTTATCTACGACGCTGATGCCCCGCTTGCCGAGCGTCGCGCACAGGTCCTTTCCCTGGACCACGCTCAACTCAAGGAGCTGCTGGGCAGCGCCGACTATCGCGAACTCCTCGATCCGGAAGCCATCGCCGCCATAACGCTCAGGCGTCAGTTACTTGAGCATCCGTATGTGAAAGATCCGGATGATATCCATGACCTGCTGCTAGCGCTCGGAGATCTGAGTGTCGGCGACATCTTGGACCGCACCAGTCAAGGCCAGCAAGCTATCCTTGAGTCGATGCTCAGCGAACTGAGCAGAGCGCGGCGAATCATCGAAATCAGGGTGGCCGGAAATCCCCGTTTTATTGCCGCGGAGGATGCAGCCCGCTATCGGGATGCCCTCGGCACAGTCTTGCCGATGGGCCTGCCCGCGGCACTGCTCGAACCTTGCCAGTCCCCTCTGCAAGACCTGATTTCCCGATATATCCGGACACACGGACCTTTTGAGCCAGCTGAGCTCGCCAAGCATTTCGGCCTCGGCATCGATGTCCTGCGCAAGGCCCTGAACGAACTTTCTGCCATAGGGCGAGTCCTTGAGGGAGGATTTACACCTGGCAGCACGCGCCGCGAATGGATTGACAACGATGTGCTGAAACAAATCAAGCGACGCTCGCTGGCAGGGTGGCGTCAACAAATTGAAGCGGTAGATCACAATAAGTTCGCCTCATTTATCGCGGACTGGCAATTTATTACCAGACCGAGGCGCGGACAGGACGCGCTCTACGACACCATCGAGCAACTGCAGGGGGCACCACTGCCAGCCTCTGTTCTGGAAACCGAGATCCTGCCAGCGCGCATCGCCGGCTATCGGATGGGCCAGATCGATGAGCTGTTTGTCTCAGGAGAACTTCTGTGGCGGGGGATCGAACCCGTTGGCAGCAGCGATGGGCGAATAGCCATTTACCTCGCCGAGAATTATCCCCTGCTGGCCCCTGAGCCGAACCCCATTGACAGCGAACTGGCTCAGCGTATTTACGAGTTTATAGGCTCACGGGGTGCACCATTCTTTGACGATATCGTCGAGGCTGTCGGTGGCTTTCAGAACGACGTTCTTGAGGCGCTATGGGAGCTGGTGTGGAGCGGTAATGCGGGAAACGACAGCTTCACACCGCTGCGCGCGCGCCTGGGTGTGAAAGATAAAAAACCCAGAACCCGGCGGGGACAGCAGCGAATGAGGCCGCGAAGGGGCACCCGTCTTCCGGGCAGCGAAGGGCGTTGGACGCTGTTTGATCGGGTCGGCTGGGAGCAACCTTCAGCGACAGAAGCAAGAACAGCTCAGGTCCAACAACTGCTCGAACGTTATGGCGTTATGGTGAAGGAAGCGCTGACAAAAGAAGGGGTCACCGGTGGATTCTCCGGCATCTACCCTGTACTAAAGGCGATGGAAGAAGCCGGCCGAATCCGGCGGGGTTATTTTGTGGAGGGTCTCGGTGCCAGTCAGTTCGCAGTCCCGGGCGCTGAAGATCGCCTTCGCAACACTGCCGAATCGATTGACCCAGTCTTATTGTCTGCAACAGNCCCCGCCAATCCGTACGGCGCCCTTTTACCCTGGCCGCCTGCAGCNGAAGGCNGCAAGCGCNNCGCCAGGGTCGCNGGGTCTCGGGTCCTTTTATTGGATGGCAATCTGATTGCCTACATTGCCAAAACCGGCGACCAGATCACAACATTTCTGCCGCCAGATGAGCCAACACGAAGTAGCNGCATCAAAGCGTTGATTGCTGGTNTGAAGCTGGCGGCGNGAGGACGGAAGCTGATCTACTTTGCCTCGGTTAACGGTAAGCCGCGTGCTGAAGAGNNCTTTCATGCGGCTCTGCTGANACAAGGGTTCCAGCACGGNCATCGTGGTTACTCCTGCCNGAGCNTTGAGGCNACCCAGANCNATGCCTGAAGGAGATACGCTTCATCGGGTGGCGCAGCAGATCACCGCGCAGCTCTGCGGGAAACGCATCGAAGCGTCCAGGGGCAGACCCGAATTACCCAAAGCACGGGAGCTGACAGGCGGTGTCCTGCAGACCGCTAAAGCCAGAGGAAAGCATCTGCTGCTGGANCTAGATAACGGCTTCACCGTTCATTCGCACCTNGGCATGACCGGCTCTTGGCACATTTACCCCCACGGAGAGCGCTGGCGAAAACCCGCTTACCGTGCCGCGCTCGCCATGCGCTTTCTCAGCCACGATCTGATTTGCTTCAGCCCGAAACTCATTGAGGTAGAAAGCAGCATCCGGATTCGGGGCCGTTCACTGCTGACCCGGCTGGGTCCGGATTTANTGGCAGACGCATTTGACGAGGACACGGCCATCGTCAGNCTNCGCATGAATGGTCACCTGCCANTCGGGGAAGCTCTGATGAATCAGCAGCTCGTGGCCGGTGTCGGGAATGTTTACAAGTCGGAAATCCTGTTCATGAATCGACTCAACCCCTTTGAGCCGCTGTCGAACTTTGATGACGTAACGCTGCGACTGTGCCTGCGGAGTGCCAGACNCTACATGAGACGAAACCTTGAAGGCCTGCGCCGNAAATTTCGCGGTTCGACNCTTGGGGACAGGCTCTGGGTTTATCGTCGNCAGGGAATGNCCTGCCTCGAATGTTCANGCCCGATTGCCATGCAGCGACAGGGAGAAACGGCACGTTCGACCTATTATTGCCCCGTCTGTCAGGGCACCGGCAGATGACAGCTGAATTAGTTTGGTTTAAGCGGGATCTGCGTATCACNGATCACTCGCCGTTGGTCGCNGCTGCAAGGCGAGGACAAGTCATCTGCCTCTACATCTATGAGCCGGANCTTATCGGCGCAGACGACTTCTCGAAGCGTCATCTNCTCTTCATCAACGACTCTCTGACTGAGCTCNATCGCGATTTGCGNAAGCTCGGCAGTCGACTGCTGATCCGGCGCGGGGACNCCGTCGACGTCCTAAACAGTCTGAGGACAGAAACCGGCTATCACTGCATTCGCGCTCATCAGGAAACCACTAACGCCCTCAGCTACCAACGCGACCGGGCAGTAAAAAAATGGGCCCGGTCAGCGGGGATAAATTTTATTGAGTATCGCCAGCANGGNGTTGTCCGGGCAATGACCAGCAGAGACGGATGGGCCAGACAATGGCAGGGATTCGTGACTTCGCCTCTGGTCGGACGCCCTAGACAAATCATCGACGGAGGAGCCGGATTGACCGAGCTTGGCGTGCATTCTCCGGAGAGCTTTGCGCTAAAGGACGATGGACTGATCAANAGACAAANAGGTGGGGAGAGNGAGGCGATNAAGNTACTCAACAGCTTTCTGTCAGACCGGTCACGGGAATATCTNCAGGGCCTTTCCTCACCTTTGACCGCTTGGGACAGCTGCAGCCGGCTGAGCCCTTACCTGACTTACGGCAATATTTCACTTCGNACAGTGTATCAGCGTGTCACACAACGCAAACGTGANCTCCAGCGTCAGCGCGGCCAGCGTGACCCNTGGAGCCAATCNCTGTCGAATTACGTTGAGCGCCTGGCATGGCGCTGCCATTTCATTCAAAAGCTGGAAGATGAACCNGCGATCGAATTCGACAATATGAACCCTGNGTTTAACGGCCTGCGAGAAGACGAGTTCAACNCCGCACACTTCGAGGCATGGGCTGCGGGCCGGACGGGCTATCCGCTGATCGATGCCTGTATGCGTGCGCTTCAGCAGACAGGCTGGATCAACTTCCGCATGCGGGCCATGTTGATTTCGTTTGCCTCCTATCATTTGTGGTTACACTGGCGACAGCCGGCCCTGCACCTTGCACGGCTNTTCACCGACTATGAGCCCGGGATCCATTACTCACAAATTCAAATGCAGGCTGGCACAACAGGCATTTCCGCTCTGCGGATTTATTCTCCCATCAAGCAGGTNATCGACCAGGACCCGGAGGGCAAATTTATCCGTCAGTGGGTGCCCGAGCTAATAAATGTTCCGGATGACTTTATCGCCGAACCACATCGGATGCCCGAACCGATCCAGCAACGGTCAAGCTGCATCATTGACCGCGATTATCCCGCCCCGATTGTCGGTCATTTGCCTGCTTATCGTGCCGCACAAAAACGCATGCGTGCGGCGAATCTATCGGCAAAGGCCAGTGGCGCAAGCTCGCGCGTATACCAGCGCCATGGGTCGCGCAGACATCAGAGCCGATGACTGATCTGACTGCCCTTTACGCTTCCCGATCAGGCAGCTACTCGGGTTTTTGTGATAGATTTCCGTCCGGCTATCCTTGCCATACCCAAGGGGGCGGAATAAAGATTATGACTGCTGCTTACCATCCGCTGATCGTGCTTCTCGTAAGCGCAGTTTTGCTGTTCCACAAGATTCCGGCTCTGTGCCAGGACTTCACCAGCCCTGAGGAAGAATTTGACTCAATATTTACGCCCCTGTCGCAGGTGGGGAGCTCAAAATGCGCTCGCTATCACAACTGGAATAGCGGGACCTTTTCACCCCTATCGCAGGATCAGCTGCTTCTTTTCCGGAACGCCTACGCGGCCGTCTCCCTGGCAGACGACGACTGGCTAAAGACCCTTGTTACAGACATTGATAACTATCTGGATATGTATTCTTTCGTCTCTAACATTNGTCAGCTCGCGCAGAATGATATGGGAGTGAAATACCTTTTTCAGGAACCGTTCGATGANAAAAAGAAACANCATCGAAGACTNGCCAGNAATTTATCGAGCGAGCCGGACGCGATCGTTNGNATTTTCTGGTGCCAGCCCANGGGAGAGAACTCAGCACCNCGGTTCACCGGCGGCTANGCATACCTCAAACGGCGCGACGGGGACTGGAAGTTCCAGACCCGATAGCGCAGNAGCGTCGCGTCGGGAGANAAGCCAGATAATNTCCCNTTTTGCCGGCAGNGAAGTAGTCNNGAGCGCACGCTGCATTACGTTCAGTCCGGNCCTGAGGTAGTGCTACGCAGCGCAGCATAGAAGTGTAGNAAATCAGGCAAGAATCNCCGCAGCAACCAAACTCTNGGCTNCGGCNACGATGACCTTCAGCGCTATGATCGCGCGCAGCATGAATAGNGTCACCAGATTGATAAACTGAAGCTAAACTATTTTGCCGCCAATCCCAAAATTGAATTCTGTCGTTAGGCGTCCTGGCAACCGGGGCACCAGTAGAGTCGTCTGCCGGAAAGCAAATCCTTTCTGATGCTGTCGCCACACTCATAGCAACTTTGCCGCTGCCTACCAAATACCGCGTGACGAAATGCCCCGCGCTTTAGTCCCTGCTTTTTCAGGTAAGCCACCCGGCGGGGAGGATTCGTAATGCCGGCTGTCCGATAGGCCCTCTGACTGATCTTCAGGGTACTGCGCCCCAGATCATTGAGCTGCTTCACACTCAAGTCCTGGGGTCTGGCATCCGGAAGAACCTTCGCATCAAACAGAATTTCGCTGCGCAAGTAGTTGCCAATGCCCGCGAGAAAATCCTGAGCAAGATAGAGAGATGCGAGAGTCCGTCGCCGAAAACGTTCGCTGCGCAGTCGCTGAGAGATTTCTTTCCAATTCAGCTTGGAATTCAGAATGTCTGGGCCAATTTTTGCCAAAAAGGGATGGAGATCAAGCTCAAACCGATCCCAGATACTGATGTCACTGGCGCTGTACAGCAGCGCACTGTGCGTGCGCGTATGCAGCGATAGGCGCAAACTCCGATTTGTTTTAGGGTAAGCATCCCGCTTGACGACATACCAGCGTCCATACAGCTGATTGTGCGAATAGATCGTGAGTTCATTGTCGAAGTGGGTAAGCAGGGCCTTGCCGCGGGTTTCAATTTCACGCACCTCGGCACCCCGAAAATCACGCTCCCTGCCCTTCAGACGGTCCAGACCAAAATGGATATCTACAATTTGCTGGCCTTCCAGAACTTGGGCAATTTTGTCGGCGGCGCGCCGAATTTCAGGTCCTTCGGGCATGGGAGGGTGGCCACATGAACAGGCAGATTACGTGAGTGTTGTAGGATTTACGTAACAGCACCCAAATAGATCAATCCGATCAGGCAAATTCCTCAGCTTCGGCGGCAACCACATCCGCCAGTTCCCGCGCTAACTGCGCAACCAGATCCGCGTCTTCGCCTTCGACCATCACCCGCAACACCGGCTCGGTGCCTGAGGGGCGCAACAGTACGCGACCTCTGCCCTGCAATTTGGCTTCCACGCCCGACACGGCGTCACGAACGCTCTGGCTGGCTGAAACATTGGGATTCTGACCCAGTCTGACGTTGATCATGGTTTGTGGAAACTTCTGCATTGCGCTGCGTAATTCCATCAGGGGCTTGTCAGTCAGTGCAACAGCGGTGAGCGCCTGCAGGGCTGAGACGATACCATCCCCGGTCGTCGTAATATCGTGACAAATGATGTGTCCGGATGATTCACCGCCAAGCTGCCATCCGCGCTGCAGCATTTCCCGCAGAACAAACCGGTCGCCAACTGCCGTGCGTGCGAAAGGAACTTCTAATTCTGCAAGCGCCAGCTCCATACCAAGGTTGCTCATCTTAGTTCCCACAACGCCACCGAATTCAATATTCCGGCGCCGGCGCTCGCAGGCAATCACGAATAGCATCTCATCGCCATCAACGACATTGCCCTCGTGATCCACCATGATGCTCCGGTCACCGTCGCCGTCCAGTGCAACGCCGAGGGCAGCGCCCACCTCGAGGACTTTTTCTTTGAGCGCTGCTGGCGATGTTGAGCCGATTTTATCGTTGATATTTAAGCCGTTTGGGTCAGTTCCGATGCTGACGACATCTGCCCCCAGTTCAGAGAGTACAGCAGGTGCAATGTCGTACGTTGCGCCATTGGCGCAATCCACAACTACCTTTAGACCCGAAAGTGTCAACCTTGANCCAACGGTGCTTTTACAGAACTCGATATAGCGGCCTCTCGCGTCGTCTATTCTGCTGGCCTTGCCCAGAAATTTCGGTGCAACTGTCGTCAGCGCCTTGCTGAGTTCCGCTTCAATCGCCAGTTCGATCTCATCGGGCAGCTTTGTTCCATTGTCGGAAAAAAACTTAATCCCGTTATCCTCGAAGGAATTGTGCGACGCGCTGATCACGATACCCGCTTGAGCACGCAGAGTGCGCGTCAGGTAAGCAATGGCAGGTGTCGGCATCGGGCCAGTGAGATTGATGTCCACCCCTGCTGCCGTCAGGCCTGCTTCCAGCGCAGCCTCAAACATGTAACCGGAGATACGCGTATCTTTGCCGATCAATATCTTGCTGCGGTTNCCNCCTTGAGTGAACACCTTACCGGCCGCCCACCCCAGTTTAAGCATAAAATCAGGGGTAATCGGCGTCTGGCCAACCTTGCCGCGGATACCGTCTGTGCCGAAATAGCGTTTCTGAGCTGCCATAATTGCTGTTGTCGTTTTTCGATGCAGGACCGAATAGTAAGGAATCTNGACCCAGAGTGCGAGTACTAACCTNTACCCGCCCGTCGCGCTGATTGTGGGCCAGCGGAATCTGGGAGATAATTTGTAGCCTTCACTTACTGCGAGCAGGTCAGACCCGTGTGCGGAATTGTCGGCGCAATTGCTGAACGNAATGTCACCGAGATCCTCCTGGAAGGACTGAAAAGACTGGAATATCGCGGCTACGATTCGGCGGGTATCGCGCTGCTTGCCCCTGACCGAAAAACAGTCAAAGTGCATAAAACCGCCGGCAAGGTGAGTAAGCTGGTAGAGCGGGTCCAAGGCAAAGCGCTGCGGGGCCACGTCGGCATCGCCCACACACGCTGGGCAACTCACGGCAAACCCACGAACGCCAATGCGCACCCTCACAGTTCAGGCGGACAAATCGCCATNGTTCATAACGGCATCATCGAGAATTTTGAAAAACTTCGGGAGAAGTTGACCAAATCCGGATATCAATTCGCCACGCAGACTGACAGTGAAGTCATTGCGCATCTGATCCATCTTGAGCGCAAGGGGAATAAAGTTTCTCTGTTNGATGCGACCCAAAAAGCAATCAGACGCCTCGAAGGCGCTTACGGCATTTGCGTCGCCGATGCGGCCACACCTGATGAATTAATCGTCGCGAGATCAGGCAGCCCGCTGGTGATCGGTGTCGGGATCGGAGAGAACTTCGTTGCCTCTGACCCACATGCGCTCGGCCAGGTGACCGATCAGTTTGTCTACCTTGAAGAGGGAGACATTGCCCGAATTACCCGTGGAAACTATGAAGTTTGGCACGACAGTAAGCAGGTCAAACGTAAAGTTAGCACAGTGGCGGGCCATAGCAGTGATGGCGATAAGGGCACCTACAAGCACTTCATGTTGAAAGAAATTTATGAGCAACCGACTGTCATCCGGGACACGCTGGACGGCAGGGTTTCGAAAAACAAAGTCCTGGAGAATGCATTCGGCGTCAAGGCACCAGCCATTTTCGACAAGGTCAAACACGTCCAGTTCGTCGCGTGCGGCACTTCCTATCATGCNTGCCATGTCGCCAAATACTGGTTGGAGTCCATCGCTCGCATGGAGTGTTCAGTAGACATTGCCAGTGACTATCGCTATCGGGACATTATCGTGCCAGACGGGTCTTTGCTGGTCACCGTGTCTCAATCCGGCGAGACTGCAGATTCCCTAGCCGCGCTTCGCTACGCCAAAACACTCCCTTACACTGCCTATTTGGCGATTTGCAACGTTGCCACTAGTTCACTGGTGCGTGAATCAGACTTTTCTNTACTGACGATGGCCGGGCAGGAAGTCGGCGTTGCCTCAACCAAAGCGTTTACGGCACAGCTCGCCGTGTTGCTGATCCTGACCATTGCGCTGGGACGCCGGAATAGTCTGACACCGCGAAAAGAGGCAGCCCTGGTCAGAGAGCTTAACCGCTTACCGGACCTGATCGAAAGCACGCTAAGCCTCAACAGAGANATTCGCAAGATGTCGCGACAATTCGCCGATAAGCANCACAGCCTTTTTCTTGGCAGGGGAATCCAGTACCCCATCGCGAAAGAGGGCGCTCTAAAACTGAAGGAGATATCTTATATTCACGCAGAAGCCTATCCTTCAGGCGAACTTAAACATGGACCGCTGGCACTGGTCGACGAAAACATGCCGGTCATCGCAGTAGCGCCCAATGACGATTTGCTTGNAAAACTGCGCACCAACCTAGCAGAAGTCAGCGCCCGGGGCGGAAAACTGTACGTCTTTTCTGACGAGAGCGTGAACTACCAGGGCGACAAGAATTGCAAGGTCATCCACGTCCCGGCCTCACCTGATGTTCTCGATCCGATCGTCTNCACCATTCCGCTGCAACTCCTGTCTTATCATGTCGCCATCGTTAAAGGCACAGATGTAGACCAGCCTCGTAATTTAGCGAAATCGGTTACAGTGGAGTGAAATTCNTAACTCTGANATCTACAACATCACACTCGGATGTATTGTCAGTATCACTTCTCGTAAATTCACAGTTNGTANNTCTNAGTGANGATTGGGAAGAANTACTCNAACTGATACACGATTTACACNTCAACGGAATGTCGAATNGAGACATTTCNGANTATCTNAATTCAAATAACTACAAACCAAGACGAACAGATAA
>NZJB01000099.1 GCA_002691885.1 Gammaproteobacteria bacterium
CATCAGTCAGCTGGGCATGTTGATGGGAACGGTGGTTTACGTCAACGCGGGAGTGGAACTCGCTCGAATCAATTCACTGTCCGACTTGGTGAGCGCGCCTGTTCTTGCCTCACTGGCCCTGTTTGGCGTGTCCCCCCTGATAGGGAGAGCGATCGTAAACCGACTGAAGCGCAAAAAGCTGACCAAGCAGTATCCCCGGCCAGAATCGTTTGACGCGAATGTTGTTGTGATCGGTGGCGGTTCTGCTGGCCTGGTTGCTGCCATTATCGCGGCAGGTGCGAAGGCCAAGACTGTTCTGATTGAGAAGAACAAAATGGGTGGAGATTGCCTGAATACCGGCTGTGTGCCAAGCAAGACTCTGATTCGCAGTGGCCGCATTATGTCCTACATCCGAAGAGCCGAGGAATTCGGACTTATGGGCGCTACCGCTCAGGTGGATTTTGCGGCGGTNATGGAGCGGGTGCAGAGCGTGATTAAAACCATTGAGCCTCATGATTCAGTTGAGCGCTTCACTTCGCTTGGAGTTGAATGTGTTCAAGGTGAGGCTTTCATCAAATCTCCCTATGAAGTCGCGGTAGGAGAGCGCANTATCACCACACGGTCGATTATTGTAGCGTCCGGCGCCCGCCCACTGATTCCTGAAGTNNCCGGACTNGAAGATANNGATTATCTGACTTCNGACACCATCTGGAAACTTCGAGAACTGCCNAAACGTCTTCTGGTGGTGGGGGCCGGGCCAATAGGCTGTGAACTGGCACAGGCGTTTAACCACCTTGGCTCACAAGTCACTCAGNTCGATANGGCAGAGCGCATCATGCCGAGAGAAGATGCTGAAGTGTCGGCAGCTGTTACCACGCAATTTGAGAAAGATGGCATCACCGTGCTGACCGAGCATAGTTTGTGTCATTTCTTCGCTGAGAGCGGGGAGAAGAAAGTGGAAGTGACGAATAACTGCAAGACCAGGGTGCTCGAATTCGATCAAGTCCTAATCGCAGCCGGGCGGAAGCCCAATACCGAAAACTTCGGTCTAGAAGAGTTGGATGTGGCTCTGACGCCATCCGGCACAATTGAAATCAACAGTGCCATGCAGACGTCCTACCCAAATATTTATGCATGCGGAGATGTTGCAGGGCCGTATCAGTTTACTCACATTGCTTCGTTTCAGGCCTATTTTGCCTCTTTGAATGCGCTTCTTGGAGGGCTTTGGCGCCTGCGGGCTAATTACCGGGTTGTGCCGTGGGCGACGTTCACTAACCCCGAGGTCGCGCGTGTTGGCTTAAGTGAGCAGGAAGCGCAGCAACATGGAATTGGCTATGAGTTGACCCGCTATGAGCTTGACCTTCACGACCGGGCACTGGCTGACGGTGAAGCGCACGGGTTCGTCAAAGTGCTAACCGTGCCCGGTACAGACAGAATTCTGGGTGTAAGCATTGTCGGCTATCATGCCGGTGAACTTATCGGGGAGTTTGTGTTTGCCATGACCCATGGATTGGGTCTGAAGAAAATCTCCGCGGTTACTCACATTTATCCGACCTTGTCTGAATCCAATAAATTCGCTGCCAATGCCTGGCGGAGTGCTCGCCTACCGGACAAGTACTTTCCCTATATCGAGCGCTTTTTTCGCTGGCAGAGAGGGAGATAGAAATCTGAGGGAATCGTTTAGTTGCTGTTCCAATCAGCGAGATAGCTGTCAAAGTCCAGTGTATCGCTGGCTTCGATTTCGGCCTGTTTCTTGAGAGAGAGCTCACTGGCACCGATAAAATCCGTGAGTGTGCGCTTGTCCAGAGTGCTACTGAGGAGCTCCTTCTGAGTTACTTTTGACCTTTCGATTGAAAATTCGAAAAAAGATAGCTTGTTTTCTCCCATCTCTTCAAGCATCCGCCCGGAAGGCGTCAGCTCTGAATCTTTGATCTTTGCTCGCTGTGCTGCAAGTGCATCACTGTAACCTGCTTCGCTGTGGCAGTAATTTAGAATCACGCTGCTGTGATGGATATCATTCAGGAGTGATTCGGCCCATTCCCTCATGGGTATCGTTTGTCCGGCGCGAGACAGCATAAGCTCGGAATCGCGACCCCGCTCAACGACAAGTTCGACGTTTTTCGCGACCTCGAAGAATTCGTCCTGATTGCACTGAGGGCTGTCATTGAGTAAGCAGTGCAGCAGGAAACTGTCTAGAAACTTAATCTGTTCCGAGTCAATTCCGAGCGGCAGGAACGGATTGAGATCGAGCGCCCGAATCTCGACATACTCAATGCCTTCGCGGGTCAGGCCATCCAGCGGCTTGGTGCCGCTTGGCACATTTCGCTTGGGGCGAATGGTAGAGTAGAATTCATTTTCCAGCTGCAGCAGATTGGCATTGATCTGCGTCGGATGGTTACCTTCTTGACGGCTTATTGCCTCATATTCTGGATAAGGCGTGTGCATCGCGCTGTTGAGACACTCCACATAGGCGTCCAGTTCGTTATAGCAGACAAACAGAGATTTCTGAGCCTCACTTTTGTAGCCGAGGCTGCCCATGCGTAAACAGGTCGCGTGCGGAAGGTAAAGACTGTGGTCATCAAATTCGGCCATTGAGTGCTCCCGGCCCTGGGCGAAGCATTTGCCGGCTGTCGGAGATGCACCGAACAGATAGACCAGCAGCCAGGAGAAACGGTGGAAATTTCGGATCAGGTGCAAATACCGTGAGGTTTTAAAATCCTTCAAAGATTCCCGGCTCCCGCAAATTTTTTTGAAAGGCTCCCAGAACGCGTCTGGCATGGAGAAATTATAGTGCAGGCCAGCAACGACCTGCATGAGACTGCCGTACCGATGGTGCAGGCCGCTACGATAGAGGGTTTTCATCCTGCCGATATTCGACGACCCGTACTGAGCGAGCGGTATATCAGTATCCGGGTGTAAGGGGCATGGCATGCTGCAGACCCAGAACATCTCCTGCTCTTCGAGATTTTCCAGAGAGAAGCGATGAATGTTTTCCAGCATCTTCAGGCAATCCTGAATGCTGGCATAGGCTGGGGTAATAAATTCGAGCAGGGCCTCCGAAAAATCGGTGGTGATGTACGGGTTGGTGAGCGCGGACCCCAAAGCTTCAGGATGCTGGCGCGTGGAAATGTGCCCTGCCGGAGTCACCCGCAGGCATTCCTTTTCAATCCCGCGCCGAATACCGCCCCAGGCCGGTTTNAATTCCGGTATGNTGTANCGATNGAGGCTGGNTTGAATTNGGNTTGACATGCATNNCTCTNCCACGCTGACTGAANGCNCGTCGGTGCGAGCANNACTGCNNNAGCGCACAATGNTAAATNACTANGACNCTGTCAACCACCTGCNAGGGTTNGTTGCNACTCAGTCTGCTTCNCCTTGTTTAAAGCGCTGAATCATTCTTCTNTGNTTTTTGTTGGGCCGCGTNGGNGAANGCNAGTGGCTNGGTTGAGCTCTGCGTTCTGCCGNTCGCGCTTCGCGGCGCTTGATGCTCTCTGCAGTNTCNTCGTAGAGCAACTGNGCNTCCGGNGCGCTCTTNCGNTTNTCTGAAAGTNCTTTCACNATNACTGTTTTNTCATCNAAGCCCTGCCGGAGGGAAATACGGGTNCCAAGAGTGATNTCNTTGCTGGGTTTGCTGCGGGCCCCGTCACAGTGCACTTTNCCTCCNTCAATTGACTGTTTGGCAATCGCNCGAGTTTTGTAAAANCGAGCTGCCCACAGCCACTTATCCAGTCTNANTTTAGNCNGCACGTTCNAAACAGATTCNGAAGNGGTNTTNGGCATAGCAGGTGTCTNCGTNTCCTGGGTNGNCTTGNGAGTTCGGTAAATGNGGNAGTTNGCAAGGCTGGATNANCNTCNTTGCNTGTNGNCAGNCCGNTTAAGTCNNGTNTTNTNGNNGGCGTCACNNGGCNGCCNNCCTGTGANGACCNCGGGAAANTAANANNNATCGGGTGCGATTAAACCAAAGTCCTCGACCTGGGGAAATTCGGCNACAGGNAGNGAGGGCTGCTGGCTGTCCGGCTGCTTGATTGCCCGGAGATGGGCAATGCCTTCCCGGTGGGCCTGTCTCAGAACGCTCATGTTGTCATCGAACAAAGCGGTTCTGGTGGGATCGTAGGAGAAAAGCTGCTGGAGAGACTCCCAGAAACCGTCGTTTTCCTTCGCTTTTTTGAGTTGATGAGAACTGATGAGCTGCTCGAAGTACTTCTCTATACTGACATACTGCATTTTGAGCTTCAGACTGATTGGGTGGGCGTTGGTCACCAGCAGCACCTGTTTCCCTTCCACCACCAGCGCTTTGAGTAACTGTTTGGCACCTGGCCGCAGTCGGATTTTATCGGTTATCAGACGTTTCAGGTGCGGGATGTCCAGTTTCAATTCTGCCTGCCAGTAATTGATGGAATACCAGTCCAGCGTCCCGTGGACCTCCGCAGATTTGCTTTGAATATGCGCCAGCGCCTGTATCTCTGAAACACCATGCTTCTTGCTGTAGTGTTCAGGCACCAGTTTGAGCCAGAAAAAATTGTCAAAGTGAAGGTCCAGCAGGGTGCCATCCATGTCGAACATCACTGTGTCTATCTCGGACCAGGCGACCATCATCGACTCGTAGTTTCCCGTCAGATTTTTCGCTGTCAAGGCGCCAAGGATAAACCGGATAGATCTTGTTGCAACCGCTGATGGTGAGATATATGCCAAGCTTGGCAATTTTTGAAAACTTGGTGCAAGATTCCATCGCGTTGCCCAGCCAGGCAAGACGGCTCGACAGAGCGGGTAGACAGGAGATTCAGATGGAATATTCAGCACAGCTGCAGACCATGCATGAAATCGCTTGCGCAGCGGGTCAGCAGATCATGCAGGTGTATGAAAGCGGAGCGCCCGTTGAGGTTGCCACAAAAGACGATGCGTCGCCTCTCACGGAAGCGGATCGTCGGGCGCATCAGCTGATTACTGATGCGCTATCGGGTCTGCCCGAAGAACTGCCAATTTTGTCTGAAGAGAGTGAGTCGATCAGCTACGACGAAAGAAGCGAGTGGCAGACTTATTGGCTGGTCGACCCGCTCGACGGCACGAAGGAGTTCATCAGTCGAAACGGAGAATTTACCGTTAACATCGCTTTGATTGACAATGGCATTGCTCGCGCGGGCGTGGTGCATGTGCCGGTCTCAGGGTTCAGCTATGTCGGTGAACTCGGTTATGGTGCGTGGAAAATTCAACCGGACGGAGCGGCGGAGCGGATCTTCCCTACCACCTTGACGCCGGATCATCAGTGCCTGCGCGTAGTTGCCAGTCGCAGTCATCTCGGTGAGCGAGAGCAGCAGATTGTTGCGCGTCTGCGTGAGCGCTTTGAGGATCTCGAAATGATAAACATGGGCAGCTCGCTCAAATTTTGCCTGCTGGCAGAGGGTGGAGCTGATTTCTATCCGAGACTGGCGCCAACCAGCGAGTGGGATACCGCTGCGGCCCACGCAGTCCTCAGAGCGGCGGGCGGTGATGTGGTGACCTCAGACTTTTTGCCGCTGCGCTACAATCAGAAGGCGGAACTGCTCAACCCATATTTCATGGCTATGGCGGATGCAAGCTTTGATTGGCGTGAAATCCTTAAGCAGCCATGAAGTCGCTCCGTCGGTAGCTCTGGACAGTCTTGCGCGAACGCGATAGCGTCCACCTCTCGTTTTTACCCCGCTCAATCTGTCAACATTATTAAGGTTGTCGATATGTTCGTTCGTTTGTCTTCCGCGTTGTTTGTTACCACCTTGCTTGTTGCCTGCGGCGACACGCCAAGCAGTTCTAGCGAAGGTAGCCTGGCATCGGCGCCTGGGCAGTTCGTAGAGCAAACCGAGACTGACCGGCTTAACGTTTGGCTGGATGAACAGTATGAACAGCAGTTGGATTTTAGCCCTCAAACCCGCAGCGTCTTGGGTGACAAAACTGACTATGATCAGTTGAATGAAGTCACCCTTGAAGCCCAGCAACGGCGACTCGACTGGCAGCGGCAGAGTGTAGCGACTATGCGCAGCGAATTCGAGTACCAGGCGCTCAACGAGGATGGGAAGCTTTCTTTCGATATGTGGAAGTACGCGCTGGAACAGACCGAAGCGGCCTACCCCTATCGCAATTACGGTTACATTTTTGGGCGTGGTGGACCTCATGCATCATTGCCCAGTTTCATGATCAGTTTTCATCGCGTTGACGATGAGTCGGATCTTGAAGCCTATCTGGCCCGTCTAGAGCAGATTGATCTGGTTTTTGGTGACCTGCTTGACCTCAGCAAAGAGCAGGCAGCTGCAGGCATCCGTCAGCCACGCTTTAACTATGTGTTTGCGCTGGAAGAAATTAGTCGGGTAACGACAGGAGTTCCCTTTAACAGCGATGACAGTTCACCGAACTCTCCTATCTGGACGGATTTCAAGGGCAAGGTAGACCAGCTAGTCAATGCGGCCAAGCTAGATGAGCAAGCTGCGCAGACTTACTTGATGCGCGCGCAGCACATTCTTTCTGGCGAAGTTATGGCTGCTTATGAGGAACTGCGTGCCTGGCTAGAGCAGGATATGGTGTTTGCGGCCGATCAGGCACAGGGAGTCTGGGCGCTGCCGGATGGGGAGAACTACTACAATCAGCGTCTCGCCCGAATGACTACGCTTGGCTTAAGCGCTGACGAAATCCATCGCATCGGACTGAGAGAGGTTGATCGACTGCTTTCGGAAATGGAATCGGTCAAAGAGCAGACCGGTTTTCAGGGCACCCTGCAGGAATTTTTTGTCTTCGTCAGGGAAGATGAGCAATTCTACTTTCCCAATACCGACGAGGGTCGACAAGAATACCTCGAAGTCAACAATGAATACCTGAACTTCATCTTCGATCGTTTGCCCGAGTACTTTGGCCGGCTGCCCAAGGCGCCGCTTGTCGTCAGACGCGTTGAGGCATTTCGGGAGCAGCCCGGGGCTGCCCAGCACTATCGTCAGGGCGCGCCTGATGGCTCTCGACCCGGCGTGTTTTATTCTCACATGAGTGATATGTCGACCCTGGCTAAATGGCAAATTGAAGATATTGCATATCATGAGGGTAACCCCGGCCATCACATGCAAATTTCCATTCAGCAGGAACTGACTGACATACCGCGGTTCCGCACACAGTATCGAACGACAGCGTACACAGAAGGATGGGGTCTTTATTCTGAGTGGCTGGCTAAGGAAATGGGTGGCTTTCAGGACCCCTACTCTGATTTTGGCCGTCTGGCCGGCGAGATCTGGCGGGCAGTTCGGCTTGTAGTAGATACCGGCATTCATGCGAAGCGCTGGAGTGAGGAACAGGCCGTTCAGTATTTTCTGGATAACTCGCCTATCCCGGAGGGAGCGGTTCGTTCGGAGGTAAAACGCTATTTCTCAAACCCCGGTCAGGCAACCGCGTATAAAATCGGTATGCTGAATTTTCAACAAGCCAGAAACCGGGCTGAAACTGCTTTAGGCCAATCTTTCGATGTGCGGACGTTTCACGATTTGGTACTCGGTGCCGGCGCAGTCCCGATGCCGATGATGCATGCTAGAGTAGAGCGTTGGATAGAGGGTCAGCTGGCTGCGAGCACAGCGGGTTCGCAAGCTGCCTTGTGAGTGGGAGAGACGATGAAAAAACACATAAATCTGCTCGGCTTCTTGCGATTTGTGACGGCCTTGACCATCTCAACAGTTCCGGCAAGCGGCTCTGGACAGAGCCTGCAAACTGTCGTCCCTGAAAACGCAGGATTTTCTTCGACGGGGCTTGATGCGGTCACTACAAACCTTCAGCAGCACATCGATGAAGGCAATATTGCGGGGGTCGTGGCAGCAGTAGCCCGGGATGGCGAGTTAGTTTATTTCGAAGCGCTGGGCAAGCTTGATATCGAAAAACAAAAACCCATGCCAAAAGATGCATTGTTTCGCATCTATTCAATGACTCGTGAAATCACCAGCACCGCTGTGCTTCAGCTTTATGAAGCGGGCAAATTTGAGCTGGATGATCCGATCCAGAAGTATTTGCCGGAATTCTCTGAGCAGCGGGTGCTGATGGATCCGGACAGCACTGACGTCAGTCGAAGCCGAACTCGTTCGGGTGACATCAAGGTGGCGCATCTCCTCACTCATACTTCTGGTCTTGGCAGCCGAAGTTCAACGCTCTACCGGGAGCAGCAGGTGAGAGATAAGAATTATTCGCTGGATGAAATGATAACTAAAGCAGCGACTGTCCCGCTGTTTCACGATCCTGGCACCGCGTTCAGATATGGGATACACGCTACGATCTTGGGTAAACTGATTGAGGTCTGGTCGGGAAAGCCACTTGATGTGTACCTTCAGCACAATATCTTTGATCCGCTGGAAATGAACAGCACTGTTTTCTGGGCGGAGGGGGAAGACGCGAAGAGACTTGCTGAACTTTATCGACCAATTGAAGGACAACTGACACCTCATAGGATTGAGGCGGTACCATGGACTAGTCGCCCCCGGCTACTTGAAGGAGGTGTCGGATTACTGTCGTCGGTTGGAGATTTTCTGCGCTTCTCTCAGATGATCCTTAACAAAGGAGAATTGGATGACCATCGAATTCTTTCAAAAGATACGGCGCGGCTTATCTATGAGAATGCCGTTCCGGATCAGGCGATGCCGATCGGCGAGCACGGCTACTGGGCGGGGTCTGGCTGGACTTTGGGGGGGTTCAATCTGGTGATGGATCCGTCTGCCTACAGCTTTGCTGTTTCTGCAGGCACAATTTGGTGGGATGGCTCCGCAGGTACACGCTACTTCATAGATTCGACGCAAGGAATAATCATCGTGATCATGGCTCAGGTCTCTCCGTCTCGTGGGGGTGGCTTTCGCGAGGATTTTACTGCTCTGGTGGATGCATCACTGATAGAGCGCCGTTAGGTGCTCGAGCGGCAGAACCTAATGAGACTCCTTGGTGTCAATACGACATTGCACTGATATTGCAGGTGGAGAAACA
>NZJB01000100.1 GCA_002691885.1 Gammaproteobacteria bacterium
TCCAGCACAACTCCACCGGCGATGGCAGAAACGAGTATGCCGACTGGCCCCAGCCTGGAAGACGTCATTAATGATGAACGCAGGGCAGATAACCAAGGCAGAGATGAATGGCGCCACCCCCTAGATACATTGGCTTTCTTTGGAATTGAGCCTGATATGACCCTTATTGAGGTTCTGCCTGCCAACGGTGGCTGGTATACACAGATCCTGAATCCGTTGACGGCTGCACAAGGTCGTTTGATTGGTGTGACCTATCCAGATGCTCTGTTTAGTCAAATGATGGGCACATGGAATGAGCAGGCTATTGAGCGTATGGGTGCTGATATTACCCAAATGGCTCGCTATCTGAGCGTAGAGGGAGTTAATCCTTCGCAACCCATCTTAGGTTATACAATTGACAATATTCCAGACTCCGAGAATGGTCAGGCTGATGCGGCTCTATTTTTTCGTGCCATGCATCACCTGTTCCGGTTTGATGAGCCACTTATCGATACTGCTTTGGCCGAAGTTTATGACGTACTTGCCCCCGGTGGCGTAGTCGGTGTGGTCCAGCACCGTGCGCCGGAAGATGCTGACTCGGCGTTTGCCAGCGGTAACAATGGCTACTTGAAACAGAGTGATGTGATTGCTGCGTTCGAGAGAGCAGGCTTCACTTTTGAGGAAGCCAGCGAGATCAACGCCAACCCGAATGATCCAGCCGATGGTCTTGTCTGGCGATTGCCACCTACGCGCACTGACAATCCAGAGACGGCAGCAATAGGTGAATCTGATCGCATGACGATCAGGTTTCGCAAACCTTCCTAAAGGTTTTACTGGGCTCCAACAGAAAGCCCCGGCTGGTTGCCGGGGCTCTCGCCTATCGCACCTCCTTTCTGGTGTGGACCGATTGCTCCTTGCCTTCGGTTCGCGTTCAGGGAAGGGGATGCATANTATCTATTCCTGTTTGTTCTAGTATCTGCTGGAGGCTTATGNTGCGCTAATAGTGCAGGTGAGTTCGCTCAGGAAAAATAACCGTGCAGGAACCAATTACGCTCACCACTNCGTTCTCGAAACACCCACAGGCGGCTACCATTTCGTTCTCTTGCGATATAGTAATCGCGGAGAATATCTAGGCCTGACCACCAGTAGGTTTCGATACGTTCAGGGCCGCTGANCAAAGTAATNGCCTGACGATGATACAGTTTACNGCCTTTTAGAGTTAGTTGAATGGGCTCATCCAGAAGCCAAAATGGACGTGGGTTATTCGCTACTCTAGCAGCTGGCATTTGTGCCTTTTTGTCTTCGTAGTTCAGCTGTTGAGTTGCATATTCCGGGCAATGTTCAGCAACCGTATTGATGCTCTTTAGTGCATCATCGCCAAGNCGNGCATGCAGTTGCTCCATGAATTGATCAAGGTTCTTGCTGTTAATTTTTGATCTGCACTCCACCTGCTCTTCTGTTAACAGGGCATCACTTTCGCTTAGAAATGCATCGAACTGTTTGACTTCGAGNTTTAAACCGACAACAGGGGCAGGTACAGCAAGTTGGGCAAAATGGGTCTCTATCAGTAATAAAAGGTGGTCACGGTGTCGAGTAGCCTGTCTCAGACCTATTTCAATTTCAGTGCGGCTGCGCTTTTCATGGACCATAGACAGCAGCAGATGGCTGGTACTTAAATCTCTCTGTATCAGGAAGTCGCGAAGTTTTATCAGTATTTCATCAATGATCGGCAGCAGATGATGTAGATTCTCTACTTCATAAGGAAGGTCATAGGAAGTCGAAAACTCAGGGGAGGGTATATAGTTTCGGGTTGGCTCAGGGCTTGTGCCTNCTGCCTTGCTAAGTGAATTGACAAAATTACTCCCAAACCGTTTATGCAAGCCTTCAACTGGTAAGCGCCAGATGTCCCTTATNNTTCTGACCCCCATGTTGNGCAAACGCCGGCGCTGCTCCTTCTGCAGATCGAGTACATCGACAGATAGCTTTCCAAGGGCAGAGCGCAGGTTTTCTTTCTGATAGACTAGAGCATTATGTCCTGAACGTGCCAGCAATAAACTGCCGCTGACTGTTGGGCTGGCTGCATAGAGAAAGCTGTCTCCCAGAGATCTGATTTGCAGTGCGGGCACAATCAGGCTCTGGAGCTTGCTGTGGATATTGTCTATACCGCCAAAATATCTGAGGCTGCTGCGAATTTCGCAGACCAGTGCCTGAGAGTGGAAGCTTACGGTGGCACTGACGTTTTCCGCCAGACCCGCTAACTCATTGAGAATCTGCNTCTGTTGTGATTCGCTGCGTTCGCTTAGCTGCGGGAAATAGATTGCATACCAGAGGCTTTGCCGTCTGGATCGAGATTTCGCAGGTTCNTTATTGCTTTCGTTATTGGTACGGCGCTGCTTATCAGACCCGCAGCGGTTAGCCAGGGGCAGCTTGATNACGCCTGATTTACGTGACCCGGCGGTGGCCACGGGTTTTTGCGCCGAATTATCCGGATCCTCCATGATTCTCTCTGCGGACTCAGGCTGACAGTGTCTTCGGATAGAGACTGAACTGGGCACTTAATGGCCTGAAGTTGCCACGAGCCTTGATGACAGTCACTTCGGCCCGAGAAAAGTCGNGATTATCGGTGGCGGAACCCTTTATTTGCAGGCGTAATGACGATGGTGAATACTTGCTATCATTATGCTTGAATAAGACTGCCAGCGTGTCGCCAACTTCAGCTGCAAGCTGCAGGCGGCGTAGCACTTTACCCGGTAGCCAGTTCTGCCAAGCCAACACCAGCCCGCAGGTTTCAGTTTGCATCGCCTTTTCCATACTCCATAGCGCGTCTTTACAGGGCGTGTCTTGCTTCACTATTAGGATNTGGTCGATATCGATACCANCTTGAGTCAGGGCAGGCGCATTAAGCAGATAAGGTGGGGCCACACAGAGAATCCATTTCCCCTGCTTGATGACTGACTGCATCAGGGGGATGAGCAGCTGTAGCTCTCCCATCCCCGAATGTCGTGCAATCACTTCAACCAGGCCGCTGCTAGGCCAGCCGCGGCCCGGCAGAATATCGTCCAGCTCATCATACCCCGTGCCGATACCGTGAAAGCCTTGACCGGCCATATCGCAACCACGCCAGAGGTTTGGGTTGCTGTGCAGCAGTTGATTTACTCTTGTCCGGGGGGTTCCTCTTCTGTTGCGGGCGATGTCACTGAACGCCTTGCCAGTATTGGCCTCTGGCTGAGTGACAGAGTCTCTGAGAATAGTCATTTTTAAATNCACACCATTTATACTGTATTTATATACAGTATAAAACNGGTGCTTTTTTAAGCGCAACTCTTTTTGCATATTTAAGTATTTTTTACATATTGGCAGTAATTAATTGTTTTTNATTTNTCTCTGAAGGCCCTTGTTAATAAGCCGTTNAGCCCCCCCGTATGATGAATTTGCCGGCAGTCATCAGGCTCTCATCAGCTAAAACGGCAGTTCTATCTGAAATCAGTACCTGAGAGNACCGATGAATAAGAAATCGGAAATGGTATTCATAGTTTTCAAAGTATTCGGGATGAGTGTGTTTGNCAGCANCGTTGCCCACAGCGGCCTGCCCTAGCACAGCCGCACCGTCAGATGCAGATTTACGCTAATCAGAAGGGNCAGAGACGTCAGGGATAGGCAGAGGAGTGCTATGAACCGCCCTACGCAGTATCGGGGCGGTATATTTTCTCTGCGGTTACGACCGCGTCCAGCTTTACATCCCAACTTTCGTTGGGAAGCCCCTCGGCTAACTGGCACTCATGTGCCAGCCCAATCAACAGAGGCTGGCTACTTCGATTGAAAATTTTAAAACTGAACGTTCGATCATAAAACCCCTTACCCATACCGAGGCGATAGCACNCCCGATCAAATGCCACCAGTGGCACTAGAACCAGATCAAAACCGATGGGAGNGACCCCGATAGCGGGCGCATGCGGCTCCGCTATGCCCCATTGGTTCTCNATCAACTCCGTTGCGCTATNATAGGGTGCGAAGCTGAGCAGTTGTTCATCATGCTGGCCAGCAATTGGCAGAAAGCAGGTNTTACCTTCNGCCAGAGCTTNTGACAGCAGGGGTTGGGGGTCGATTTCGCCNTCAACGGCGAGGTAGAACGCAATCTTCGCGGCGGACTGATAAAAATCCTGAGCGNTAATTAANGAGGAAAGGGCTNCCGCTGCCGCNGNTTGCTCCTCTTCACTCAGACGTNTGCGAGCCGTCCGATGCNACTCGCGCAGGGNATGACGTTCGTTCTTATCCATCATCGATTATGGTCAGTCTAGCGAAGGTCATATCAAGTCCCCCGGAACACCGCTACCAAAGTTGCCCTGAACCGAAAGGTTCAGGTGGTGGCTCCCGCGATGCATAAGGCTTTCCGGCTTGCGGACTTGCACAACAACATCTAACGAGTTGCCTCCGGGTATTACAATATCGGCTCAAGAACACTTTTGACTGGCAAATGTTCTAGGGAACTCTCGAACGNATTATAACTTGGGCTTCGGGGCAGGGAAAGCTCCCGACACGCGGGAATCCTGATCTCGTTAAACGGGGGGCNGAAGTCAGTCAGGCTTGGAGGCCTTCAGTNGCCGCCGCGTTCGTGGTCATGGCTTANAGCGCTAAAACTCAAGCTGTCGTGATGACGCTAAAGCCAGATCGATTTTCTGCTCGAGGGACTGTANCTGCTCTGAAGTGGTTTGGCGGGTTTCGTTAATCAGCAGGTTTTTTCGCAGCATGTCATGGGTGATGTTAAGAGCTGCCATTACAGCGATCTTCTCAGCGCCGTGTATGTTGCCGCGACCCTTTATTTTCCGCATGCTCTCGTCAAGATAGCGAGCAGACTTGATCAATGCCTCCTGATCGGAAGGAGGGCAGTTGACCTGATACTCCTTATCCAGAATGGTCACTTGAATCACGGTGCTTTGCTCACTCATATTCTGTTGCCTAAATAACTTTGCGTTGCGAGCCGTCTCAGGAATCGCTCATGGACTTCAGTCGGTCCAGTACCGACTGCAATTTGGTCTTGGCAAGCTGATTCTTTTCCATCAATTGCTGGCGCTCATGCTGCAAGTTCGACTTTTCCGCTTTAAGGGCCTGGTTCTCACGCTTCATTTCAGCGCACAAATCAATCAGATCATCCACTTTGCCGCTGAGAGTGTTAAAACTTTCTTCGCTCATACGTAGTCAGTTGTTTTTGCTGGGGNACCGNACANATCGNGCGGGCGCCGGCTCGTCGAAATGGATTAAATTCANGCCTCCGCAACGCTCTACCGGCGTTTGTTTAGGCAACACATGAACTATAGAGCTGAGGTGTTTTCCGGTCAATGAAAGAGTGAAAAAAATGGGGCTTGGTTCCAATCAGCCGGCCCGATATGCTTGNACATTGGCAACTCGGCTCATCATCCGNATGAGCACGTTTGATCTGATGGTCCGCGAACCAACACAGGAGTCTTGTAGTCCCCATGGCAGGTAATTCCCACCCCTATAAAGNAATGAGAACCCGNCGGAAGGAGTTGATGGCGCAAATGGAGCCCAACAGNATCGGCCTGGTTCCNTCTGCCCCGCCGAGCTTCCGTAACAACGATGCGGAGTACTTATACCGCCAGAACAGTGACTTTTATTACCTGACCGGGTTTGCTGAGGAGCACGCACTGCTGGCGCTGATCCCCGGTCGCAAGCAGGGAGAAGTGNTTCTCTTCTGTCAGGAAAAAAACAAGGAGAAAGAATTGTGGACTGGCATCCTGATGGGCCCGGATGCGGCCATTCAGAATCTTGCGATTGATGATGCCTATCCGATTGCGGATATCGATGACATTCTGCCGGGCCTGATCGAGGGCAGAGACCGCTTATACTACTCCATGGGGAAGGACGANAAGTTCGATGATCAGGTTATGGAATGGGTGAAGACGATTCGCCAGAAGGCAAAAANGGGTGCGCAGCCACCGGGAGAGTTTTTGATGCTTGATCACCTCCTGCATGAATTGAGGTTGTTCAAGAGTGCTGCCGAGATCAAACTGATGGAGTGTGCTGCTAAAATTTCAGCGGAGGGGCATCGACGGGCGATGGCTTTCTGTCGACCCGGAGTGCATGAATATGAGCTTGAGGCAGAACTGCTGTATGCCTTTACCCGCAACGGCAGTCGTGCNCCTGCCTACAGTTCAATCGTGGCTGCCGGGGACAACGCCTGCATTCTGCACTACAACACCAACAACGCGGCAATCGAAGAGGGAGACCTTGTTCTCATCGATGCGGGCTGTGAATACGAATACTACGCGTCTGATATCACCCGCACCTTTCCGGCCAGCGGTAAATTCAGCGATGAACAGAAAGCGATCTACGAAATCGTACTGAAAGCTCAGGAAGCCGCAATTGAAGAAATTAAACCCGGTGCGCTCTGGGATGCACCCCATAACGCATCGGTGAAGGTGATTACGCAAGGGTTGATTAAGTTAGGGCTTTTGCAAGGCAAGTTGTCACAGTGCATCAAGAGCGAGTCCTACAAAGAATTTTACATGCATCGTGTTGGCCACTGGATCGGTATGGATGTCCACGACGTTGGCAATTATAAAATCGACGGAACCTGGCGTGTGCTGGAGGCTGGGATGGTGACCACAATCGAGCCGGGAATTTATATTGCACCTGACAACACCGATGTGCCGGAACAATGGCGTGGGATTGGAGTGCGCATCGAAGATGATGTGCTGGTAACCGAGTCGGGATATCGAATCCTCAGTACTGGTGTGCCCAAAACCGTTTTAGAAATTGAAGCATTCATGTCTGAGACGACGCACTAGCCATGCAGGTCCAGACTTTAGCAACTCAGTATGACGTCGTTGTTGTCGGCGGTGGTCTGGTTGGCGCCAGTTTCGCACTGAACCTGTCTCAACAAATCAATGACAGCGTTTACAGCATTCTGGTTGTCGAAGCCGTCGACAGCATAAATTTCGATCAACAACCGAGCTTTGATTCGCGATCCACTGCACTATCTTTCGGGAGCAGGCAGATTTTCGAGACCATGAATTTGTGGTCTGCGATCATCCCGCTTGTTGAGCCGATTGTTGAGATACAGGTAAGTGATCGCGGACACTTTGGTCGGACAACGCTGAGCAGTGCAGAGCAGGGTGTGGAGGCCCTGGGTTACGTGATCGAAAACAGAGAACTGGGCAGCATATTGGATGAGGCCATGCAGGCGTCGTCCGGAGTTAGCCTGCTGGCTCCAGCTACTATCACTCAGATAAAACCATGTCGGTCGGGGATGGAGCTAACGGTTGCGCGCGAAGAGCAATTGACCAAGCTCTCTGCCAAGTTGGTTGTGTTAGCCGACGGTGGCAGATCTTCTATTTGCGAAAGTCTGGGAATCGACCAGACCAAAACCGATTATGGCCAGCATGCGGTTATCACCAATGTCGCTTTTGAGAGGCCACATTCGGGGGTTGCCTTCGAGCGTTTTACCGAGTCTGGTCCGCTTGCGGTTCTGCCGCTTTCAGATTTTCAGAAGTCGAATCGGGGATCGCTAGTCTGGACTGTCTCGGAATCTTCCCGGGAAGAACTACTCAGCTGTGACGAAGAGCTTTTTAGGTCGATGCTGACGCAGTACTTCGGAGAGCGACTAGGTAGAATCATGCAGATCGGCAAGCGCGTTGCCTATCCGCTGTCTTTGACGCTGGCCAGGGAGCAGGTCAGGCCGGGACTGGTCCTGTTGGGCAATGTGGCGCACACCTTACATCCGGTGGCCGGGCAGGGTCTGAACCTCGCCCTGCGCGACTCTGCGGCCTTGGTTCGGCAGTTGGTCAGCGCAAAAGAGCAACAGGTTTCCCCCGGCGAGGTGAAGAATCTGCAGGCCTATCTAGAATCGCAAATTCAGGATCAGTTCGAGTCGGTGATGTTCACCGATCAAACCGTGAAATTGTTCTCAAACAATCAATGGGGTCAGATTGCGATCCGCAAGCTGGGGCTGCTGGGCCTGGAGCTCATCCCATCCATGCGCAGCAGGTTTGCTCAAAGCGCCATGGGGTTGAAGCCCTAACAGGCCTCTACTCGCCGAAAGGCTTAATTTTGCTTTAACAAGCCGCGAATATTCTCGATGCGTTTTCTGTTGGCACCGAGGTCGCTGTAACCCAGCCTGGACGCCGAACGCACATGGATAACGCCTGCTGTCGAATCTTCAAGAAACTCTACGTCGTCAACGTAGCGCATGAGGCGCGAAGTAAATTCGGCGTAAAGATAGCCGTCACTTGATTCCACAATATTGGCCTCGTCCAATCCAAGCAGCACCCGTTCGACCTGGCGCAGGCTCGCTTGCAAGGGCTGGATTCCGTGTTCGGCGTCAGATTCGAAACTGGAGACGCAGTTGGGCGATTCTGGGCACGCTGTCAGACGACCATCCTGCACTCCGATATTTTGCGG
>NZJB01000101.1 GCA_002691885.1 Gammaproteobacteria bacterium
TGAATCAGCGCAGTTCGATATCGGCTGTGATTTTCGGCGAAATCATTAAGCCGCCATGGATATTATCGGCCGCAAATAAAATTGCTCGAGTTTTCAACACATTATCAGAAATCGTGCCTGCGCTCCCCGGCCAGTTTTCAAGCGCAGCCTCCGGTCGACCCACGCAAGCCGGGTCGGGCTGGTCGATGGCTCTTACCCGGCCGATGAAGCGCGCCCCCCGGACTCACCGATTTTAACGAAATTTTTGTGCCGCCGATGTATACTTGCTACGCGAGGTTTCATATTGTCTTTAGCCACGCTGACCGTTTTCCCCTGCTCTGAGGTGTAAGCCCCGTGCCCACCAGATTCCGACCTGTTCTCTCATGGCTTGCCTTGCTGGCAGTCTCGACCCTAAGCGGCGGAACGATGGTCGCCATGGCGGCCTATCTGTATCTGGCCCCGTTGCTGCCGGAAGCGGAGGCCTACCGCTATGTGCAGCTCGAAACCCCTCTCAGAATTTATACCTCCGATGATCGATTGATCGACGAAATAGGCAATCGCCGCGACCCGGTCAACTACGAGGACATCCCGAAGCGCCTNATAGATGCGCTGATCGCCACAGAAGATGTGCGCTTCTACTCTCACCCCGGCGTCGATCTCCAGAGCCTGATGCGCGGATTCTACGGATTTATGACTGGTCAGGGCCTCGGGGGCGGCAGCACCATTACGATGCAGCTGGCCAATAACCTGTCATTTGACAGCGACAATGTGTACCTGCGCAAATTCAAGGAAATACCCTTTGCTCTGCAGATTCAACGCGAACTGAGCAAGGAAGAAATACTGACCCTCTATCTAAACACGATTTACTTCGGTGCCGGCGCCGATGGAATCGGGGCAGCAGCTTCCGTCTACTACGGCAAGGAAGTTAGCGAACTGACTGTGGCTGAAGCGGCAATGATGGTGGCCCTATTGCCATGCCCGTCCAGCTGCAACCCTCTGGCCAATCCAGAGCGCGCAATCNTTAGGCGGGAGACTCGGCTTGAAAACATGCTCAAGGAAAACCTGATTACCCGGGCGGAATTTAATGAAGCCAATGCAGCCCCCGTCACCGCCATCCGGCGGAATCGTAATATCGAAGTTCCGGCGCCTTACGTGGCTGAAATGGTCAGGCAGACGCTGTTTGAACAATTTCAACAAGAAACCTACACCCGCGGCTTCGAAGTNATCACCAGTATCGACGGGGACAAACAGCTCGCTGCAAATCGCGCGCTGGTCAATGGTCTCGAAAACCAATACGACAAGCCCCATGGCTATCGAGGGCCCGACGCCAACTATCCCGCCGCCGCCGGAGATCCGACGCCTGACTGGCTGGAGCACCTGGCGCCGGTACCGAGTTATGGAAATCAACAGCCGGCCATCGTCACAAGCGTGCGGGAAAGAGCCTTCTCGGCACTGTTGAAGGACGGCACGGAAATCGATGTGCCCTGGGACGGCATTCGCTGGGCCTATGCATTCCGAAGCAGGAACGAAGCCTGGCCGCCGCCACGGGTCGCCGGTGATGCCGTCNAGATCGGCGATCTGATCCGGGTGAAGCCGGGCCTCGATCATTGGGAGTTAGGGCAGGTGCCTGATGTACAGGGTGCGCTGGTGTCCATATCCCCCAACAACGGCCAGATTCTNGCCCTGGTAGGTGGATATGATTTCCGCTGGAATCAGGTGAATCGGGTACTCACCCCAAGGCCACCGGGCTCCAATTTCAAACCTTTNGTGTATGGGGCTGCGCTGGAAGCGGGTTTTTCCGCCTCTTCAACAATAAACGATGCACCCTTCGCCCGCGGTGACTACCGACCCGGTAATTATGAAAACAACTTCCTCGGCCCGATCACCCTGCGTCATGCCCTGAAAGAATCCCGCAATATCCCCACCATCCGGCTGTTTGACGAACTAGGCTCAAAGCAAGTACTCAGCTTCGCCAACCGGCTAGGCATCCGGACCCAAGACTTCCCGAGCAATGACCTGACCGTAGCGCTGGGCAGCGCCGACGTCCAGCCTCTCGAAATGGTGACCGCTTACGCGACTCTGGCAAACGGCGGATTCAAAGTCGACCCTTGGTTTATTGAACAGATCAGTACAGAAGCAGACGGCACGCTCTACCGGGCCAGGCCGGCGGTAGTCTGCCCCGACTGCGGGGGGCTGATTTCCGAAGCTGAACAACCTGTAAATACGGCGCCAAGAGTGCTGGATGACCGGATCGCGTTCATCATGAACTCCATGCTGCGCTCAGTGGTTGAAGAAGGCAGTGGTAATCGCGTGCAGCGGGACCTGCAGCGAAGCGATTTGATGGGAAAAACCGGCACAACCAATGGACCTCAGGAACTCTGGTTTTCCGGATTCAACCGGGACATCGCCACCACCGTGTTCGTGGGCTTCGATCAGCCTCAGCCGCTTGGCGAGCGGGAGCAGGGAGCGACAGTCGCGGTGCCTATCTGGATCGATTTCATGCGCGACGCGCTTGCCGGCACGCCTGAAGTCACCATGAATCGTCCTAACGGCATCGTCGACCGGCTAGTGGACAAGCAAACGGGCGTGCCGGCGACACCAGGCGCGGCAAATTCAATGTTTGAATATTATCGGGTGGAGCTGGCGCCTCAGCCGGCAGCAGCGGGTTTGCCGGGCATAGACCACGACGGGGAGGACAGAGAGGAGGTCTCCACCGAAACCATCTTCTAGCGGAGGGTCGATATTTTGCGAGTGGCTGTCAGACGCGACGGTTACCGAAACGCTTTTTGAACCGGTCAACACGGCCGCCGCTGCCGAGGATCTTTTGTTTGCCGGTATAAAAGGGATGGCACCGCGAGCAGACGTCGATGAGGATATCCTTACCAAGCGTCGACTGAGTTTCGATCACATTGCCACAGCTGCAGGTTGCTTTGATGGCACCATAACTTAGGTGAATATCTGCGTTCATGGATTTTGCCTCGTGGTTTGCGGTGTCGAAACGCACAGCCTTTATTCCAGCGCACCACACCTGATTCCGCAAGCCCTCGAGGGCTCAAGCGGAGGCGAAGCCTAACAGAGAAGGGGAAAGACGCAAGTGGAAGCCGGGCCCGGATTNTTTCTGATATCCCTCTAGTCGGCTGATTTCAGCGACTCGTGGTCTCTGACCACCTGCTGCATGATTTGCCGGAACAGGGCCANAACCAGCTTCGGGTTCAGATTCCTCTGCTCACTGAGCTCAGCCAGACGAGCCAGTTTTTCNGCCTCCCGAGTTCCATCAAATGAATTCAGGTTCTGCTTGGCCTTTAGCANGCCCACCCGGTGGGTCAGCTCAAATCGCTCGGCCAGCAGATCAAGCAGACGCTCGTCGGTCTCATCAATCTTGTCTCTGACCGCCAGCAATTCGGCTGGCACTTTACCATCGCTCATGTGATCCGGGCTTCTTGTTTTCAGCGCGCTGGCTGTCTTGTCTCTACNTNGTTTCTTCTGTGTCCAGAGGGCTATCGCTCGGNCAGCGCTTACACAGCCTGAATCACGAGTNCATCGCCAGTATAGACNAATGCCTCAACCCATAGATAGCAGGGTACGCCAATTGACAGACAGTCTCTCAGCGCGCTGCCGNTGAGCGCCNTGTGCAGCAAGTCACTCACTCATCCCTGTTNCAGCCCGCGCGGCTTGTGTATGCTCCTAGCNTTTCAGTTTGATGCTGGCCCTTTCTCCAGCAACCTTTACACCGAATATCAGAGATTCGTCATCGCCAGTTCATCCCAATTCCTCAAGGTTGCCGTGCCCACACCGTTGCGGCGGGTCTTTGACTATCTAGCGGTNGTCGGAACACAAGCGCCGGNCGCGGGNACGCGGATTCGAGTGCCCTTCGGTCAGCGACAGGTAATCGGCATCCTGCTGGAAATCACAGACGGTAGCANCTTGCCGGCGAAACANCTCAAACCAGCGCTTGAATACCTGGACAGCGAACCGCTGTTCTCAGCTGAACTCTTTCAAGCCCTGATNTGGGCGAGCGACTACTACCAGCATCCGGTCGGCGATACTTTTGCTACGGCCCTGCCGAAACTGATCCGAACCGGCAGCCCGATCAAGCAACCANGGGAGATCCGATACAGGGCACTACCCCCTGAACAGGGCCTCGAGTCTCAGCTGGCACGTGCGCCGCGTCAGCGAGAGCTGATAGAGACTCTGANGCGCAGAGGTNCNCTGTCCATGGCGGAAATTCGTCAGGCCGGATTTGACCGAGCCCTGCTGAGACAGCTTGAAGANAAAGGTCTNANAGAAACAAGCCTTGCCGATCGNNCAGAAGAAAAGCCCTGCCNCGACGCTATGNTTTCTGCCAGTCCTGTTCGGCCCAATCCTGAGCAAATCAGNGCGCTGACAGCCATTGAGCCTGAACTGGGGTTTCANTGCTCTCTGCTCGATGGCGTCACCGGCTCAGGCAAAACTGAGGTGTACATGCAGGTCATGACCAAGGTGCTGGANGCAGGCAAACAGTGCCTGCTACTGGTTCCGGAAATTGGACTGACCCCGCAAAATCTCCGCCGCTTTGAGCAGCGTTTCAACTGCCCGGTTGTCGCCATGCATTCTGCGATGACCGATCGNGAACGGCTGCTGGCTTGGCGAGCCACCCGCAGCGGCTGCGCACCTATTGTCATCGGGACGCGCTCGGCAGTTTTCCTGCCGCTNGCGAACCCCGGAATCATCATNATCGATGAAGAGCACGACGCCTCTTTCAAGCAGCAAGAGGGCCTTCGCTATTCGGCCCGGGATTTCGCGATCAAGCGCGCACAGCTGGAGAATATTCCAGTGGTCCTCGGCAGCGCGACGCCGAGCCTTGAAAGCCTGAACAACGCAATTGCTGGCAAATTTCAGCATCTGAAGCTCAGTCAAAGGGCTGGTCTAGCTTCCGCGCCAAAGATGAGCCTGATCGATGTGGCTTCAGATCCCGTCTATGAAGAGATCTCTAAAGCGCTGTCAGTCAAAATTAAAAAACACCTGCAGCAGGGGAACCAGGTGCTACTNTTCATCAATCGCAGAGGCTATGCGCCGATCTTGCAGTGTGATCGNTGCAGGTGGCACTGCGAGTGTCATCACTGCAATGCAAACATGACGGTGCATGCCAGCCCTCCTTCCCTGCGCTGCCATCACTGCGAGGCACGCACAAACATCCCCTCCCATTGCCCAAATTGTAAGTCGGATANAATCAGTACCTTTGGAGCAGGCACGCAAAAGCTTGAGCAGTTCCTTAATATAAAGTACCGGCCGTTCCCGGTCCTAAGAATTGACCGAGACTCGACGCGGGGTCGTGAGGCCTTCGCNCAGCTGACNNACAAAATCAATCAGGGAGAGCCCAGTATCCTNCTAGGCACCCAGATGCTGGCCAAGGGTCACCATTTTCCCGACGTCACGCTGGTAGCGATTCTGGATGCCGACATTGGCCTGTTCAGCCCCGACTTTCGTGGCCAGGAACAGATGATCCAGACAATCGTGCAGGTCGCAGGCCGNGCCGGCCGCGCGAACAAAGTGGGAGAGGTCGTTATCCAGACCCGTTACGCTGAGCATCCNGGGCTCAATAGCCTGATGACCCAGAGTTATGAACAGTGCGCCAAAGCTCTGCTTAAGGAAAGACAACTGAGCCGTATGCCCCCGTTCAGTCACCTTTGCCTGCTGCGGATTGAGTCTTCTGTCCTGCAGCAGGGAGTCCGCTTCGCCAGGCACTGCTTTGAGACCGCCTNCCNTCTTCAGCAGCAGGTGCAGCAAATCGAANTGATCGGGCCGCTGCCAGCACCGATGGAAAGAAAGGCAGGTCGCTTTCGTTTTCAGCTGCACATCAAGAGCGCNTCGCGCCCCANACTGCAGCGCTTTCTGCAACAGCTGGCCGTGAAGATTGAGGCCGGNAAGACCCCCTCTCAGGTNCGCTGGTCACTGGATGTCGACGCNCAGGATCTNCTGTGAAGTGTCAAGCGGGAAGCCGGGTCCGGCAATTTTCGCTTCAGGTCCTGCGGAGGCAACCGATAAATCAATTGGCTGGCCGAGGCATGGCCAATAAACAACAGTAAAACAATACGTTAGGATAATCAAAGCCGCAAATACCGTTATGACACAGGATTTTGCCAAAATCAGGCCTGAGCCACTGCTGGAGAGGAAACCGGCCAGCAACCCACCTGCCTGGTCGCTGATGATCACCGGCGTGGTTCTGGGAATCACGATTGGCGTGTTTGCCTGTGTCCTGCTCTATCTGTCCGGGCGGGTACCTCCGCTGAGTCAGCCCGCTGTGGCCACCGCGGAGCAGATAAACCGTAGGTCAGCTTACAATGAGCCCGGTGCGACAGCGGAATCTGACCCTGAAGAGACGACCCTGGAATACGAATTTTACCGTGAGCTGCAGGAGTATGAGGTGCTCGTTGATGCGACGCCGGTGGACCTCAGCGCTCAGGACCCCGATCGAAGGCTGGAAAAGGATTATCTGCTGCAAACCGGCGCATTCAAACGACGGGAACTCGCGGAGACAGAACAGCGGCGCCAGGCCGCACTTGGTCTCAATGTCATCGTCAAAGACCCCAGCATTGTGGGCCGATCGCTCTTTCTCGTGCAATCCGGTCCTTTCCGCACGCGGGGCGAGCTCGACAACGCTGAAACCGTTTTGCGCCGCAACAGCATTCCTTTCCTCCGTCTGACATCCAAGTCGGANTAGGCTGCCCTTTTCGTNTCTGTGACGCCTCGGCAGTCACGCAGTCCGCCGGTTGAGCCGCAGGCAGGCACTTTTTGTCGCGNCCGAGCAGCGACCTTTGCTCTGTCGNTTTGACTGTCGATCGCTGCTTGAAATTTGGTCTACACCCCCAATACTANGCGGTGTAGAGCGCAACTCGGCTTNCANACCGAGAGCACATTATCTGGGATAAGCTGAGGAGCAGTGGATTGAAACAATTGGACGGCACAACCATNCTCTCCGTTCGCAGAGGAAGCAAGGTCGTGATTGGTGGCGATGGTCAGGTCTCGCAGCACAACACGGTGCTTAAGGGCAATGCCCGCAAGGTACGCCGACTCTATAAAGATCAGGTTCTTGCCGGATTTGCTGGAGGTACCGCTGATGCCTTCACCCTATTCGAGCGCTTCGAAGAGCAGCTGGAAAAGCACCATGGCAAGCTGACCCGAGCCTCAGTGGAACTGGCCAAGCTCTGGCGCACAGAACGGGCCTTGCGGCGACTGGAAGCGCTGCTGGTGGTTGCCGATCAGGAGACGTCCCTCATCGTGACCGGCAACGGAGATGTCATTGAGCCCGATGACGCCATTATGGCTATTGGGTCCGGTGGCTCCTATGCCCTCGCCGCAGCGCGGGCGCTGCTTAACAACACCGAGCTGGACGCGCGGGAGATTGTGGAAAAAGGCCTCACGATCGCGGGTGATATCTGCGTGTACACCAATCAGCAGCAAACCATCGAAGAACTGAATTTCAGCTAAGCGCTGTGCAATATCCGGCTTAGACTGCCGACAGGACCGCATTCATGTCAATGATGACTCCCCGAGAAATTACATCTGAACTGGACAGACACATTGTGGGTCAGCAGTCCGCCAAGCGCGCTGTTGCCATTGCCCTGCGCAATCGATGGCGCCGCATGCAGCTGGGCGAGAATCTACGCAACGAAATCACGCCAAAAAATATCCTGATGATCGGCCCAACCGGCGTCGGTAAAACCGAGATCGCGCGACGACTGGCCCGACTGGCTAACGCCCCCTTCATCAAAGTTGAAGCCACCAAGTTCACCGAAGTCGGCTATGTCGGGCGCGATGTGGAGTCGATTGTCAGAGACCTGGCCGATGTTGCGGTCAAGATGATTCGCGAATCAGAGGTGCAGAAAGTCGAGCACCTGGCTGAAGATTTAGCCGAAGAGCGTATTCTGGACGTGCTTTTACCACAGGCGCGCAGTGATGAAACGCCTTCCGAAAACGACTCTCAGTCTGCCGCACGGCAGGTGTTCCGAAAAAAAATTAGACAGGGCGAGCTCGATGATAAGGAAATCGAAATCAAGGTCGCTGAAGTACCCACCGGGGTGGAAATCATGGCTCCGCCCGGCCTCGAGGACATGACCAGCCAGCTGAAGAGCATGTTCTCCAATATGAACTCCGGGCGCAAACGCTCGCGGCGTCTCACAGTGAAAGCTGCCATTAAGACAGTCAAAGACGAAGAAGCCGCCAAGCTGATCGACGAGGAGGAAATCAAAAACCGGGCCGTTGAGGCTGCTGAGCAAACCGGCATCGTTTTTATCGACGAAATTGACAAAGTCACCAACAAGCACGACAGCGGCAGCGGCAGCGTCTCTCGCGAAGGGGTTCAGCGTGACCTGTTGCCGCTGATCGAAGGTTCAACGGTATCGACGAAATACGGCAGCATCAAGACTGACCATATCTTATTTATCGCNTCTGGCGCCTTTCACCTNTCACGACCCTCAGACCTGATTCCCGAGCTTCAGGGCAGGCTGCCCATTCGGGTGGAACTGGACGCGCTNACCGCGAAGGACTTTGAACGCATACTNGAAGAGCCGAACGCCTCGCTGACTGAACAATATCAGGCACTGCTCGGAACAGAAAACCTCAGGGTAAGCTTCAGTGCAGACGGTATCGCNAAGATNGCTGAAACCGCNTGGCAGGTAAATGAACGTACTGAAAATATCGGCGCCCGGAGGCTGCATACGGTTATGGAGCGCCTGCTGGAAGAAGTTTCGTATNCTNCCTCTNATCTGGCGGTTGGCGACGACAAGGAGCTGATCATCGACCGAGTCTATGTCGAGAAACAACTCGATGAACTTGCTGGCGATGAAGACCTGAGCCGCTATATTCTCTGATTNNCNAANANGCAAGAGGCCACTTTTTGGTTCCGACAGAAATCAAGCTGCATCGAAAATCNGCTAGGCTNGAGCTTACCTATGCNGGGCNGAANCCTGTCGTCCTCAGTGCTGAATTTCTGCGCGTGCNTTCTCCTTCTGCTGAAGTGCGCGGGCACGGCCGGGGGCAGGAAGTGCTGCAAACCGGCAAAAAATATGTCGCGATCAAGAATATTGAGGCTGTCGGCAACTACGCCATTAAACTTAACTTTGATGACGGTCACGACAGCGGTATATACAGCTGGGAATATTTGCTTGAGCTGGGCGAGCAAGAGGGTTCGCTCTGGCAGGACTACCTTGCTAAACTACAGCAAG
>NZJB01000102.1 GCA_002691885.1 Gammaproteobacteria bacterium
GGCCGCCCGCTCGCCAGTTGCGGACTCTGAGCTGGAAGAGTTGCTGCGACGCATCAATCCCGGTCAGGAGCCTGATCTGGACATCGAGGGTATGCCTGAACAGCGTAAAAGAGCAGCGGTGGGGTCCGGCTTCCTCATTTCAAGGGACGGTTATGTGATCACCAACAATCACGTTGTGGTTGGTGCAGATGAGATTCAGGTTACCTTGAATGATCGTCGCGTTTTCAATGCACAGGTCATCGGTCTGGATGAGCCTTCTGACCTCGCGCTATTGAAAGTCGACGCAGATGATCTTCCCTATGTCGGTTTCGGAGATTCGGATGAGCTTCGGGTTGGAGAGTGGGTCTTGGCAATTGGATCGCCGTTTGGTCTTGAGTTCTCGGCAGCAGCNGGGATTGTCAGCGCCAAAGGTCGGTCTGTTCCCGGTCGCTCCTCTTACAANTANATGGCATTTATCCAAACTGATGTTGCTATTAATCAGGGGAACTCAGGCGGCCCCCTATTCAACCTTGAAGGCGACGTCATTGGGATCAACTCGCAGATACTGAGCAGCACNGGTGGCTCGAACGGTATTTCTTTTTCAATCCCCAGTAACGTTGCNATCAACGTANTTGAGCAATTGCGCGAGTCAGGAGTNGTTGAGCGGGGNCTGCTCGGGGTCCGCATGCGTGANGTGGATTTTGCGCTCGCGGAAATATTTGGCATGGAACGCCCGCGTGGTGCGTTTGTTGACGAAGTACAGCCGCAAAGTCCAGCCGCCCGGGGTGGCATTCAGAACGAAGACATTATTCTCGAATTCAATGGCCACGACATCGAATACTACACGGATCTGCCTTTTTACGTAGGGCAATACCGTCCCGGCACAGAAGCAGCGGTCAGACTTTANCGTNATGGCGGATTGATAGAGCAAACTGTGGTCCTNGGNAGTTCTCCGACCAATGTGGCGGCAGCGGAAGCGCCCGCCGCCCGCATTGAGCGTGGTAATCCGTTAGGTTTTCGCGTTGCTGAACTGGGGGAGGAAGCCAGACAAATCACCGGTATGGGTGGCGTGCGAATTGCTGAGCTAGGCGACGGNCCCGGTCGCGAAGCTGGCCTGCTGGAAGGAGATGTCATNGTGGCATTAGANCGACANCCGGTGGTCTCTTCTGACCGATTCGCCGAAGTGGCCAGAAATTTGCCAGAGTCCGGTTTCGTTCCGATCCGGATTGTNCGCGAAGGGCAGGCAACGACCCGGGTACTCGAACTATCACCCTGATTATTGAACGGGATCGCAATATCGGGTGTCGTCTGGGGCTGCCATTTTTCCTGCCACTGAGCCACCGTTTCAGGTAGACTTGCCGCCAATTTGTCAGTTTACGCGCAACACTAAACCGCCAGCGCCGACCGCATCGTGTCTGATCTTAGCCATATTCGTAATTTCTCCATCATTGCCCACATTGATCATGGTAAGTCGACGCTGGCGGACCGGTTCATACAACACTGTGGCGGTCTGGAAGAGCGCGAGATGGATGCCCAAATACTTGATACGCTTGATATAGAGCGTGAACGGGGCATCACCATTAAGGCGCAGAGCGTGACTCTGCACTACGAGGCTCAGGACGGTAAGCGCTATCAGCTCAACTTCATTGACACACCGGGACACGTCGACTTCACCTATGAGGTTTCCCGATCTCTGGCCGCCTGTGAAGGGGCTTTGCTGGTGGTTGATGCGGGGCAGGGCGTTGAAGCGCAATCTGTGGCGACCTGTTACACCGCCATCGAACAGGGTTTGGAAGTGCTGCCCGTACTCAATAAAATGGATTTGCCACAGGCGGAGCCTGATCGGGTTCGCGCAGAAATAGAAGAAATTATCGGTTTAGATGCTACTGAGGCGGTTTGTGCCAGTGCAAAAACTGGCTTAGGTATTCAGGATATACTGGAACAGATAGTACATAATGTGCCTGCGCCGACAGGCGACAAACAGGGCGACCTTCAGGCGCTGATCATCGATTCATGGTTCGATAACTATCTTGGTGTCGTGTCTCTTGTCAGGGTTGTGCAGGGAACTTTGCGAAAAGGCGATAAAATTATCGCGAAGTCAATTGGCAAAGCGCATGTGGTTGACAATGTTGGTGTATTCACTCCAAAGAGAAGTCAGACGGGCATACTGGCGGCGGGCGAGGTCGGCTTTGTTGAAGCCGGGATTAAGGACATTCAAGGCGCTCCGGTCGGTGATACCCTGACGCTATTGAAAACACAGGAGGTTGCAGCGCTCGCTGGCTTCCGTCAAATTCAGCCACAAGTGTTTGCGGGGCTTTATCCGGTTTCTTCAGACGACTTTGAAAATTTCCGGGATGCTCTGGAAAAACTGACACTGAATGATGGCTCACTGCAGTATGAGCCGGAAAATTCTGATGCGCTTGGTTTCGGTTTTCGCTGCGGCTTCTTGGGTATGCTGCATATGGAAATCATCCAGGAGCGGCTCGAGCGGGAATACGATCTTTCGCTGATTACCACCGCGCCCACTGTTGTGTACGAGGTGGAACTAGAAAATGGCGAGCTTGTTATGGTGGACAGCCCTTCCGGTCTGCCAGCGGTGAACGCCATCAAGGAAATGCGTGAGCCNATNGTGCTGGCNAGCATTCTCGTGCCGCAGGAANATCTTGGCAATGTGATTAACCTATGNATTGAAAAGCGTGGTGTGCAGAAGGACATGCAGTTCATCGCCAACCAGGTGTCGCTAAGCTATGAGTTACCGATGAATGAGGTGGTNATGGATTTCTTTGACCGCCTCAAATCCGTCAGCAGGGGCTACGCCTCTCTGGATTATCAGTTCGANCGGTTCCAGCTTTCCAGCCTCGTGAGGCTGGACGTGCTGATTAATGGCTCGAGGGTTGACGCACTAGCATTGATTGTTTTCCGTGATCATGCTCAGTCAANGGGGCGTCTGCTCGTGGAAAAGATGAAAGAATTGATTCCGCGGCAGCTCTATGACGTCGCAATACAGGCTGCGATCGGCGGGCAGATTATCGCCCGCTCAACGGTCAAGGCGCTGCGCAAAAACGTCACTGCGAAGTGCTATGGTGGAGACGTATCGCGCAAGAAAAAATTGCTGGAGAAGCAGAAAGCAGGGAAAAAACGGATGAAACAGGTTGGGAATGTNGAGGTGCCNCAGGANGCATTTCTGGCTGTACTGAAGGTAGAGAGTTGAGAGGACGCAAATGAATGTTGATTTTTCGCTGGTTTTGTTCGTGCTGGTCGCTTTTTGTGGGTTCTTATGGGCTTTAGATTCTCTGTTGATTAAGAAATCGCGGACTGAGGCAGTTGATAACTATCGACGCACTGGCAGCAAAGGCAAGAGCGAGGAGGAGATCAATCGCGCAGTTGCCGGTTTAAGTCAGGAACCGCTCGTTATTGAGTATGCGAAATCGTTTTTTCCGGTGTTGCTGATCGTTTTTCTGTTGCGCTCGTTTCTGGTTGAACCGTTTCAGATTCCGACAGGCTCAATGATCCCGACGCTGGAGATTGGTGACTTTATTCTGGTCAACAAATACGCCTATGGGGTCCGATTACCGGTCATTNGTACGAAAATTCTGNATNTCGACGATCCTAAGCGTGGGGATGTCATGGTTTTCATCCCCCCTCATGAGGATAAATATTACATTAAACGCGTCATTGGACTGCCCGGAGATACCATTAGGTACGAGGAGAAAAATCTCTACATAAACGGGCAATTGATCGATAAACAGTATGTGGGCGATATTGAGGTACCGACAGGNGTTGGTCNGCTATCCGGAAAGGCCTANAGNGAAACGCTCGGAGNAGTGCCTCATACNACTCAGTATATNGACGCGGTCGGTCAACGTCGGTCGCGCACGACATGGGTGATTCCCGGAGGNCATTATTTCATGATGGGAGATAACCGNGACAANAGTGCCGACAGCAGAGAGTGGGGTGCGGTGCCCGAGAAGGATATTGTCGGTAAGGCAATCGCTGTCTGGATGCACAAGGAGCCCGGCTTGTCACTGCCTACATTCAGCCGGAATCAGCTTATCCACTGAGATCGTCCTGTTTGAGTTGAAAGAAGGTTGAGTCAGGATTCGTAGCAGCGAGGGCTCTTTTTGTGCGTCAAAGCGCTGATCGATTAGCGGGCGGAGGAAAGAATGAACAAAACAGCTCTGAATCATTTGCCTCGCCAGCGAGGGATCTCCTCGGCCGTGGTCCTGATGATTGCGTTGCTTCTTGGTTTGTTTTTTACCTTTGGCTTGAAAGTAGGGCCGCTCTATGTGGATCACAATTTGATCACCGGATTGTGCCAGGGTCTGATTGATAATGGTGAAGCCAACACCCTGACTGTCACCGAAGTGCGTGATAGGATCTCTAGCACCCTGCGGATCAACAATATCAGCGATTTTGACCTCAACAGCATCCTCATGCGCAAGGACAACGGCGAAGCGATTATCACAGTTGCGTATGAAAAGCGGGTTCCGCTTGTTGCGAATCTCGATATCGTGGCCACTTTTGATGAGTCGCTGCGTTAGTGATGACTGCGGATCTGGCTAAACTGCAGACCTTACTCGCCTACCACTTCAAAAATACCCAACTGTTGAAGCTGGCGCTGACGCATCGCAGTTTCGGCGCTGACAACAACGAGCGTCTTGAGTTCCTAGGCGACGCCTTGCTGGATTTAATTGTTGGTGAATCCCTGTTCAATCATCATTCGGCTGCTGACGAGGGCAGTCTCAGCCGAATGCGTTCTTCGATGGTGAACAAGTCCGCGCTTGCTGGCATTGGCAGAGAATTGAATCTCGGTGAACATATGCTGTTGGGAGCGGGAGAGCTTAAAAGCGGCGGTAATTCCAGAGATTCCATCTTGGCTGATACCGTTGAGGCCTTAGTCGCTGCAGTTTATCTCGATGGAGGACTGGCGGCGTGCCAGAAGCTGGTAGATGCCTGGACACGGGAGTTTGTTCGTAACCCTGAAACAAGGCAAATCAAGGATGCAAAAACCCGATTGCAGGAAAAGATGCAGGCGTCTGGTCGCGGTTTGCCCAGCTATCATGTGTTGGCTATCGAAGGCGATGCGCACGCCCAGAGATTCCTGGTTGAGTGTCGGGTCGAGGGGTTAGAGAGGGTTCACCAAGGCAGAGGCAGCAGCAAAAGAGCGGCAGAACAGCAGGCTGCTTTAGAGACGCTGAAGAGCCTTGAGTCAGGCTATTACAGCGAATGAGGGTGGGGTGTTATGGTTGAAACAAGGCGGGAAGAGAAACGATGCGGCTACGTTGCGCTGATCGGCCGCCCGAATGTCGGCAAGTCGACATTGCTCAACCATTTACTGCGTCAGAAGATCAGCATCACCTCGCGNAAGCCTCAAACAACCCGNCATCGNATTCTTGGCATTCTAAGTGACCAGAAAACGCAATGTATTTTCGTAGACACCCCTGGTCTCCATAGTCANCATACGAAAGCATTAAACAAAGTAATGAACGATACGGTAATCAGCACGCTCCGNGATGTTGATATGGTTTTGTTCGTGCTTGAGCGCCTTACCTTTAACTCAGAGGATGAATTGGTATTACAGCAAGTCCAAAAGTGCACNGTGCCAGTGATTCTCGTGATAAATAAGATTGACCAGATTCNGNACAAGGAGCGTCTGTTGCCTCANATTCAAGAGTTNGACAANNNGCACGTCTTTAGTGACGTCATTCCTGTTTCGGCTCTTGGTGGACATAATCTTGAGCGTTTAGAGATGCTGGTCAAGGGGGNCTTGCCAGAAGGCCCTTTTCTTTTCCCAGAGGATCAGGTTACTGACCGAAGTTCCCGCTTTATAGCGGCGGANATGATTCGCGAAAAAGTGACCCGTCAATTAGGTGACGAACTACCTTACGAGGTGACCGTAGAGATTGAACGCTTTAAGCTGGAAGGGGCTATCACACACGTTCACGGCCTGATACTCGTAGACAAACCCGGTCAAAAGAAAATCATAATTGGTAATGATGGGAGCCGCTTGAAGCAAATCGGATCGGCAGCCAGAGCAGACATGGAACTGGCGTTCGATGGCAAGGTCATGCTCAGTTTGTGGGTTAAGGTGAAAGGGGGTTGGGCTGATGATGATCGCGCCCTGCAGAGTCTGGGGTATCTGGACTAGCGGCTGGCAAGGAGATGAATTCCAGAATCACGCTGCAGCCGGCCTACGTCCTCCACCGCAGGCCTTTTCAGAATACCAGTTTGCTGGTCGATCTTTTCACCCTGGACTTCGGCTTGATTCGCGCGGTTGCCAAAGGCGCGCGACGTCAGAAATCACGATCTCGAGCTTTGCTCCAGTTGTTTCAGCCCTTGCTGGTTTCGGTGAGCGGTAAGGGAGAGGTCAAGACACTCACTTCGGTTGAGAGCAATGTGTCAGCGATTAGGCTACAGGGCGNGCGTTTGCTNAGTGGTTTGTATGTTAACGAGTTGTTGAGTCGCTTGCTGCAGAATCAGGAAGAACANGCCGGTTTGTATGAAAGCTACCGGGAAACGCTAGTAGCATTGCAGGGTACGAGCGAGTTAGAGCCTGTGTTGCGGCGTTTCGAAATGAGTTTGCTGGCAGAGCTCGGTTATGCCATCAACCTTGAGTATGACTGCGAAACGGATCTGCCAATTGTTGCCGAGTCNGTCTACNGATTCATTCCNGACCTNGGCTTTCAGGCCAGCATTCTGTCAGCTGGCGCCGCATCNGGTCCTGACGAATTCAGAGGGGCTGACCTGATCGCGCTGCGNGAAATGGATTTTGCCGATGATCAAGCGATGCTGGCGGCGAAACGATTGCTTCGACTTGCTTTATCAGCCTACCTCGGCGACAAACCGCTGCATAGCAGGGGGCTGTTTGCCGTTGCGACCTAGTGTCGCTTTGGCCAAGGAAGCAATCGAGGTATAATTCGGCTTCGAGTCAGACGCGCTGGTTTTCATGCCTTATCCTTCTATTGACAATCTTATCGGCGACACACCACTCGTGCGTCTGCAGAGAACCCCTGTTTCGAATAACAACACGATCCTGCTAAAGCTTGAGGGNAACAACCCTGCGGGTTCGATAAAAGACCGTCCAGCACTAAACATGATCCTGCAGGCCGAGCGTCGGGGAGAGATTTCGCCGGGAGTTCGATTGATCGAAGCCACCAGCGGNAATACCGGAATAGCACTGGCTATGGTTNCCGCAGCCAAAGGCTATCGCATGACTCTGATTATGCCTGANAACTTGAGCGACGAACGCAAGGCCTCCATGCTGGCCTACGGTGCTGAATTGATACTGGTGAGTTCAACAGAAGGTATGGAGGGTGCCCGGGATCTTGCGCTAAAAATGGAGAAACAAGGGCAAGGGAGGGTCTTGGATCAGTTTTCAAATGCAGATAATCCCAGTGCCCATTACGCCAGCACGGGGCCGGAGATTTGGCGTGATACTCAGGGTGAAGTGACACATTTTGTCTGCTCTATGGGGACCACCGGTACCATCATGGGAGTCTCGCGTTTTTTGAAGGAGCAAAATGCTGGTGTGCAAATAGTAGGCTTGCAACCGAAGGACGGCAGCCAGATTCCCGGTATAAGGCGGTGGCCTGAGGCTTATCTGCCGAGCATCTTCGACCGGAAGCTGGTCGATGACATCATCGATATCGAACAGTCTGATGCGGAACAGACCATGCGAGCCATGGCTGAAAATGAAGGCATTTTCTGTGGCGTTTCGTCGGGAGGTTCAGTATTTGGCGCACTGCAATTGGCGAAAAGAATCGAGCACGCAATGATTGTTGCCATTATTTGTGATCGTGGAGATCGTTACCTGTCGACTGGTGTTTTTTCTGCCCATGAGCCCACGTAGGTCTCGGCGCCGAAAACTCCCGGTCGANCCGATCGAGGTCAACGTTGAATCGCTCAGCCACGAGGGNAGAGGAGTTACCCACATTGAAGGCAAAGTGGCTTTCGTTGAGGGTGCTCTGGCGGGTGAAACGGTGCTGGCTAAATACGTCCACTCGCGCTCGCAATTCGATGTATTGAGCACAGAAAAGATTGTGCTTAAAAACGACGCGAGAATAGAATCGGACTGTCCCGTTTCAGAGATCTGCGGTGGTTGCTCGCTGCGGCATATGCATCCAGACCAGCAGTTGGAAATGAAACAGGAAATGCTGCTTGATCTTCTGCAACGTNCCACAGGACTGACCTCGGTTGATTTTGAGTTGCTGCCTAAACTGGCAGCGGATGCCTCGCATTACCGACGGAAAGCCAGGCTGGCGGTGAGATATGTGCAGAAAAAAGGTGGCGCCCTGGTTGGTTTCAGGGAGAAGCACTCAAGTTTTATCACGGTCATGGACGACTGCCGGGTTTTGGTCAGTGAAGTCTCAAAACTGATTGTCAGTCTCAAAAGTTTGATTTCCAGATTAAGTTCAGCTGCAGATATTCCACAGATTGAGGTCGCCGCCGGAGAGACGNAGCCAGACCCGGGAGCTCCGCTTGAGATCGCGCTGNTTTTTCGTCATCTGAAGCCTCTGACNCCCGCTGATCAGGACGCGCTGACTCAGTTTGCTTCGGAGNACCGGATACACTGCTATCTGCAACCGGGAGGGCTCGATTCAGTACATCGGGTCTATCCGGATGCGGGCAAGGAGCGGCTCGCATACTTTTTGCCGGACGAGGAGGTGCAGTTTGCGTTTCATCCTCTGGATTTCACGCAGATTAATGGGCCTGTCAACCGTCAAATAGTCTCCAGAGTGGTGGAACTGATGGCTGCCCNGCCAGGCGAAAACGTACTCGATCTCTTCTGTGGACTGGGTAACTTTACTCTGCCCCTCGCTAAACAGGGAGCGCAGGTTGTTGGCGTGGAAGGCAGTCACGCGATGGTNGAGCGGGGTTACGAAAATGCAGACCTTAACGGNCTAAAAGGTTTGGAGTTTTACTGTGCAGATTTATTTAAACCCCTGGACGATGCGGAATGGGCGCAGCAGCGCTACGATAGGGTCTTGCTCGATCCGCCTCGTTCGGGCGCAATTGAAGTGATTCAGCAGATACGCAGATTTTCCCCTAAGCAAATTGTGTATGTCTCTTGTAACCCAGCTACGCTGGCTAGAGACAGCGCCGAGTTGCTTGCACAAGGCTATCAATTGAAATCTGCCGGTGTAATGGATATGTTTCCTCACACAGCCCATGTTGAGTCGATGGCTGTATTTGAACAAAAACACAATTGATCCGNCCTATGTCTGANACAGAACCCTGTGAATTTGCAGCTGATGCGACTGCCATGAAAAAGCTGCTNCGGGTCATGGCCATGTTGAGAGACGCTGAACATGGTTGTCCCTGGGATCTCGAACAAACAATAGAAAGCCTGATTCCGTGCACTATCGAAGAGGTTTATGAGGTAGTTGACGCGATTGAGCGTAAGAATATGGTGGATCTGCAGGATGAACTNGGGGATTTGCTTTTCCAGGTGGTTTTTTACGCGCAGCTCACCAGAGAAATAAATACCTTTTCCTTCGCAGACGTTGTTGAAACGGTGACAGAAAAACTGCTACGGCGCCACCCTCATGTGTTCAGCACAGGCGCAATCGAATCGTTTGGCGAATCGATTGAGTTGTCGCCAGACCAGGTAGTGAGTAACTGGGAAGAGATAAAGCACCAGGAAAGAGAGATTAAGCGTGCCAAACAGGAAGCTGCTGANTCGGGTGTCGGTCAACCGGAGTATCCGAGTATACTGGATGNAGTGCCTCGGGCCCTACCAGCGCTGGAGCGCGCCCGGAAACTTCAGAAAAAAGCAGCGCGGGCTGGCTTCGACTGGACAGAAACTGCACCAGTGATCGCCAAACTAAGGGAAGAATTGGATGAGTTCGAGGAAGCCCTGAGCGAAGGTGACAGTGATCGCGCGGCAAGCGAACTGGGCGATGTGTTTTTTTCAGCGGTTAATCTTGCTCGCCACCAGAAAACAGANCCGGAGACGGTGCTGCGACAAGCTAATCAGAAATTTGAGNACAGGTTNAGATGGATAGAAGCACGGCTTANCGCAGAAACNAGATCATTGGAAAGTTGTAGTCTAGAAGAGCTGGATTCATTGTGGGCAGAGGCAAAAACGCAAGGCCTTTAACTCAAGCGATAGAGACTGAGGAGACCTCAATATGAAGATCATATTGTTAGGAGCGCCTGGTGCTGGTAAAGGCACACAGGCGAAATATATTGCAGAAACCTACAGCATCCCGCAGGTTTCGACGGGTGATATGTTGAGGGCGGCAGTCAAGGAAAAGTCTGAGTTGGGGCTCAAAGTTGAGCAGGTAATGGCGTCAGGGGCCTTAGTGACCGATGACATCATAATTGCCTTAGTTAAGGAGCGAATCGCG